>NZ_CP147404.1:1153333-1476666 GCF_037201805.1 Bacillus sp. FJAT-52991 | reverse complement strand
GATCACGTCCCTGCAGACAATTGGATTATAGGCGGATTCGTGATTTTGTTAATCGCTGTAGGTACTTTTGTTCTTAGTCAGAAAAAAAGTGGGATTAGCCGCAGCAAATCAATGAAGAACAGCTTATCAAGAGCTAAACCTCTTCCCTCCATTTCATTAACTGATGTAGGTGGCCTGTCTACAGAAATGAAGGAAGAAATTTTGCAAACGTTATCCATTATCAAAAATAAAGAGCGTTCACAAGAAATTGGTATTAAGCCGCCGAAAGGCATTTTATTTTATGGTCCACCTGGTACAGGTAAAACCTTGCTTGCCCAAGCGGTTGCTAAAGAATTAAATGCTCACTTCTTTTCAGCGAGCGGCTCGGCCTTCACTGAATTATTTGTTGGTGTTGGAGCGTCTAGAGTACGCAGCTTATTTGAACAAGCAAGAAAACAAAAGCCCGCTGTTATTTTTATCGATGAAGTAGATGCCCTTGCTGCTCGCAGGAAAGCACATGGAGGAGAAGAAGCGGAAAGAACATTAACGGAACTCCTTGTTCAGCTGGATGGAGGACACGCTAATCATGATATTTTATTTATTGCAGCAACGAACAGAAAAGATATGTTAGATGAAGCGTTCCTTCGCCCAGGACGAATTGATTTCTCCTTTCTCGTTCCGCTTCCTGACACGAAAGGACGAAGAGAAATTATCGATATTCATGTAAGAGATCGAAAATTATCTACAGCTGTTCATTCGGGCCTTGATTATTTAGCCCAAAGTACAGCGGGCTTTTCCGGTGCAGAGTTGCATTCGTTATTTGAAAGTGCCAGCCGAAATGCGATTCGGCACGATCGTGATCGAATCGAAAAAAGCGACTTAGATCAAGCATTAGATCGAATCATCCTTGGTCATTCTTCCCGTTCACTCCATGACCCTCAAATCAAACGAAGAGTCGCTATTCATGAAGCAGGACATGCACTCGTTCAATCTGTCACAAAACCGGGATCCGTTAGAAAAGCAACGATTATCCCTAGGGGTCAAGCACTTGGTTATATGGCTCCTATTCCGAAAGAGCTTCATTTATCAACAACAACCGAACTGCTTGATCAAGTGGCCATGATTCTATCCGGAGGGGTGGCCGAAAGATTATTTCTAGGAGAACATAGTATTGGTGTTAGCGGAGATGTTCAACAAGCGAAACAAATCATTGAACAAATGGTCGATTCCGGCATGCTGCAAGATGGTTTTACATTGACCTTTAATAAAGCGGAACGCGAAACAAAAATGCAGGAAATTTTTCAAGAGGCATTAAAGAAATCTGAAAGCATTATTCAAGAACGAAAACGCCAATTCCAACAATTAGTCGATGCCTTATTACTAAAAGAGACAATCGAAGGCAGTGAAATCGAGGAGATTGTTTGTGGAGAAGTAATCGTTAATGGTTAAAATAACGTTTGGATAAACGATTCTTTGACCTTGCATTAGAAAAGCTAGGTTACCCTTTTTAACAAAAAAAACGATCCGATAAGGGATCGTTTTTTTATTGCATGAACGAGTAGTACTTCCACTGATAAAAGGTTCATTAGATTATTTTTTTTCTTTTTCGTCTAGGTTTGGACGAGGTCTCCCCCACCAAAACTCGTGTCGGCGTTTCATCATTTCTAAATACTCTTCCTCTGTCATTTCTCTTCTTTTTTCTGATTGCTTCTCATTAGCCATGATTAGAAACTCCTTTCACATAATGGTTGACACCACATTTTATGCAAACCATTAAGAAAAGTTCCTGTTCCTACGCGGTTCTATTGTCTCTTATCGTTTCGCCGCCCGATAACCCGCTGCTTCGGCTGCTTCCTTTGTACAAAACATTTCTTCCGCCTTCGTTACTTTATAAGACTGGCCACCAGGAACATGATAAATCTTTTCACCTGAACTTGTTACATTTCCCTTTATTTCACATTCTTTATCGGATTCAGTAGACTCTGTTTGTGCATCAATATTATATCCCCGATCCGTTACATAGTCCTCTATTGACCAAATACCTCTTTTTTGCTTTTGAGCCTCTTTTTGAGCTTTCTCCAAGCGATCCACGTATTTCGTATTAGGTGGAAAAACCGCTACTCTAGCTAATCCCTCAGCAATTAATTGTTCATTTACTAATTGTCCATCTAACCAAACATAAGCCAGCATTCGACCATATTGATCACGCTCTTGAACATCCACTTCTAATTCCACTTCTTTGTTCGTTAAGAGCTCTTTTGTATATGCTGACGCTTCGGGTCCAAATGGCTGAACACCTAAACGTGGATGCTTTGTTTCCGGTGTATCCACAAGAATCATACGCACACGCTCAGTTGTATTATCTGGCAGCAAAACATCAATTGTATCACCATCTACAACATAAGAGACAGTCCCCTTTATTTCACCGTGTTCTGCAGAGGATTCTTTTTTTTCTATATTCGTATGCCCATTTTTTTCGTTGGTAGTGACTTGTCCTTCTTTTGTGTCGTGACTCTCCTCTTCTAATGAACAGCCACCAATCAAAAGAAGAACAACGATAAATATGCTAACTTTTGGTTTCAACCACATAGACAGTTTCCTTTTTCACTTTATCATTCCATCGATTGATATTCTTTTAAATAATACAGTACATCCTCCACATATTTATCACTATGGTTATAGGCAAAGATGGCTTCTTTTAATTCCCCATCTGCCGCTCCATGTTTCTGTAAATAGTAGGCTGCACTAAAAACTGCATCTTCTATATTAAATGGATCAGCTACGCCATCTCCATTTCCATCTACGCCATATCCACCATACTTTTTAATGACATCAGGGTTCGTTTTTTCTTCATCAGGAATATCACCTTTTCCAAGACCGGAACACGTTGGATGATTCCAACCAACAAACGTGCAGGGCATAAACTGCAAAGGCCCCTCTGCCCCTGCAGGAGAAATTAACGGGTCCATTTGAGAAAACTTTGTTTCAACGCGATGGTGAGCAGCAAGAAGCTCCCATGGCACGCCATATTCTTTTTCAGCTGCTTTATATATCGGAATAAACTCATCTGGAATAGAATTACTTGAAATCCCCTTCAATTGAGGAAGACCTTGAATCATAAACATATAGATGGCGAAGCTGAGTAACGGAATCCAAAATAATGCTCGTTTCACTGATTTTTTTAACTTTCGTCTAGCCATATCAATCTCCTCAAGTATAAATAATAGGTTCGAACCCTATATTAGATAAGCTTTTAAAAAACTGCAAGTAAAACAAGTTTTCCTCATAGAAGAACCACCCTTTGTCTGAAAGGATGGTCCGACTATAGTATTATTTCTTAACTGTTTTCTGAGGTCTTAACATCTTTAATAATTGTTTTCGTTCAATGGATAAAGATTTATATAGAGACATCATCATTAAAATCATAATGAAAGAGAACGGGAACGCAACAATAATTAATGCATTTTGAAGAGCCTGCAATCCTCCGCTATATAATAAAACAATTGCGATCAGCGATTGGGCGATCCCCCAAGTTAGCTTCACCCGATTTGGCGGTGTCAATGAGCCATAAGTGGTCTGCATCCCTAAAACAAATGTTGCAGAATCGGCAGATGTAATAAAGAACGTACTAATTAAAGTAATCCCTATGATTGATAGCACAGACGACCAAGGAAATTCATTAAAGACAGCGAATAGAACGGTCTCTGTTGCATTATTCGTTAAATCGACAGCCCCAGACATTTGTAAGTCCATGGCAGATACACCAAACACGGAAAACCAGAAAAAGCTCAGGAGCGCTGGCATTAAAAGAGTCCCTATTAAAAACTCACGTATTGTTCGCCCTTTAGAAACTCGAGCAATAAAGATTCCTACAAAAGGAGCCCAAGAAATCCACCATGCCCAATAGAAAATCGTCCAATCATTGATCCAAGAGCGGTGTTCTTCATTTAATGGAGCAATTTGAAAACTCATTGTAATTATGTTTTGAAAATACGACCCAAGGGTGTCGGTAAACATATTAAAAATCAATAATGTCGGTCCAAGGATAAGCACTAAGCCGAGCAGTAATACAGCAAGAACCATATTTGTATTACTTAAAATTTTAATTCCTTTACCTAATCCACTCATCGCTGATATCACAAATAAAATGGTTGTGACAACGATAATTACTAACTGAATATTAAAATTAATTGGAATCCCGAATAAATAGGACAGGCCTCCATTGATTTGCGCTGCGCCAAAACCAAGTGTCGTAGCTACCCCTACAATTGTCGCAAATACAGCAATGACATCAATGATTGTTCCAATTGGTCCTCTCGCTTTGCTTCCTAAAATAGGAGTTAATGTCGCACTAATTAACCCAGGCTCATCCTTCCTAAATTTATAATAAGCTAGCACCAATGCAACGAGAGCATAAATCGCCCAAGCATGAATGCCCCAATGAAAAAACGTATATCTCATCGATTCTTTTAACGCATCGTTTGATCCCGCTTCTGACAAAGGGGGATTTTTAGCAAAATGACTTAATGGTTCAGCAGCACCCCAAAATACTAAACCTATTCCCATACCTGCACTAAATAACATAGCAAACCATGTTGGTGTAGAATACTCTGGCTTATCATCAGGTTTACCTAATTTAATCGTCCCTACCGGACTAAATATTAATAATAAACAAAACAGAACAATCACTGATACTAATATTAAATAATACCATCCGAATGTTGATGTTAAAAATTCTTTAAGGTTAGCTGTTACTGCTTCGAATGACTCTGGTGCAGCGACACCAAAAATTACAGCTATTAATACAATTGCAGCTGCATACCAAAAAACGTTAGAAATTCTCCTCACAAAATTCTCCTCTCTAGTTGAATTGTTAATTAATGCACATGGGAATGGGTAGTATTAAATTGAACTGGAAGTGATTAGGAATCCCTATATAACCCTAACAAAGATTTATCCTACAATCAAGGAATTGACACATCATACTTTTCTATGACTAAAAAACCCCCGCTTTTTGCGGAGGCCTATTTCAGTGAATCAACTATCTATTTTCTTTTTCTATGACTAATTGATATATTTCCGACAAACCATATGTTTGTTTTTCAGCAATCGCTATTTTTTCTCTTTCTTCCTTTTCATTATTTTTCAAATATAGTAAATCTCCTTCCAACTTATGAACCTTTTTCTTTATTTCAATCAATTCTTGTTCAATCGCGGCTAACTGTTCTTTTAAACGAATCATTTCGTGAACGATTTCAGGCTCATAGTCTGGATATTTTTCTAAAATCATTTCTGTGATCTCATTGAATACTTTCTCTAACTTCTTCTCTAATTGCGTCTTTTCTGTCTCATAATAATTGGACTTCACAAAAGAAGAGACTTTGCTAATCAACCCGTGTCTGGACGCTTGTTGTGCCTCGATTTTCTCATTGACTTTTTTTAAACTTTCTTGCAATCGATTTTGTTTTACACTTAATTCTCCGAAATAAGGCCTTGATGGATCCTGCTTCAAAAGTTGAGTTAATTTCTGAAGCATTTGTTCGTAATAACTATTTGTTTGGTAAGCCGTCTCTTCTAGTGTTTTCTGTTCTTTACAAAGAATTTGCAAAGCAGCTTGATCATCACTTTGTTTTTTTACTAATTCATTAACTGTTCTTAACATTGAACGATAGTGATCAAAACGATGTTGCCAAGCAGACGATAATGGCGATAAATCGCTTTGATTCTCTATTCCCTCAGAGAAGAATGGTAATGTGGTTTGTAACAGAACGATAGGTAGCAACCCTTTATTAAACAATAAATTTTGATACCGATAAAGGATTCCTCCTCCTTTAAAAATCAATGATAACAATAAGTTAGGATGAGTCATCCAAGAAAAATAAGCAACATCATTCAAGTTAGATGCTTCTTTTCTCGAAAAACTTTGGAGAAGTGATTGATAAAAGTGAAAGCCCGCTCTTTCACATATAACCGTAAATACAGAAAATACATCCTTTTGTAGAGCTTCCGCTAGTTCATTCTCTATACACGCACTTAAACCTAACTGCTGTATCACCTGCTCTTGTTGATAATTAGGCATATCTTGTAGAAAAGCTACAATTTCCTCTGTCCAAAGCATGGAAGATGTCTCTTCATTTTTGCCCTTGTTTTGTTCATTTAAGTGAACGTACATTTCAGCTATTTCCCAATGAATCAAAAACTCCAATTTATTTTTATTGTGAGATTGCTCGTACATATTCGAAATTTGTTTGTATTTTTTTTGCAAAAGACTAAATACTTTTTCTACAATATTTGAACATTGCGTTTCAATTTCATAGGGTTCATTGTATTGTCTTCCGGGCAATTTTAACGTCTTACTCAGATGTAACAGCAAATCTAGCTGGAGCTCTGTATCATCCACTTCATTTAATTTTTCAGCTTCTTTACTTAGCCATGTATAAAAATGAGCCGAACGCTCCTTAGAAACAACATCTTTCGTTTTCGAAGATACGATATCCCAAAGATTCGCATTATTGAGCAAGACATAGACAAAACGTAAATGTCTTCCTGTTAAGAAAACGAGTGATTGCGCCAATTGTTTTCCTTCTTTCATCCTCATCCTTCCAATCTACTTAATCTCTATCACTCTATTATATAGCAAAACATAGAAAGATAAAAATTCCCTATTGTTATTCGATTGATATCGCTGTCGAAACATGTCTTCAAAAAAATTGACAAATTATAAATTTATTATTGCGAAAATTATGTCAATTTCTTAAAATTGACATATAATTCTGAAAACGGTTTCAGAATAAAAAAGGAGGATGTTAGATGGAGAAGCAACTATTACATTCCACACCGCCAGAACGAAAAACGAAATATGAAAAAATTGCGGAAAGACGCGACTTCAAACATTTAATTCAAACAAAAAACAAATTTATTGTCCCAGTTTCAATTTTTTTCTTAATTTTTTATTTTTCATTGCCGCTATTAACTTCCTACACAACCATTTTAAACGCTCCTGCCATCGGTTCAATTTCCTGGGCTTGGCTCTTTGCGTTTGCCCAATTTATTATGACATGGCTTCTTTGTATGTTGTATGTCAAAAAAGCGAATCAATTTGATCATATGGCAAATGAAATCCTAGACGATGCAAATAAACAGAGTAAAGGAGAACATAGTTTATGAGTGTAATAGGGCTAACATTTTTTGTTGCTATTGTCGGATTAACACTTGTGATTACTTATTGGGCTTCTAAACGAACGAACTCTGCTAGTGAGTTCTACACAGCTGGTGGTGGACTAACCGGCTGGCAAAATGGATTAGCGATTGCTGGAGATTACTTATCTGCTGCTTCCTTCCTCGGAATCGCCGGCGCAATCGCTTTAAATGGATTTGATGGTTTCTTCTTTAGTATCGGTTATCTCGTTGCTTATTTAGTCGTTTTATATATTGTTGCTGAGCCGTTACGTAACCTTGGTAAATACACGCTAGCTGATATGATTAGCGCTCGCTTTGATCAAAAAAAGATTCGAGCCACAGCTGCTGTGAGTACGATCACGATTGTTATCTTTTACATGATTGCTCAACTGGTTGGGGCAGGAGCACTTATTCAATTATTATTAGGGATTGATTATTGGATCGCCGTATTAATGGTAGGTATCATGATGACCATTTACGTTCTGTTCGGTGGAATGACAGCCACTAGTTGGGTGCAAATTGTTAAAGCGGTGCTACTTATGATCGGAACAGTGATTATTTCTTTTCTAGTTTTATCCAAATTTAACTTTAATATCTTTGAAATGTTCTTGCAAATGAAAACAGCTACACCACTTGGTGAAGACTTTTTAAACCCTGGGGTGAAATATACAAATCCAATCGACACCATCTCTATTATGATTGCTCTCGTTCTTGGTACAGCGGGATTGCCACATATATTGATGCGTTTCTTTACAGTAAAAGACGCAAAAACGGCAAGAAGCTCTGTCGTGGTAGCTACTTGGATTGTGGGGATTTTCTATATTTTAACGATCTTCTTAGGGTTTGGAGCAGCGGCTTTTGTAGGTTCTGACAAGATCATTGCTGCCAACGCGGCAGGTAATATGGCCGCTCCTTTACTTGCACAAGCGCTAGGTGGGGACATGCTGATGTCCTTTGTATCCGCGGTAGCCTTTGCAACGATCCTGGCAGTTGTAGCCGGACTAGTGTTATCAGGTGCATCAGCGTTTGCTCATGATATTTACGGAGAAATTATTAAAAAAGGGAACATCACAGAAAAGCAGCAAATGCTAGCTGCTCGCTACGCATCCATATCTGTAGCGGTTTTTTCGATCATACTCGCACTCTTTGCTCAAACAATGAATGTCGCTTTCTTAGTCTCACTTGCCTTCTGTGTTGCAGCCAGCGCCAATCTACCAGTGATCATTTATACAATTTACTGGAAACGCTTTAACACAACTGGTGCATTAGCTGCCATGATCACAGGTCTTGCTTCTGCTTTAATACTTGTAGCCATCAGCCCAAATGTTCTCGGACCTGAAGGTACAGCCATTTTCGTCGGTGAACCAATCTTTCCATTAACAAACCCAGCCATTGTGTCCGTTCCTGCTGGTTTCATTGCTGGATACATCGGCACCGTGCTGTCTGCGAAAGCGGATACCCGTAAGTTTGCTGAAGTAACAGTCAAAGCTCATACAGGGTATAAAGGCTGATTCTACTCCTTTCGCTTCTCCGCTAACTAGAGGTTAGTGGAGAAGCTTGATTGAAAAGCAATATACCCAAGTACTGTTTTAGCCCTTCTTCTCTTGTTGATGATGGATCATTTCATCAAAATCGCTTAAGCAATTATTCAGCTCAGTTTTTAATTTCTTTTCTTTGTTAGCAAAAGAACTAGATGCTTCTTGAAAACCAATAGCTAAGTTCATGTACTGTTTATAAGCAATATGTACATCGAGTAATGCGGAATATTCTTCGATCATCGACTCTGGTGGATCAGGCAATTCAGACAACATCACCTGGCATTTGTTCATTTCGTTCTCCACTTTTTTAACGACTTCTTCCTTCTGAACACTTAAGGTGGATGGCCACTCGGACTGGTTAGCCATCATTTTTTGTGCGGTCATTGAATGGTCTTTCATCAGCGTATATATTTGCTGCATTTTTCTTGCATATACCGCTTCCTCCTTTTGTTGTTTATGCTGTTGATAAAAGAGACCTCCGACTAACAAAAATAAACAACCAACCAAAATTATGAATAAACGTAGCAATTGTAAGGTAGATTTGTTCATATATTTCTTTACCCTTCCTCACCATTTTTATAAACATATGTATATATGTATGTATGTATGTAAGTCTTCACTCGTACTTAATCACTCATTTATATATACGATTGAACGAGAAAAAAAGTTTTGTGATTTTCACAAAAGATAGATTATTTTACACTAGTAGAAAAAAATCGTAAAAAAGACCAGGCTTTTCTGATACAGAAAACACCTAGCCTTTTTATGCCAATACTTATATTTTAGATTAATTCATCCACTGATTTAAATTCATAACCTAGATCATTCGCTACAGCTTCGTAAGTAACAAAGCCATTTAGCGTATTTACCCCAAATTTTAAAGCAGGATTCTCCACAATCGCCTTTCTAAATCCTTTATTAGCAATTTGTAAAGCATAAGGAATTGTCACATTTGTTAAAGCAACTGTTGATGTACGTGGAACGGCTCCTGGCATGTTGGCAACAGCATAATGAACCACGCCATGTTTTTCATATGTTGGGTTATCATGAGTCGTAATATGGTCAACTGTTTCAAAAATACCACCTTGGTCAATAGCTACATCAACAACGACAGATCCCGGTGACATCGATTTCACCATTTCTTCTGTAACAAGCTTCGGTGCTTTTGCTCCTGGAATTAATACCGCTCCAATCACAAGATCAGATTCTTTCACTGATTCAGCAATATTGAATGGATTAGACATTAATGTTTGTACGCTTGATCCAAAAATATCTTCCAATTGGCGTAAACGATCTGCACTTAAGTCAATAATCGTTACATCTGCACCTAGCCCAGAAGCGATCTTCGCAGCATTTGTTCCTACCATCCCGCCACCGATAACGGTTACTTTACTTTTTCTTACACCTGGAACGCCGCCAAGAAGAACCCCTTTACCACCTTTATTCTTCTCTAAAAATTGAGCACCAATTTGAGCAGCCATACGGCCTGCCACTTCACTCATTGGTGAAAGAAGGGGCAACGTACGATTCACAGAAACCGTTTCATAAGCAATACCTGTCACTTTATGATCAACAAGAGCTTTTGTAAGAGAAGGCTCTGCCGCTAAATGTAAATAAGTGAAAAGAAGCAAATCTTTACGGAAGTATTGATATTCTGATTCAAGAGGTTCTTTTACTTTAATGACCATTTCTGACTTACCCCAAACATCAGATGCTGAATCAATTAATTCGGCACCGAACGCTTTATATTCCTCATCAATGAAACCGCTTCCAATTCCTGCGTTTTTCTCTATTAATACTTTATGACCTGATCGGACTAACGTGCTAACACCTGCAGGAGTAATCGCTACGCGGTTTTCGTTATTTTTTATTTCTTTAGGAATACCAATAATCATTATGATCATCTCCCTGTTTTTATTATATGTCTATAGTATGGCAATTTTCTAAACATTTCATCATTATAAATAAAAAATTCAGGGAGATTTTTTTGTGAATTCTTACAAATCACTTTCCTCTAATTGTTTAATAAGTAAATCTAAATAGAGAGTGATCTTTTGATTAGCATCCTTTAAATTAATTTCAGCTATTTCTGAAATCCTTTTTAATCGATATGCTAACGTATTGGCATGAATATGCAACTCTTTCGCTGCTTCGTTCATATTTCCATCATATTGGAGAAAGACAAAAATCGTCTCTTTCATGTTCGAATGATGATCGCGATCATATTTCATTAGTTTCGTAATCATCGGATTTTGAAATCCTGTTTGTTTTCGAATGGCCGCTAAATCTTCAATAAACTGAAACACACCTAGTTTTTCATAACAACAAATCTGGTTTGTAATTTTCGGAAATTGATTCTTAATTTTTAGTACAAATAATGCTTCTTGATAGCTTCGGCAAATATGTAATGGCTGATCAGCAACACCACCTGCCGCTACTATGATGCCATCGATTTGTTGACGCTCATTGATTTTTGAAATAAAGTTATCAATAAAAGTAAGCAGACTATTCGTGTGGTCTTTTTCAGGTATTTTCGCCAATAGAATTAATTGAGTATTATCAAACGTTCTAGCTACAATTGGTAACTGTTGCATTGTTTCCACTAAATAATCCGCTTGCCGCTCAACTGACTGATTGATAGGTTGAGGAAAATCGAAAATAATCACTGCAAATGGCCCTTTTAACTGTAAATGGTGATACTCATTCATTGCTTCTATCTCTTTTAATCTTGAAAAATGACCAGTCAATAATTTCCAAAAAAACTCTTGATAGCTTTTTTCCGTTGCCTTTTTCTTCTTTTGATGTTGAAGCAATTGATTCTTCACTGCCTTTGCGGCTTCTTGTAAAATCATTAATTTTTCCTCAGTAAAGCTTTGTTTAGGATGAGCCCAAATAAAGCCCACTACTTGGTTTTGCTTACGGACGGAAATCGCTACTCGTTCTCCTAATGATACTTGTTCAATCCGCGGGATAATAACGGGTTCTTCCGTTTCAAACAACTTCGGAATCGCTCCATTTCTCCACAAACTATTGATAACATTCTCTGGCACTCGCCGCGCCATAATTGTGGCAATTCTAACTGAATCCACTTCATCCTCATGTCGGCTGTAAGCAATAATCCGATGGTTCGCATCCTCTATCGTAATCGGACACTCTAATTCTTCACTAATTCGATCAGCTAGCACTTCAATCGATTCATAATCATTTGCAAAATAATTCCCTGTTGCATTTGCCATATAAATGTTGTTCCTCCATTAACTTCATAAAGTGAAACTTCAATCAGTGGGAGTTTTCTTCATCCCCCACTTTTTCCTTCAACTGACGAATCCCTTCTTTACATACACCAGCACTAAGCCAAGAACACCCTTTACAAAGAAATTGCAGATCTTCTGGATGAACCTTTTCAACTGTTCGTTTAATTATATCAGATTTAAGGTACACTCTATTTTCTTCCAACCCTAAATGGTGAATGACATTTTTATCAAGTGCTGTTACATGTTCTTGTGACGTTGGTGATGCTTCACATATCGTTTCTCCTTTATTAGGACAAGAAAAACAAGCTTCATCAAATCCGACCACGACTCGAATAGGGAAGTCTTTTTGTTCGTTTCTTATATCCTTAACAATTTTCGTCATTGTACCAATAAATTCTTCACTATACCCCATTCCCCTAAATCCGTGAACACATAGAAGATGATGGCCTCTCATTTGTTTCATCATCATTTCCCTCCATTGTTTATTTATTATACAATATTCTTGTTCCATACAGTAATAAAGACTTACACCTTATAAAAGAAAAAGAAGTGCCCACTTTGGTTGGGACACTTCTTTTTCGACATTATAAATTAGCTGAAAGGTTTTAAAATTTGCAGACGATCAAAATTGACTGTAGGCAAGTAGGGAAAAAAATACGAAGGCTAATGGGAGGTAATCAATATTTTCTCGAATCACAATTCGGACAAACATATACATCTTCTGCATCAAAGATGGTTCCACACTTTGTTTGTTCAAGAACAACTAATGCTTTTCGCAAATCGGCACGAACACCTTCCCAACCACAATCACACTTAATTTTATTAAATGAGCCAAACTTATACACGCCATAATTCATATTATTCACCCCTTGAATGATTTTTCAGAATAATCTCTGTAGTCTAATATTACACAATACAAGCCCGAATTTCAATTAAAAAATGTGAATTTTTTGTTAATTTATTCAAAGTCAAGTCTTGTTTTTATTTAAAGTGATAAATTCATTTCTAGCTGTTAAAAATAAAAATGGCTGCCTAAACATAGCATCGTTAGACAGCCGCTTTTTTATTCTTCAATTAATTGCTCCATATCAAGCACAATTTCATCAAACGGAACATCTTCATTGCCGTTATAGCTTTTGACAACCGTTCCTTCTTTATCAACTAAATAAAAGCTTGTTCCATGCATAATTTGATCCGAATTAGGCTCTGGGATCGCTAATGTTTGAAAATTTTTCTCTGCAAATGTTTTAATGTAATCGGCATCATATCCTGTTAATAGATCCCAATTACTTTCATCAGCATCATAATAAGAAATATATTGTTTCAATTTTTCTGGCGTATCATTTTTAGGATCGACACTAAAAGAGACGATACGATAATCTTTAATCCCTTTATCGCTTAGCATCTTTTGCAGTTCAGACATGTTTTTCGTCATCGGTGGACAAACCGTTGTACAATTTGTGAAGATAAGATTAGCAATCCAAACCGTACCCTTTAAATCTTCAAGACCCACTTCTTTGTTGTCTTGATTGACATGAGTGAAATCTTGTAGTTTCACATCCATATTCCCTTGGAAGTCGCTGTTGCTACATCCTGTGATAAATACGAGCGATGTGACGATAATAAGTATAATTGAACGGTATAACTTCAAATAAATTCCCTCCTACATGAACGCATGGTGTGATAGTTCAATGGTATTGTATCCGATTCAATTTCTCAACGGGATAGAGCGAATGAATCTGAACAATTTATGAACGTCTATGAAGAAAAGCGAAGGGAAATTCCTCCTGGCTTTAATTTATTGAAACGCCCTCTGCTTTTTCTTGTTTCTTTTCAATCAAAATAGTTAAGCTAATGAGCGTAACCATGACCGTCGCCCCCATGTCAGATAAAATCGCAATCCAAAGCGTAAGTAATCCTGGGATGGTTAACAATAAGGCAATTAATTTTAAGCTAAGAGCAAGAATGATATTAATCTTAATGATTCGGTTAACTCTTCTGCTGATAGCAATGGCTGAAGGAAGTTTACCAAGATGGTCTTGCATTAAAACAATATCAGCCGTTTCAATCGCACTATCCGTTCCTTTCCCCATCGCAATCCCAACATCCGCTGTCGCAAGTGCTGGTGCATCATTTATGCCATCGCCTACCATCGCTGTCATGGACGTTTCGGTTAATTCTTTAATTTTTCGCACCTTTTCATCTGGCAGCAAACCTGCATAATAGTCTGTTAAGCCAATAGCTGTTGCGACCTTTTCGGCAGACTTTTGATGATCCCCCGTTAGCATAATCGTCTGTTTGACTCCATTTTCTTGAAGTCGCTTGATTAATTGATGAGCTTCTGGACGAATTTGATCAGAGATGCCAAATAAGCCAAGTACTTTGTCTTCATCAGCAACCGCTACTAAAGTATAACCTTTTTCTTTTAGTTGTGCGATATCCTCTTTCACCTTATTCGGTAACGATAGATGAGACAAGCTGTTTTCATTTCCTAAAAAGTAGCTTTTTTCATTCATCCGTGCAGAAACACCCTGACCAACAATCGTTTGGACGTCAGCTGCCTCCTCTATTTGACGTACATGTTTGGACACTTCTTTTACAACAGCTACTGCCAGCGGATGGGAAGAGTTTTTCTCAATAGCTCCAGCGATTTGATAAAAATTCGCTGCATAAACAATCGTTTTTTCTACATGGGGTTCACCTTTTGTTAAGGTTCCTGTTTTGTCAAAAGCAATGGTCTCTATTTTTCCTAGCTGCTCTAGATGAATCCCACCTTTTACAAGAATTCCATTTCTAGCATTTCTTGTAATACCAGACACAATAGCAATCGGGGAAGATAAGATTAAAGCGCACGGACAACCAACAATTAAGACCGCTAATCCTTGATAAAACCATGTTCCCCAATCACTTCCAAATAGAAGCGGAGGTATGATCATCACGAAAACTGAAATCAACATAATCGCAGGCGTATAATATTTAGCAAATCGATTAATGAACAACTCAGTAGGCGTTTTTGTTTCTTGAGCTTCTTCAACAAGATGTAAAATTTTTGCCAAGGAAGAATCTTCGTAAGCCTTGGCGATCTCAACCTTTAATACGCCTTCATTATTGATACTTCCTCCAAACACATCGTCTCCTATTTGTTTATCAGCAGGCATCGATTCTCCAGTAATTGCTGATTCATTGACTGAACTTTTTCCTTCGATTATTTTCCCATCAGAAGGAATTTTTTCTCCGGCTTTCACAAGAACGATATCTCCAACTTTCAAAGCAGAGATGGGTACCACTTTCTCATGCCCTCCATCGACCAAGACGGCTTCTTTCGGCGCCACTTGAAGTAAAGTAGCCATCGATCGTCTCGCCTTCTCCATGCCTAATCCTTCTAAATATTCATTTAATCCAAAAAGAATCGCTACTAGCGTTCCTTCTCGCCACTCACCAATGCTAAATGCACCAACTAAAGCAACCGTCATTAACGTATCAATATTGAACTTAAAACGAAAAAGATTTTTCATTCCTTTTATAAACGTCTGATAGCCACTGATCACTGTGGCGGCAACGTAAATAGATACGACGGCAGCAACAGGCAAATAATCTTCAAGCAGAAGAGCAGAAACAAACAGAATAGTAGAAAGAGAGAGCAACACTTTCCAATTTGGACCACCATGACCCTCGGCATGATGATGCCCTTCTTCATTAGAAGAATCCTGTTCTTTAATGATTGCCACTCCATCTTTTGCTAATATTTTTTCCACATTAGGTAAATGAATGTCTTCAGGTATGGACAGCTTACCTGAGTTATAATATATTTTGGCTTCTTTTCCATGCGGAAGCTTTTGTATTTCTTCTTCCATTTCACGAGCACAATTAGCACATGAAAGACCTTTCAACCGATATTCCGTCATAAAGGACACCCCATTCTTGAACATCATTCAAGTTGATAATAACATATTTTTCAAATCATATATATGATTATATGCTCATATTGGAAAGTTTGTGCCTTAATAAAAAGGGGCGTGCTGCTTCGCTCACGCCTCCTTTTCCAATTTTTCCAATGATCATCATCCGAAAAATTGGAACTCGGTATAACTTCCACTTTGAGTAGAAATCACTTCTAAACGAGCTTCGATTCTTTCTTTCAATTCCGGAACATGAGAAATAACCCCGACTAATCGACCGCTACTTTGAATATCCATTAACGCCTCAATCGCTTGATCGAGCGATTCTTGGTCAAGTGTACCAAATCCTTCATCAATAAACATCGTTTCTAAAGAGACACCACCGGCATATTGCTGAACCACTTCTGCTAAACCAAGGGCTAAAGCTAAAGATGCTTTAAAACTTTCTCCGCCAGATAATGTCTTTACATGACGTTCTTGCCCTGTATATTGATCAAACACTAATAATTCAAGACCGCTTTGCGCATTGCCTTTCGCTCGATCCGTCTTTCTCAGTAAATAATAGCGGCCTGCCGTCATTTTTACGAGCCGTTCATTTGCTACAGTTAAAATATCATCTAAAAATGAAGCAAGTACATATCGTTCAAAGGTTAACTTATGAACATTGTTGCCATGTGCCATATCATACAGATGCCCAATTAATTGATATTTCTCTTCTAATTCCTTTAAATCTTCGTTCAGTTCCTCTACTCGTTCCTTAATCCGATGACAATCGCGAATGAGAGCGGATGTCATCGCCCACCTCTCCTGCTCGATGGTGATTTGCTCGGTGATCGATGCTAATTCCTGCTTGATATGAGCAACATTCGGCTTCTCTACACCTTCTAACAGTTGTATCAGTTCTTGCCTTCTATCAGAAACTGAACGCAACTCCTCATGATAAGCCATAATTTCTTGCTGTATATGCTTAATCGCTGCTTCCGATCGCTTGCTGCTTTCATATTGTTTATAATCTTTAAATTGATATTGGTTCATTAACTCTAAAAAGACGTTCCGCTCTTTTTCTAGTTGTTTCTGTTTCCCCTTATGCATATACTCTACTTCTTGAAGGGTTGCCGCTGCTGTTGCCACACTTTTTTCGCTTATTTGTTTTTGCTTCAATGCTTGATCGAATCGTTCGAACAGCTCCTGTTTTCTTTTCTCGACTCGATCAAGAGCCTCGTCAAATGCTGGCTTCTTCCGAATAGAGGCCGGGATACTTTTTAATAAATGCTCCATTCCCTCGCGCTTTGCTACGAATAATTCTTGTGCATTACTCGCCTTTTGTTGAAGCTCATTGATCTCTCGTTGAAGCTTTCTTCTTTCTTCTTTTAGCTTTTCCTTTGTTTCCATCCATTTTGTTTTGAGCTGCAGCCGCTCGTTAGCTTCTCGAACGAGCGCTTCACTTGCTTGCTTTTGCTTTAACAGTCCATCGATTCGCTGCCCATCTTTCATTAAATCATCATCTAACCCAATCTCTTCGGCTTTTTGCTTCAGCTTCCCTAATGTTTCCGTACTTAATTCATAGCGTGTTTGCTTTTCGAACTTGTTTTTTTCTATGATCAGTTGTTCACTTTCTAGCCTTTCTACTTCATTTTTAGCTAATTGAATCTCCTCTTTCGCAGGTGCTCCCAAAACTTCAGAAGCAGGGTGGGGATGATCTGTTGAGCCGCATACTGCGCAAGGCTGCCCTGCAACTAATGTTGCGGCTAACATACTAGCGTGATGTTTATTCCACGCTGATTCCAACTCTTCTAATACTGTTTGTGCTCGAGTAAGCTGTACACTTTTTTCATCATACTTTTTCATCAAGTTGCGATACTGCTCTTGCAGATTGGACACTTCCGTTTGTTGCTCTTGAATATCATGACAAAGCTGAATACGCTCGTTTACCTTTGTTAGTTTCTTTTCTTCTTGATATAGCTGGTTTTGCCAATGATCTAACGAAGAAAGTTCCGCTTCTACTTGATCGATTCGCTTCTCTGCTTCTTCATGCTTTATTGATAATTCCATGCGGCAGCTTTCTAATTGTTGCTTTTCTTTCTCTAGCCGTTCAAGCAATTGTTGCTCATCATCTAACGAGTAAACGGCCGCTTTAATTCCATTTAATTTACTGACTTCATCAGCTGCTTGCTGTCTTTCCTCTTCCTTCGCATTCTCTTCTTTCCATATTTGCTCTGCTTGAATATACGCTTCTTGTTTGGCGGCTAACTCTTTTGTTGTTAAGTTGATTCTCTGATTCAGGCCATCCAGCTCACTTTTTAACGCCTTACACTCTTTCTCTTGCTGCTCAAGTTTCGTTGCTTTTTCAGCCCATACAATTTCCGTTTGTTTACTTAAAATGTCTTCTTTTCTTGCTTGCAGCTGTTGCAGCTGTTTATCTAATTGCTCTTTTCTCTCTATTTGAATGATGAGTCGTTCAGCCTGATCAAGCTTTTTATTCCATTCATCACGTAACTCATTCTGCTTTAAAAGAGTTTGTTGAATATGCTGAGATTGAACGGTCAAGTCTTCGATATCTTTTGCAAGCTGGATAATCACAGCGGATTCATTCAATGGTGATGTTTGAAGTAATTGAACCATCTCCTCAGAAGATGATTGAATGCTTTTTAAAAGCTGCGTTCGTTCCTCTGCACCCGATTGCACTTTCTGTTTTAAGGAACTCGCTTCTACCTTTAATTTTTCCTCTATCTTTTTGTAAAATTGAGTGTGGAATAGTCGTTGCAATATTTGTTCTTTATCTTTACTATCAGAAACTAGTAATTTTCTAAATTCTCCTTGAGGAATCATTAATATTTGGCGAAACTGATTCGCATCTAGCTGAACAATTTCTTTAATTTTTTCATCGACATCTCGCACGTTGGCTGCTAGGAGCTTTCTTTCTCCATCATTTATCCACTCATAGAGCTCAGCTTTTGCCGTCACAGTTCGATAACCATCCCCGCGTTCTTTCTTCTTTTCTTGCTGAGGTGAACGATAGATCTCATATGTATGGCCCTTCAATGAAAATTGAAGCATGACTTCTGTTAATAAATCATCGCTGGCAAAATGACTGCGAAGCTCTGCACCTGTTCTTCCCTCACTGCTAGCTCGCCCGTAAATCGCAAAGCTAATCCCATCAAAAATCGTTGTTTTCCCCGAACCAGTTCGGCCAGAAATCACAAACATCGTATGATTTTCGAGTTGACCGAAATCAATAATTTCCTTTCCGGCATAAGGACCAAACGCTTGCATCATTAGTTTTAACGGCTTCATTTTTGCTCAACCTCCAGCTTTACCCCTTGAATGATGTTCTCCATGATGTCTTTTTTCTCACTTGTAAAAGAGTCCGTCGTCATTTGTGTGTAAAAGTCAGAGAAAAGATCAAGTTCGTTTTTCTTTTCATCACGCACCGACGTATAATTTTGTTTCTTTTTTTGATCGATAAGCTCTATTTTTCGATCTAGATGTAGCACATTCGGGTATACTTGCCTTAATTTACTCATCGGGTCAATCAGCGCTCCCTTGTCTAGCAAGGTGACTTTTAAATAGTCTTCTGCTTGCTCTGTCTCAACACGGCTTGGATCTAACAGTTCCTCAAGTGTCCCTTCTATTTCACGCATATCTCTTTTCGGGATGAGTGTTCGTTCTTCAATCGTCACTTCTCCTCCTTCTTTCATCTCTACAATAGAAATACTTTTCCGTTGCTTCGCTTCAGAGAAAGAGTATTTTAATAGCGATCCAGAATAACGAACGGTCTCATGTCGAATTGCATCCGGACTATGCAAATGACCAAGTGCTGTATAATGAAAAGGAGCAAATAAGTCGATGCTAACGCAGCCTGAGCCTCCGACAGATAACGTTCGCTCAGAATCGCTTGTTTGACCACCAAGAACAAAAGCATGACCGACAAATACATTGATTTCTTCCTTATTCATCTCTTCTTCAATTTTTCCAATAATCGCTTTCATCGCTTCTTGATGAGATTGAATCGAGTCATCACCTAACAGTTCGCGAACCACTCCCGGTTCTGCATATGGAATGCAATAAAAGTTAACTCCTTTAATAGATACCGGTGCAAAGTCTTGATCCAACTTCCCTTTTAAATAAAAGCCACTATGTTGAAACCACGAAGCACCAAAAGACAGTCGCTCTGCACTATCATGATTTCCTGCAATAGCAACAATCGGTGTCTTTAATTCCACATTTATTTTAAATAATATCTCATTTAACAGTTCTACTGCTTCCGTAGGTGGAACCGAACGGTCATACAAATCTCCTGCAATGACAACAGCATCAGGTTTTTCTTGTTCAACAATTTCGACAAACTGCCTAAGAACCTCTCTCTGTTCAGCTGTCATATACACCCCGTGAACGAGCTTTCCTAAATGCCAATCCGCTGTATGAATAAACTTCACTTGTCTCACCTCTATCATAGTCTATATATTTAATAGTAACGAATTATTATATGAATGCAAACGCCAAAAAACTAGTCTGGTAGAGGAATTCACAAAAATGAAAACATTGCTGCCATAAATGGCTCCTATAGCTTACCTATTGTTTCACCTCCATCAATTGTCTATAATAGTAACGAAAGTAAGTGATAGTTGGGGGTTACATAATGCTAGAAGGCTGGTTTTCTTATTTTATTTTATTCTGGGTATTTATATTGACAGGAAGCTTTGCTATTGGGGGCTTCTTTATGTTTAGAAAATTTTTAAAACGATTTCCGAAAGAAGATGGCCGTTCTGATATGGATTGGGAAGAATACTATGTAGAACAAACGAGGCGCTTATGGAAGCAGCAAGAGAAGGACTTGCTCGAAGAACTTGTTAGTCCGGTGCCCGAATTGTTTCGCGATGTTGCCCGCCATAAAATTGCCGGAAAAATTGGTGAAATCACATTAAAAGAAAACGCAAAAGAAGTAACACAAGACTTAGTCATCCGTGGATATATCGTCGCCACTCCGAAACGCGACCATAAATTTTTACGAAAAAAACTAACCGAAATGAACATTGATATGACTCCGTATGAACATTTGTTTTAATACATGGCTAAGTTGCTTGTTATACTACTCTACTATTCAAAAAAAGAGGCTACCCGAAATTTAAAGTGTACCCTTTGTAAAGGACATTTTAAAAAAGCCTAGGCAGTTTTTAGAAGATGATCTCTGTATTGAACAGGGGTCATCTTTTTTAGATTCCATTGATACCTATAGTTATTGTAATAAATCATATATTGCTTAATTTCACGTTTTAATTCCTCTAGTGTTATACATGGTTTAATATAGGCCTCGTCCTTAAAATGCCCAAAGAAGGATTCTTGCGGAGCATTATCCCAACAGTTACCTCGCCTGGACATGGATTGACGTAATCCAAGTTTCTTCACTAACTTTTGAAAATCAGGGTGTGTATAGTGGGTACCTTGATCAGAGTGTATCAAGGCATCTTCTGTCTTTCTAAAGTTTCGATTCTTCTTTAACTTCAGAAGGGTACCTGTAGCTAAATCCATGGTTAATCGGTCTGACACGTGATAGGCCAAGAGTTCATTGGTTGAGCTATCTTTAATTGTCGACAAATAGGCTTTCTGACCCTTTCCGTAATATAAATATGTGATATCGGTTAGGAGTACCTTTCCAGGGACACCTTGCTTAAATTGCCGGTTCAATAGATTTGGTACAACTCGGTGTTCTTGTGTGGCTTTCATCATTCGTCTATAAGGATTTGCCTTTCTGATAGGGCATATAATCCCATACTTCTTCATGATTCGCCGTATGCGCTTTAAATTGTAGACAACACCAAATTGACCCGCCAAAGTCATTTTGATTTGACGTGCCCCTTTTTTCCGTCTTTTAAAATGGAAGGCCTTTAAGACAATCCCCTTTACTACCTCATCTTTTTCATCTTTTAGCTTCCTTTGTTCTTGCGACGCTTTTGAGAAATAATTATAATAACCACTTCTTGAGACGCCAGCTGCTTTACATAGGTAGCTCACTATATTTTTTAATTGATATTTTTCGATAACTGATCGAATAAGGATATACTTTCGGCTAGGAGGAAGTGCTATTTCTTCATCCCCCTTTCTGCAAATCGAATCTTTTTTAAAAGTTCATTTTCCGCCTTTAACAAGTTAATTTGTGCTTCTAAGCGAGCATTTTTCTCCTCTAGGGATAATTCTCTTTCTCTAGGACGCCCTGAGTTACCAGTTCTAGTATCACGTAAACCACTTATCCCTCCCTCATTGTAAGCATCATTCCACCTTCTACTAGCTGACTTAATCCGGTGTTTCCCCAAAACATCTATGTCAAAACCATGTTGTTCAAATATATCTCTGGCAAACTTGCCTTTCTTTTTTTCTGCGATAAAAATATGTTTAAATTCATCTGTATAGGTAATTCCTTTTGAACTTACAGATTTAACGTAAGGATTAATTGATAGCAACTTGATCTCTTTTTCTGTAAAAACCTTTTTACTCATAATTTCTCCGTCTCCATGTCAATTTCTCTGGTTGTGTTTTTTATTATACAAAAAAGTACCCTATAGGTAGACTTTTTTAGTGTCTACTCTATAGGGTACACTTTAATTGAATTAGGGTGCCTCTTTTTTTGAGATATTCATTATTTAACATACATGTTCTGTTCTAATTGACGATTTCTCGGCTTAACTTTTGATATTTTATATACATCGCAATCCGCCAAGGAACAATCATTGAAAACGCGAGAATAAAAAACATACCACTAAGTTCACCAACATCAATAGAGTCACTTAACATCCCTTTACCAATAATTCGAATAATTAGTAGACTAATCAAAATAATAGGAAATGCTTTCGAACGCTTTAAATAAATATCTTTATCTCGGATCTCAAAATTAGATGTTTTAATTAATAAAATAGAAAACAACATACCCACTGTCACCGCTTCTAACAATTCCATTGAGCTAACCCTGAATTCAGGAATAAGAAACATCACTGCCCCTGTGCTCATAAAAACAGGAGGTAAAATAATCTTTTTAATTGACGTTGGTTTCTTCGAAGCTTTCATTCGGACAACAATCACGCCAATTCCCATCAAAATAGCGAAAACAGATGAAGCTATATATAGCATCTTCATCAATCCTTATCTTAAAATGATTTTTTATAAATAGTTAAACATACAAACTCAACCATGTGGCGGAGTCATTCAAGACTATCACAAATGCTTTAACCTAGCAAACGTCGTAATGCTTCACCTACACGTGCTTCATCAAATGGTTTGGTCACAAAATCCTTTGCTCCCGCCTCAATCGCCTCCATCACCATTCTTTGTTGCCCCATAGCTGAACATACAATAATTTTTGCTTCAGGAAATTCGGCTTTTATTTCACTTGTTGCTTCTATTCCGTTCATAACAGGCATTGTGATATCCATCGTCACAACATCTGGTCGAAACTTTCGATACAGTTCAATTGCCTCTTCCCCGTTTTCAGCTTCACCGACTACCTCATGATTCAATTTTATTAACATGTCTGTTAAAGTTGTTCTCATAAACTTTGTATCGTCTACAATCAAAACGCTCGCCACATATGCCCCTCCCCAGTTTTAACCTGTCTTTAACTTAATAACTATGTTCTGTTAGAACCCAGTGAAATTTCCGAAAATTGGACTTAATAACGAAATAATTTTTGTCATCCAGTCAAAAAATAGAACGATCCCCATAACGATCATGACATAGCCGCCAATTTTCACAATCTTCGCACTATGCGTGCGAATCCACTTCATACGGCCAATAAAGAAGGAAAGCACAAAAAAAGGAATCGCAAAACCAAGCGTATAAGCGATCATATACACCAGCCCTGACCCTGGATTTGAGGAAGCAAGGGCAAAGACGGATAGCAATATCGGCCCGGTACAAGGTGTCCATCCTGCGGCAAATGCCAAGCCAATCAACATAGAACCTAAATATCCACTCGGACGACTCTTAAACTCAAGCCGACGATCCGTCATCATAAATTTAGGCTGAAGAATGCCTGTAACGACTAAACCGAAAAAGACAATAAAAATCGCCCCAAGCTGTCTAATTAAGTCCTTATATTGAGCAAGAATATTCCCTATAAATGAACTCGTAAACCCTAGTGCGATAAATATAATAGAGAAACCTAGTAAAAAGAAAAGAGTGTGAAGCATACTCCTTCTTTGCAACATCGCATTATCATTTTTTAATTCATTAACACTCATTCCTGTTATATATGATAAAAATGCCGGATAAAGCGGCAAACAGCAAGGTGAAATAAAACTTAAAAAACCAGCTCCAAATGCTATAAAAATATTGACATCACTCATAAAGACCCCCCTGCCTTTCTTTTGCTATTGTAACAAAGTTTTTAAAGATAAGCGAAAAAATAATTCGTGAACACTTTGTGAACATCTTATGACATACAAGAAACTAAATGCACAATTTGAATTGCCTTGTTTACAAAAATAAAGCATCGATCAAAGCTAATTTTTTTGAAAAAAAGAAAAAAATTGGGTATACTATCATTAGTTTATTAAATAAAATCATGAAAGGAACTACTGATGTGTCTAAAGAACAATTATTAGATACGATTGAAAGAAAAAGATTAGAATTATTCGAAGTGGTAACCATACAGGGATTAAATTCTCCTTTAGCTATTAAATACAGTCAAGAGTTAGATGATTTATTAAATGATTATGATCGCTATTATATTCAACCATTAGTTTATAAACATAAAGTGCTCACCTAATATAAACAGGAAATCCATCAGATCCTGTTTATTTTTATTTTTGAAAAAATGAATCACCATGGCTAACCTGTACCCGCCTATCAAAACTGATCACGCAAAAACCCACTTCCTTCTATTGATCGTCTTCAACAGAAATAAGTGGGTTTAGTTGGTTAGATGAGTTAAAAATCGCTGCAAGGCTTAATGAACAATATTGGATATAAAAATAAATTCCATTCAAGTTCACCTTAAGCCTTTGAACGACTTTTACTTCCCATCCATTTGCTTGTTCATTTGAGCCATCATTTGATTTATTTTCTTTTGCGACGGTTTTTGTCCCATTTGCATCATCATCATGCGTAGCATTTGTTCATTAATTGGTGGATTTTTCTTCAAGTAATCCATCATGTACTTACGAGCAATGAAAAACCCAAGTGCAACTCCAGCTGCTAGAGCTAGAATTCCGACTAGCACATACCACATAAAATACTTCCTCCTTCATGTTGTCTACTAAAAGTTTACTAAACCACAAATCATTATACAATATGAAAGAGAAATTTTCTTTACCTAAACAAGATTTCTTTTTTTATTGGTTCAAGCCAGCCGTAATTTTTCCTTTTAAAATCAACAGCAAACAGGTAAGCCTTCATTTTTTTTAATGAATGAAAAAAAATCGCTTCAGATTCATAACTTCCAGAAGCCTTTAAATATAAGCATTGTTCATCAGCAAACAATTCTGCTCTCCCCTTATTATCTGGGAGTTCAATCCGAAAGAAATGATCATTTTGTATGTTAAACCAACTTCGTGCGGATAAAGCTTCACTAAGCAATTCCCTCACTTGAGAAACAAAAAATCTGTTTGTAATGTATTGAATTTGTTTTTCAATAATTTTTTGCTGTTCACTTTCCCCACAGGAGCTTTCAAAAAATAGTTGAAAAAAGTTTTGTTCTCGTCCATAAAAATAGTGAGCAAATTCTTCAGTGATCCAGTATATTTGATAACTTCTCATCTATTGACCCTCCTGTAAGCCTTTTCATCTTATTATAATTAATAGATAAAACTGAGCTTGTTGAAGCTTGAAGAAAAACACCACTAGTTTTGTCGATTGGACTAATTTATACAAAAAATCATTAAAAAGCCAGCCCCTTATAGGGGCTGGCTGATGAATATTATTCATTTTCTAATAATAATTTAGCTCTCGAAATCACATTGTCTACAGTAAATCCATACTCTTTCATCACTAACTCACCCGGAGCAGAAGCACCAAACTGATCAATGGCAATAACATCGCCTTCATCACCAGTATAGCGCTCCCAACCTAAAGATGCACCCATTTCAATGGCAAGTCGCTTCTTCACGGATTTCGGAAGAACGGAACGCTTATACTCTTCTGTTTGCTGTTCAAATAGCTGCCATGAAGGCATACTAACAACTGATGCATGAATTCCATCTTGGAGTAGAGCCTGTTGAGCTTCAACCGCTAAGCTAACTTCAGAACCTGTTGCAAGAAGAAGAAGATCCGGTGTTTCTTTCTCTGAAGCCGCAATGATATAAGCTCCTTTCGCCACTCCTTCTTCCGCTGTTTGAGCTGTCCCTTGAATAGTTGGCAAGTTTTGACGAGTAAGCACCAATACAGACGGTGTCGCTTTAGAGGTAATAGCTAATTTCCAAGCGGCAGCTGTTTCGTTTCCATCTGCCGGACGCAATACATTCAAGTTAGGAATAGAACGCAAGGACGAAAGCTGTTCAATCGGTTCATGCGTCGGTCCATCTTCTCCTACAGCAATGCTATCATGAGTAAAGACGTAAGTAACAGGGAGACCCATTAAAGCCGCTAAACGGATAGCTGGACGTAAGTAATCAGAGAAAACAAAGAATGTTCCGCCAAATACTTGAAGACCTCCGTGAAGTGCCATCCCATTCATCGCCGCTCCCATCGCAAATTCGCGAACACCGAACCAAATATTACGTCCTTCATAAGATGTCGCGGAAAAATCCTCAGCATTCTTAATCATCGTTTTATTGGAGCCGGCAAGGTCAGCAGAACCGCCAATAAAAGTTGGAAGGTTGTTAGCGATAGCATTAATAATCTCACTAGAAGAAGAACGGCTGGCGATGCTCTTTCCTTCTTCATAAACAGGAATATCCTTTTCCCATCCTTCAGCTAATTCCCCATTAATAGCAAGATCAAGCTGATCACCAAGTTCAGGATATTGCTTTTTATATTGGGCAAATAATTGATTCCACTCATTTTCTTTCATTTGTCCCGGCTGAATGATGCTTTCTTCAAAACGATTATATACTTCATCAGGCACATAAAAATCTTCTTCAAATGTCCATTGGTAAGACTCTTTTGTTAATTTTCGCTCTTCTTCACCTAGTGGAGCACCGTGAACATCAGATTTACCCGATTTATTTGGTGAACCATAACCAATGATTGTTTTTACTTCAATCATTGATGGACGCTCTTCATCTTTTTGTGCCGCTTCAATGGCTTTTGCGATCTCGTCCATATTGTTTCCGTCTTCTACACGTAAGTATTGCCAGCCGTATGACTCAAAACGGTCTTTTACACTTTCTGAGAAGGATTTATCAAGATCGCCATCAAGAGAAATATCATTGGAATCATAAAGTACAACTAAGCGCCCTAATTTCAAATGACCTGCGAGAGATGCCGCTTCAGATGCAACACCTTCCATTAGATCACCGTCTCCACATAATGTGTATGTATGATGATTAATAATCTCGATGTCCTCTTTATTATAAACAGCAGCTAAATGACGTTCAGCCATTGCCATTCCTACAGCCATCGCAATCCCTTGTCCAAGAGGTCCTGTTGTTGCTTCTACTCCATCTGTATGACCGTATTCCGGATGTCCAGGTGTTTTACTTCCCCATTGGCGGAAATTTTTGATTTCTTCCATCGAAAGATCATAACCGGATAAATGAAGCAAGCTGTATAATAACGTCGATCCGTGACCAGCTGATAGTACAAAGCGATCACGATTAAACCACTTTGAATTTTTAGGATTATGATTTAAAAAACGACTCCAAAGAGTATAAGCCATAGGGGCCGCTCCCATCGGTAAGCCCGGGTGACCAGAATTGGCCTTTTCAATCGCATCAATTGAAAGTGTACGAATCGTATTTACTGCTAATTGATCTACTTTATCAAACATCGCAAACATCCTTTCTTGAACGTATAATAGTCATTCTTAATATTATAGGTCTTTGTCCAAATATACAAGAAGTAGCTGACACTCCCACGAATAAATCCGTGGGGTTCTTGAATACGTGAGATTTCTTAACTACTCTCCCATCAACCGATGTTGCTGGTTGGGTACAACATAGAAACATGATCTCGTTTCTGCAAGATTTTTACGAACAAGACGACCATTGCCATCCTTAACGTTCGCATCGGCTCATGCCTAAACCGTTCGTTTTTTAACTTATTTCAATCCCATACTTTTAAATGTGTGGGATTGTTTTTGCCATTTACTCATTGTTCTTTTGTGATTTTCTAAAAACAGATCAAATTCTTTTATACATCGCTCCCTGTCTATTTTTCCTAATTTCTTATCATCAACCATATTCATTAATAGAAAGGCTGAATATAGATCGCGTTGTACTTTCATACCATCAAAATCATTCCATCTCTTAGTCAGAGGCTTTTTCGTGTATGTGTGATCGAAATGATTGTATTGACTAGCTTTCACTTTCGCTGTATTTACTTTTTTAATTCTAAACCATTGATAGAATCT
This sequence comes from Bacillus sp. FJAT-52991, assembly GCF_037201805.1. Lineage (GTDB taxonomy): Bacteria > Bacillota > Bacilli > Bacillales > Domibacillaceae > Bacillus_CE > Bacillus_CE kandeliae. Next base: position 1,448,318 of record NZ_CP147404.1, on the reverse strand, counting down.
TTCTTTCATAATCAACAACATTTGGAGCTAAAATAGCTAAAATCGTTTCTTTTTTTGAACTAACGGCAACGGTAGATGTTCCAATATCAATACCCACACGCCCCACTCCTACTTGTTGTTTTAATCCATTGGAATGATAAGATGGCGGTGGAACGCCTTCTAGTACAAGTTGAGCATAGTAGACATATCTCCCTTTGATCATTTCACGTTTCATGCGAACATATTTCACTCGATCTTGTAGGGCTAAATGTGCGTACACATCTCAATGACGAATAATAACAGGGATAGATAAATCTTTCCAAATAAGCCTATTTTCTACGGTGTTAAAAAAGCATGGATGGAATACTCTGTCAAACCAAACTGCGTATTCAACTCAGCGAATAAAACGTTGCGTTCCTTTCCTTTTTTCATCTTTTTGATTTTCTTGTATAACTACAAAAAGCTGGAAATCCCAGCTTTAGTGCATTCTTTTTTTGTTTTGGATATCTTTAATTTTCTTAGGTGTCACTTCATTGCCTTCTGGGTCAAAAATCCTAACCGCTTCTACCGTGTTTTTCATAGAACTGCGAAAAGCTTTTAAATATTCTTGTCGCAAATTCACTTGTTCTTGTTTCTCATCATCTGTTAGCCCTTCTGCTTTGGACTTTTTAGATAATTCATTGATTCTAGCGATTTTTTCTGCAGATAACATATTTCTCCCTCTTTTCGTTGCAACTTCGGAGACTATTTTACTAAAGAAATGGCGGTCAAACAAGCAAGACATTACTTACTTGTCTCTTGTTGGTTCTCCATATATTCCTTATATCGCCGATGCACAGTCGCTTTCGAAACATCAAATCCAAATCCTCTTAAAGTGGCTGCGATCTCACCGAAAGTAAGCTGATTATGTCGTAATTGGACAATCTCTTCTATAGGTATTTCTTTGCGGTCTCTTCCTGCCAAATTCCCTCGATTTTTTAAATTTTTTTCCGGTTGATACCCATTTTCTACTGCCCGCTTCATGCCTCGTTTTATTTTTAAATTATGTATCTTTCTTTGGTACTCTTCCACCATACTAACAATATTGATGACCATTGAATCAGATTCAGATAGCTGCAATTCCCCTTCATCCGCAATGGTATATACCTTCGCTCCCTCTTTAAATAGAGAATGCAGAAGAGCAATCTTAGCATTGCCACGACCAATCCTCGTCTCATCTTGAATGAGAATGACTTCAGCCGCCCCCTCTTTTACGATATCTAATAATTGCAATATTCCTTCTCTATCAAGTTCATAGCCACTTGCTTGATCCTTAATAACAGCTTCCACTTCATAACCGTATGTGGCTGCTAATTGTAATAATTCCTCTTCTTGTCGTTCAAGTGACGTTTCTTGTGAGTCTTTTTTTGTGCTGACTCTACAATAAATAATCGCTTTCATCTACAACTACTGCTACTAAAAACATAGACAAAAGTCTATCCTTAGAATTTTCCTGCTTCCTCGTACCCCATTTCGCTAAACTGCTAGCTACTCTGGTGGATGTAGCACTCCACAGGCGTGATTTCGGGGGTAGCCCCACCTATCATACAACCATTCTATTTAAGTTAGAATGATGTATTCTTTTGCTTGTAAAAGGTTGATCGCTGCGTTCAAATCTCGATCCATGACATGACCGCACTTGCATGTATAGACACGATCAGATAGTTTTAAATCTTTTTTGATCTGACCACATCTTGAACAAGTTTTAGAAGACGGGTAAAACCTATTGGCCTCTCTCAGCTCTATCCCGTTTTCTATGCATTTTGCCTTTAACCATGCCTTAAATGTGTAAAAACATTGCTCAGCGATGGCCTTCGACAAATGACGATTCTTCATCATCCCTTTTACATTCAAATCCTCTATCGTGATAAAACAAGGCTTGGTTTTTGCCACTTGACTCACGACAGACTTGACATACTCTAAGCGAATATTCGCCAAACGAGCATGAAGTTTTTGAACTCTAAGAATGTTTTTGTTTATGTTTGCTCTTTTAGTAACAGCTGTGTCACCTCTCTTTTTTAAGTTTTCGTATTTTCGTGACAAAGAGCGCTGTTCACGTGTTAATTTCTTTTCTAGCTTTCTTACTCGTATGGAACGGTTGATGTTTTTATACACTGAACCATTACTGCATACGGCGAAGTCTTTGATGCCTAAATCAATGCCCAATCCTTCATTTTTAACCAAAGGCTGTTTTCCTTGAGGCTCTACTTCACAAAGAACAGACACGTAATACCTTCCTGCTTTTTGTGAAACGGTGCCGCTTTTTACGATTGCCTCTTCAGGGAGGTATCCGAATTCCTTCAAACGCATCCAACCAAGCGTAGGGATTTTCACTCGGTGTCTCTCGATGGTCCAATCGGTTTTGTTGTTCTTTGGAAAATAGCATTTGACATCTTGCTTCTTTTTCTTTTTGAAACGCGGAAATTTCGCTTTCCCTGCGAAAAAGTTTCTAAAGGCTTTATCCGCATTCATAATCGCTTGCTCAACAGCTTTACTAGATACTTCCTTAATCCATTGATCTTTTTCTAGCGTATAAACATTATTCAGCCATTTGGAAAAGTCGAACCCAGTCATAAACGAGCCGTCTTTTTCGTACACTTCTTTGTTCTTCGATAGATAAAGATTGTACACATATCGACAAACACCTATGGTTTGGTGTATGTTCGTTTTCTGCTTAGTTGTTGGATTAATCTCTATCAAATAGGATTTTTTCACAAGTTTTTATCCTCCAACATGCTTTTCTTATATTTTTGCAATCCGTATATTCTACAGCTAAAAACATGAATATAGGAATGCCCATGTATTCTCGATACTGAAATTCAGTATAGTATCGCCTTCTTTTTAGGTTTCGGTAAGCCTTCAACACATCTTCGTTATCCCATCTTTGTAGTGTTTTGACAGAAACATTAAGCATTTCTGCAAATTTTTTAGGATTATACTGTTCCATGTGCATATTTAACTATAATTATACACTTTTACCTATATTATCGATTACTGTTTAAGAACTCCTTTTTAAAAGCTAACTGATTGTCAGAATAGGAGGAATGAGCCGAACTCACCGGAATCACCAAGACATCACCAGGTTGAATCATCGCTGTATTCAGTTCGTTTTCAGTCTGAACCCAAATGATAAAATCCTCTTGCTTCATGCCGTTTATATTATGATACTTTTCGGCAATCGTCCATAATGAATCTCCCTCTTGTACAACAACCTCTAAATACTTATCACTTTCTTCGCTTAAACTAAAAATTAACACTATACCTGCAACTATCGTAACAACAATGAATAATAATACAATAGAATTGTTTTTTATTACAGTTTGCATTTAACCAGCTCCTAAAACGAATATTTGTTCGCATCTCTGTTATCATTCTATTAAGAACGTTTGTTTGTGTCAAGTCTATTTTCGAACTTATGTTTGTACCTGATTTTCAAACATGATATAATACAGGAAAGAGTCGAATTGAAGAGGTGCGAATTATGACGAAAATTTCGAAAAGGCAACAGGATATACTAGATTTCATTAGACAAGAAGTTAAGACTAAAGGGTACCCTCCTTCCGTTAGAGAGATTGGAGAAGCAGTTGGTCTTGCCTCGAGTTCAACTGTACACGGGCACCTTGCACGCCTTGAAAGTAAAGGATACATTCGTAGAGACCCTACAAAGCCAAGGGCAATTGAAGTTCTTGAAATCGACGAAGCTGTCCCGAAACAAAACGTGATCAATGTACCATTAATAGGGAAAGTAACAGCCGGACTCCCTATTACAGCGATCGAAAATGTTGAAGAGTACTTTCCGCTTCCAGAAAGACTGGCAGCAGGGGATGAACACGTATTTATGCTAGAAATCATGGGAGACAGCATGATAGAAGCAGGTATATTAAATGGTGACTATGTGGTTGTTCGCCAACAGCAAACAGCCAAAAATGGCGATATCGTTGTTGCTATGACCGAGGAAGATGAAGCGACTGTTAAGCGTTTCTTTAAAGAAGAAGATTACATTCGATTACAACCAGAAAACTCTTCAATGGCACCGATCATTTTAAAGACAGTAACAATTCTCGGAAAAGTAATTGGCGTGTTCCGCCAAGTCCATTAGAAGCTCAAGGCTTTCTCATAAGGGATGAACCTCCCTATGAGAAAGCCTTTTTTCTTTCCATGAGAATCCAAATAAATTGATGCATATCATTTCCAGTTTAAAGGAAATTATGTTACTCTAAGTAACGAATCGATGTATTCCAATGACTCCAGTTAAATGCTTTAATAATTAATAATGGAAAGGTGAAAAATATGTGTGGTTTTATAGGCTGTACCTACGATGAAATAAATGCTGTCAATAGATTATCAGATCAACAGTTTAAAAGTATGAATGATATTATTTATCATAGAGGGCCAGATGAAGAAGGTTATTACCAAGACGATTATATTCAATTTGGCTTTAGAAGGCTAAGCATTATTGATATCGAGAGCGGTACTCAACCGTTGGCTTTTGAAGATGAAAATTATTGGATTATTTTTAATGGTGAGATTTATAATTACGTAGAACTAAGAGAAGAATTAGAACAAGAAGGTGTAACGTTTAACACTTCTTCAGATACAGAAACAATTATCGCCTTATATAGTCGCATAAAAGAAAAAACTGTAGATAAACTACGTGGAATGTTTGCCTTCGTTATTTGGGATAAGAAGCGAAAAGAGCTTTTCGGTGCAAGAGACCCTTTTGGCATCAAGCCCTTTTTCTATAAACAAGATGACGACCGAACATATTTTGCTTCTGAAAAGAAAAGTATTTTGCAGGCGGTGTCTACTACCGGATTGAATGATAATGCCTTACAAAATTATTTAACTTACCAGTATGTACCTGAACCACAAACAATGAATACAGATATATATAAATTAGAGCCTGGTCATTACTTCACCAAAAAGATCGGAGAAAAAATGCAAATTCGCCCTTATTGGAAAGCTTCTTTTTCTCCCGTCCTTCGCTCTGAAACAGATTATGTGAAAATGGTCCAAGATGTGCTCTTCGATTCTGTTAAGGTACATATGCGAAGTGATGTACCAGTCGGCTCTTTTCTATCAGGGGGAATCGATTCTTCAATTATTGCTGCGATCGCAAAAACATATCACCCTAACATTAAGACTTTCTCTGTTGGTTTTGAGCGTGATGGTTTTAGCGAAGTCGATGTGGCAAAAGAAACGGCTGAAAAATTAGGACTCGAAAATATTAACTATATTATTTCACCTGAAGAATATATGAAGGAACTTCCTAAAATCATTTGGTATATGGGAGACCCACTTGCCGATCCAGCTTGTGTGCCACTATATTTCGTAGCTAGAGAAGCGAGAAAACATGTCACTGTTGTATTGTCTGGTGAAGGCGCCGATGAATTATTTGGTGGTTACAATATTTATCGCGAACCTCAATCGTTAAAGTTCTTTAATTATGTACCTTCTATGTTTAAAGTGCTCCTTAAGAAATTATCACAGATGATGCCTGAAGGAATGAAAGGAAAGAGCTTTATTGAACGCGGAGTGACCCCGATGGAAGAACGCTATATCGGGAATGCAAAAATGTTCGAGGAACAAGAGAAGAAAATTTTATTGCCAAACTATCAATCTGGGATGGACTACACAAACATCACAAAGCAATTTTATAATGAAACCACTGGCTATGATGATGTAGATCGCATGCAATATATCGATATTCATACTTGGATGCGCGGCGATATTTTATTAAAAGCTGACCGAATGACGATGGCACATTCATTGGAACTGAGAGTACCTTTTCTAGATAAGCGTGTATTTGAAGTGGCTTCTCAAATCCCTACTCAATTAAAAACAGCTAACGGCACGACTAAATATATTTTACGTAAAGCAGCGGAAGGGATTGTACCAGACCACGTGTTAAATAGAAAGAAATTAGGATTCCCTGTTCCTATTAGACATTGGTTAAAAGATGAAATGTATGATTGGGCTGTTCAGATTATTAAAACGAGTGGAACCGGTCACCTTCTCAATAAACAATATATTCTACAGCTACTAGATGACCATTGCCAAGGCAAAGGAGATTACAGCCGCAAAATATGGACGGTTCTTATCTTCATGATTTGGCATGCTGTGTTCGTTGAAAAATCATATGACCGCCAGTTGGTTGGTGCATAATAAAAATGCCCTTAAAGCTATTTTCAGCTTTAAGGGCATTTTTGAATTAATACATTTGAATATATTGTTCACGCTCCCAAGGATGAACTTGTGTACGGAACATATCCCACTCAATTTCTTTCGCTTCAATAAAGTGTTCTAAAATATGTCCACCAAGAGCCGCTTGAATCACTTCATCCTTCTTCAGAAGTTGTAGAGCTTCTGCAAGTGTTGACGGTAAATCATCTACTCCCGCTTGCTCACGCTCTTCTTGATTCATCGCATAAATATTGCGATCAACCGCTGGAGGAGGTGTCATTTGATTTTTAATGCCGTCTAGACCAGCTTGTAAAAGAACAGCCATCGCTAAATATGGATTAGCAGCTGGATCTACACTGCGTACTTCAACACGCGTGCTCATACCACGAGAAGCTGGAATACGAATAAGCGGGCTACGGTTTTGTCCAGACCAAGCTACATAACAAGGTGCTTCGTATCCTGGTACTAGACGCTTATAAGAATTAACAGTTGGATTTGTAATCGCTGTAAATCCTTTTGCATGCTTGATTGTACCTGCAATAAATTGGTAAGCTGTTTCACTTAACTGCATCTCGCTATTTTCATCAAAAAAGGCATTTTTTCCTTCTTTAAATAAAGACATATTGCAGTGCATACCTGAACCACTAACTCCGAATAAAGGTTTTGGCATAAAGGTCGCATGTAATCCATGCTTACGAGCAATAGTCTTAACGACTAATTTAAACGTTTGAATATGATCACATGCTGTAACGGCATCTGCATATTTGAAGTCAATTTCATGCTGACCAGGAGCTACTTCATGGTGAGAAGCTTCAATTTCAAATCCCATTTCTTCTAATTCTAACACAATATCTCGACGGCAGTTTTCACCAAGGTCCGTTGGAGCCAAGTCAAAATAACCGCCGTTATCATTTAATTCAAGAGTCGGTTCTCCATTCTCATCTAGTTTAAACAAGAAAAATTCCGGTTCTGGCCCTAGATTGAAATTGGAAAATCCTAGTTCTTCCATCTCTGTTAAAATTCTTTTTAAATTATTTCGAGGATCTCCTTCAAACGGAGTTCCGTCAGGCTTATAAATATCACAAATGAGGCGAGCAACTTTTCCTTTTTCCGCTGTCCAAGGAAAGACTACCCATGTATCAAGGTCCGGATAAAGGTTCATATCAGATTCTTCAATTCGTACGAATCCTTCAATGGAAGATCCATCAAACATCATTTTATTATCCAGAGCTTTTTCTAACTGACTCACAGGGATTTCCACGTTTTTGATTGTTCCTAAGATGTCTGTGAACTGCAAACGAATAAATTTAACATTTTCTTCTTTTGCCAAGTTCATAATGTCTTCACGAGTATACTTTCCCATAAAAAATAATTCCTCCTCATTTTTAAAAACAAGTTTATGTCAAAAGATTAATGAAAAAAGCGGTTCCTTTCACTATAAGGATGCCCATTTCGATGAAAACGCCCCGCACTAATTAACTCTTTGCGCAACAATTTTCTTAGCTCCTCATCAGTGAAATTTCTTTTTTGCTCTTCCCCTTGTTCTTTTGAATCCTGATGTGGTTCAAAATGTTTTTCATCTAGCAGAATTTTCTTTATTCCTGCCATATTGATCCCTTGGTCAATTAAATCTTTAATTTCTAATAAGCGATCAATATCGTACAAAGAAAAGAGACGACGATTCCCATCTGTTCGTTCTGGTTGAATCAATTGATGTTCTTCATAATAGCGAATTTGCCTAGCGGACAAATCAGTCAACTTCATAACTGTGCCCATTGGAAAAAGTGGCATCGAACGTCTAATATGACTACTCATTTTGATCCCCCTTTCTCTTTCTGTTGAAAATTATATATCATGTCATAAAGGTTGTCAAACTGATGTTAGGTTTTCTTACATGAAGTTTTTTCAAAAAAAGCTAACCTCATAAAACTCCCTTGAGATTAGCCTTATCGTCTATTATATTAAATTCTTTTCCATTAAATAATCAATTGCGCTGCATACGGCAATTTTCACATGTGAATATGTTAATCCCCCTTGAACGTATGCAGCATATGGAGGTCGCAATGGACCATCAGCAGATAATTCAATGCTGGCTCCTTGCACAAAGGCACCTGCTGCCATGATCACATCGTCTTCATACCCTGGCATATAGCTCGGATACGGAGTGACATGAGAATTCACGGGTGAAGCGAATTGAATCGCTTGGCAAAAAGAAACCATTTTATCTCGATCGTTAAATTGAACCGCTTGAATTAAGTCCGTTCTTTTTTCATTCCATTTCGGCATCGTCGTCATTCCAAGCTTTTCAAGAATAGCCGCAGTAAACACCGCCCCTTTTAAACTTTCTGCAACCACATGAGGCGCTAAAAAGAAGCCCTGATACATTTCCTGTAAGCTATAAAGACTGGCCCCTGCTTCCGCTCCAATTCCAGGAGATGTCATTCGATAAGAGCAGCTTTCTACGACTTCTTTTTTCCCAGCGATATAGCCGCCTGTTTTTGCTAACCCACCACCAGGATTTTTAATTAAAGAACCGGCAATTAAATCTGCTCCTACATGACAAGGTTCACGATCCTCTGTAAATTCACCATAACAGTTATCGACAAATACAATGATTTCAGAATTAATTTCCTTCACAAAACGAATCATCTCTTCTATCTCTTTAATGGTAAAAGAAGGACGAACAGCATAGCCTTTTGAGCGCTGGATGCCGATCATTTTTGTGTTTGGCTGAATAGCTGCTTTAATCGCTGAATAATCAGGATAACCATTATCTAATAGTGGTACACTTTTGTAGCTAATACCAAACTCTTTTAATGAACCATTTCCGTTGCCACGAATCCCAACAATTTCTTCAAGCGTGTCATACGGATTTCCCGTAATATATAGTAGTTCATCCCCCGGTCGTAACACACCAAAAAGAGCAATCGAAATCGCATGAGTCCCTGAAATAATTTGCGGTCTAACAAGGGCACTTTCCCCACCTAATACTTCGGCATATATTTTTTCAAGCGTGTCCCTGCCTATATCATCATAACCATAACCTGTAGAAGGTGTGAAATGAAAATCACTGACTTGGTGATTTTGAAAGCTTCGCAACACACGAAACTGATTGCTTTCCGCTTGATGCTCAATCGTACGATGAACATCACTAATTTGACGTTCCATTTCTTCTACCATTGGTTGTATTTGCTGTCCATGTTTTAATAAATCAAACATAATAATCCCCCTTAATCCTGTGATGTATATTGACTGATCTCTCCAAAGATAGGATGATCAACAAACGAATAGCCTTTTACTATATATTTCTGATCCTCTTCCTCAAAATTTATCTCTTCTAGCACGGTTTCCGTTTTTAGCTGAGCGAGAAGCTTCCCTTCATAAGATGGGATCCGAGCATAATAAACACTCATTTGCTGTTTGACCACTTCTTCTATTTGCTTTTTCAGCTTCTCTTGATCGTCAACACTTAAAGCACTGATCAGCAAATGCTTCGCGTACGAAGAGGGAACAAACTCCGGATGAACCATATCCTTTTTGTTATACACCGTTAATTCCGGCAAATGATCCATGTCAAGCTGCTTCAACAAATCTCTTACCGTTTTTTGATGTTGTGTATAATCAGGGTTGGAGCTATCTACTACGTGAAGAAGCAAATCCGCTTCTCTTACTTCCTCTAAAGTTGAGCGAAACGAGGCCACTAAAGTTGTTGGTAAATCTTGAATAAAACCTACCGTATCCGTCAAGATCACTTGATACCCACTCGGTAAAATAAATTTTCTTGTCATCGGATCAAGCGTGGCAAATAATTGATTTTCTTCTAAAGAAGCGGCCGCAGTTAATCGATTAAATAACGTGGATTTACCAGCGTTGGTGTATCCTACTAAAGCAATTTGAAAAGTTTTATTTTTCTTACGGCGGCCTCGATACCGTTCGCGATGTTCAACGATGATCGTTAGCTGTCGTTTAATTTCATCAATCCGTCTTCGAATGTGCCGACGATCTGTTTCTAACTTTGTTTCACCAGGACCCCTTGTTCCGATTCCTCCTCCTAAGCGTGAAAGAGCAATTCCTTGGCCAACGAGCCTCGGAAGTAAATATTGAAGTTGAGCAAGTTCCACTTGTAACTTGCCTTCTTTTGAACGTGCCCGTCTCGCAAAAATATCAAGAATTAATTGTGTCCGATCGATGACTCGAGCATCTAATTGTGCAGATAAATTCCGAATTTGGCTAGGAGATAATTCGTCATTAAAAATAATTAAGTCTGGCTCAAGTTATTCCTCTAACTGATGCAGTTCCTCTACTTTTCCTTTTCCGATATATGTACTGGGGTGAATACGTTCTCTTTTTTGTGTCAAAGTGGCCACCGGCTCCCCTTGAGCTGTTTTTGTGAGCGACTTTAATTCATCCATGGAATAAAAAAAATGAATATCGTTGCTATTGTTTAATTGACAGCCGACAAGGATTACTTTTTCTTGTTCATTTTTTTTCAATGATTTTCCTACTTTCATCAAATGTTCTACCCTTCATCTTAACAAAAATGCCATCAAAAAACTATGAAGAGAACAAAGAAAAGCCTTTTGATAAGTATCAATAGAAGCTTCCCAAAAGAGCAATTAATCATTAAAAAGGTGCCGCTTATGGAACGGCACCTTTTTGATCTTCTACTATGGATGCTAAACTTCTTTTAGTGAATAAAAGAGCTTGTTTTTAATAAGCGTCTAATATAACATCATCTGCAACCGATATCTCTGCTTCTGTGCAGTTTAAAATATCCTCCACTGAGTAGCCGCTAGCCACTTCAATCAACTTCAAATGCGATCCTTCGACATCCATGACCGCACGATCAGTAATAATTCGTTGTACCACTCCTTTTCCAGTAAGCGGAAGTGTGCATTCTTTTAAGATTTTAGATTCTCCATGCTTATTGACATGGTCCATAATAACAATAATTTTTCTAGCGCCATGAACAAGATCCATCGCACCGCCCATTCCTTTGACCATTTTCCCTGGAATCATCCAATTAGCAAGGTCTCCAGTTTGAGAGACTTCCATTCCACCAAGAATGGCCACATCAATATGTCCTCCGCGAATCATAGCAAAAGATTCCGCACTATCAAAAAATGAAGCACTCGGTATCGTCGTTACTGTTTCTTTTCCAGCATTAATTAAATCTGGATCCACCTGTCCTTCTTCAGGATAAGGGCCGATACCAAGTAGACCATTTTCTGATTGCAAAACAACTTGTTTATTATCAGAGATAAAGTTAGCGACAAGAGTTGGTATCCCAATTCCTAAATTCACGTAGTTCCCATCTTCAATTTCTTTTTCTGCACGTCTTGCAATTTTTTCTCTACTGTTCATTTTTGCCCCTCCTCACTTACGAACCGTTCTTTTTTCAATTCGTTTTTCTTGCTTTTCTTGAATAAGCGCTTGTACATAAACTCCAGGAGTATGAATAGATTCAGGGTCTAGAACGCCTGTCTCAACAATTTCTTCCACTTCAGCAATCGTCACTTTACCAGCTGCAGCGATCATCGGATTAAAGTTACGAGCCGTTTTATTATAAATAAGGTTCCCCATGCGATCAGCTTTATAAGCTCTGACTAGACTAACATCAGCAGTTAAAGCCTCTTCTAGTAAATATTCTTTTCCGTTAAACTCACGAACTTCTTTCCCTTCAGCAATCGGTGTCCCAACACCAGCCGGAGTGAAAAATGCCGGAATCCCTGCTCCACCCGCACGAATTTTTTCTGCCAAAGTCCCTTGAGGGGTTAATACTACTTCAATTTCACCAGCCAGCATTTGCCGTTCAAATTCTTTATTTTCCCCCACGTATGAGCCAATGATTTTTTTAATTTGCTTGTTTCTTAAAAGTAATCCAAGCCCCCAATCATCGACACCACAGTTATTTGAAATCACTGTTAAGTCCTTTACTCCTGAATGAGCAAGAGCTTGAAGTAAGCGTTCAGGAATACCACATAATCCAAAACCACCGACCATTAACGTCATACCATCTTTAATTTCGGAAACGGCTTCATTTACATCTGTATAAATCTTCTTCACTCCCTGTACCTCCTTTTTCTTATACTGGGTTTACCCCATGCTTGCGATCTGTAAAGTTTAAATATTTCGACATATACGCTTCTAATCTCACAGATAACTCATCTCGAAGTTTATTCGGCTCTACAATGTCATCGATGATTAGTTCTGATGCCAGATGATAAATATCAATATCTTTTCGGTATTCTTCTCGTTTTTCGTTGATAAAGGCAGCACGTTCTTCTTCTGGAAGAGCAGCAATCTTATTCGCATACACCGCATTAACGGCTGCTTCTGGCCCCATTACCGCGATTTGTGCTGTCGGCAAGGCAATACAGCAATCTGGCTCAAATGCTGGACCCGCCATTGCATAAAGTCCGGCACCGTATGCTTTTCTAACAACGACCGTCATTTTAGGCACCGTTGCTTCACTCATCGCAAAAATCATTTTTGCTCCATGACGAATAATCCCCGCTTTTTCCACATTCGTACCGATCATAAATCCAGGGACATCGGCAAGGAATAATAATGGAATATGAAAAGCGTCACATAAACTAATAAATTTAGCTGCTTTATCCGCTGAATCATGGAATAGTACGCCACCTTTTACCCGCGGCTGATTGGCAATGATTCCGACAGGCTGACCATTGATTCGCCCTAATCCTGTAATAAGCTCTGACGCAAATAATTTCTTAATTTCACAAAAACTATCTTCATCAATTAACCGATCGATCAGTTGATACATATCAAAAGGCGCATTTTGATTCTTTGGAATCAGCTCTTCAATCGTCTTTTCAAAAGTAGCTGGAGCTTTCGGTGAAGCCGAAACAGGCTTTTGAGTATAATTTTCTGGGAAATAAGCTAAATATTTGCGAGCATATTCAATGGCTTCTTCTTCTGTTTTGGCTAATACATCTCCGCAACCTGAAACGGAACAATGCATTTTTGCACCGCCCATTTGTTCAAGTGTTACTTTTTCCCCGATCACCATTTCGGCCATTCGCGGGGAGCCTAAATACATGGATGCATTTCCTTCAACCATGACGACAATATCACAAAAAGCAGGAATATAAGCGCCTCCCGCTGCCGATGGACCAAACAATAAACAAACTTGAGGAACTTTTCCAGACATTTTCACTTGATTATAAAAGATCCGGCCAGCCCCTCTTCTTCCTGGGAACATTTCAATTTGATCGGTAATACGTGCACCTGCTGAATCGACAAGATACAGCATCGGGCAACGAAGTTTTTCGGCTGTTTCTTGAATGCGAATGATCTTTTCAACCGTGCGTTTACCCCATGATCCTGCTTTCACTGTCGAGTCATTGGCCATCACGCAAACGGTGCGACCATTGATCTTGCCAATGCCCGTTACTACTCCATCTGCTGGTAAGTCGCCAGCCATCACGTTGGCAAACATTCCATCTTCTACTTGAAGATCATCATCGAACAATAGACGAAGTCGTTCACGAACAAATAACTTGCCTTGTTCTTTATTTTTCTCATGATATTTCTCTAATCCGCCTTTTAAGACGGATTCTTTTCTTTCCTCATAAGGTGTCTTCATTTCTGTTTCATTCATTACTGCTTCTCCTCACTTTCCTTGGTATACTGGTGGACGCTTTTCAGCAAAAGCTCGCAGTCCTTCCAATCGATCCTCCGTAGGTATTAACGAGTTATAAGCAAGCTTTTCTATTTCAAGTCCAGTAGCAAGGCCGACTTGCATGCCGTTATTGATAGCCGTTTTCGCTTGGATTAAAGCGAGCGGTGCATTTTTGACCATTTGTTTCGCTAAGTTTAAAGACCATTCCATAACATCTGCTGGTTGTACAGAATATTCCGCAAGTCCAATTTGCTCTGCTTGATCGGCTGTTAGACGTTTAGCCGTAAAAATAAGTTCCTTCGCTCTCCCAAGACCGATTAACCTTGGCAATCTTTGGGTACCACCGGCGCCAGGAATAATGGCTAGCGACGTTTCAGTTAACCCTAGTTTCGCTTCCTTTGAAACCACTCGTACATCACAAGCTAATGCCAATTCCAAGCCTCCGCCAAAAGCGACGCCATTAACAGCAGCGATGACAGGCTGTGGCAAAGCTTCTACGTCATTAACTGTAGCCCCAATAAGAGCAACTGTTTGTTTCACTTGCGCATCCGACATTCCTTTTCGTTCTTTTAAGTCGGCGCCAGCACAAAACGCCTTTTCTCCCGCTCCTGTCAAGATGACCACGCGGACCTCACGATCATGCTTAATATTATACAAAGTATCATGTAAATCGTATAAAAGCTGCTTGGACAAGGCATTAGCTGCATCCGGTCGATTTAAAGTGACAATCGCTATTCCGTCGTCTCTTTTTTCAAATCCAATCGTTTTATCCAAATGGCTCACCTCTCTTCCACTTTTCTAGAAATATCCATTTGTTTGCTATGAAGTGGCTTGACTAAGATGCTCTCTAAAAGTTCCCCAGCCTGCAACAATCTTTCCATGTCTACTCCTGTTTCAATGTTCATTTCATTGAGCATATATAACAGGTCTTCTGTTGCTACATTTCCAGAAGCACCTCGAGCATATGGACAACCACCAAGCCCACCTAGTGCACTATCAAGCGTTGTAATCCCCATCTCTAATGATTTAAGAACATTGGCTAAGGCTGTTCCGCGCGTATCATGAAAATGCATCGCCAATTTGTCCACTTTAAAAACGGGCAACATGCTCTCTAGCAATCTCTCAATTTGAGTCGGCACTCCCACTCCAATTGTGTCACCTAAAGATAATTCATCGATTCCCATTGAAAACAGTCGATCAGCTACTTTGACTACTTGTTCTGGACTCACCGGGCCTTTATAAGGACAAGCAATGACTGTCGATAAATAGCCACGAACTGTTTTTCCTGCTGCTTTTGCTTCATTGACTACTTCCTCTAATACTGGGAACGTTTCTTCTATTGTTTTATTAATATTATTTTTATTATGCGACTCACTTGCTGACATAAATACACTTACTTCATCTACTTCAGCTTGCAGTGCTCCTTCTAGTCCTTTCATATTAGGAACAAGCGCCGCATATGTAACACCTGGTTTTCTCTTGATAGAAGATAATACCTCAGAGGCATCAGCTAACTGCGGAATCCATTTCGGATGAACGAAAGAAGTTACTTCTATATAAGAAAGCCCGCTCTCTGACAATTGATTAATCCACGCAACTTTATTTTCTGTGCTCATGTGATGAGGTTCATTTTGAAGCCCATCACGCGGCCCAACCTCTTTAATCGTTACTTTGTTCGGCAGTTTCAAAAAATCCGCCTCCTATTCAATATCCACTAATCCGTCTGCCTCGTTCACGAAATCTCCTTCTTGGATGTGAACTTTCTGAACCTTCCCATCTTCTTCAGCAGCGATCGGAATCTCCATTTTCATTGATTCTAAGATGACTACATCCTGTCCAGCTTTCACTTCATCCCCTTCACTCACTAGTATTTTCCATACATTTCCTGCCATACTTGCCTGAATTGTTGTCATTTAAAACTCCTCCTTATTTTGCTGATGTTAACTCTGGCAAATAATATTCATTTACAAACTGAGTTGTTGTATACCCTGTTAAAAATTGCTCATGACTGACCGTTCGAATTAGCATCGGGATATTTGTTTTAATCCCTTCTATTACATATTCTTCAAGCGCCTGCTTTAAACGCTCACAAGCTTCCTTCCTTGTTTCTCCCCAAGCGATTAATTTGCCAATCATCGGGTCATAAAACGGAGTGACTTGTGAACCTTCTTCGATTGCACACTCATTACGAATGCCTTCCCCTTCTGGAAGTTGAAAGGACGTGATTTTGCCTGGAGAAGGAAAGAAAGTTTTCGGATCCTCGGCATAAATTCTCACTTCAATAGCATGACCTTTTCGCTTAACCTCTTCCCTAGTAAGAGAAAGCTTCTCTCCGGCCGCAACTTTTAATTGCTCTTCAACAAGATCTAAGCCAGTAATTTCTTCTGTTACAGGATGCTCTACTTGCAGCCTTGTATTCATTTCAAGGAAATAAAAGTTCTGTTCTTTATCTACTAGAAATTCAATCGTACCGGCGTTCGTATAGCCAATATGCTGAGCAGCTTTAACGGCAGCATCTAACATTTTCTCGCGCGTTTCTTCGCTAATAAAAGGTGATGGGGCTTCTTCTACTACTTTTTGATTGCGTCGTTGAATGGAGCATTCCCTCTCCCATAAAGGAATCACATGCCCATGTGAATCAGCCAGAATTTGCACCTCAATATGATGTGGCTCTTGAATATATTTCTCTAAAAACATGGCTCCGTCACCAAAGAAAGATTCGGCGCGCTTTTTGTTCCCTTCAAAAGCTTTGCCCAGTTCTTCTGGAGAATGAATCAGCTGCATGCCAATTCCACCTCCACCTGCGGAAGCCTTCAGCATTAACGGGTAGCCGATTTTCTCAGCTGCTACCTTTGCCTCTTCTTCGTTCTCAAGAGGAACATCTACTCCTTCGATAATGGGAACACCTGCTTCTTTCATCGTTTTCCGAGCTTCAATTTTACTTCCCATAGAAGCGATGATCGATGCTGATGGACCGATAAATGTCAAACCTTCCTCGATACACTTTTTAGCAAATGTTGCATTTTCGGAAAGCAATCCATACCCAGGATGAACGGCCTCTGCTCCACTTTCTTTCGCTACACGAATGATTTCATCGGCATTTAAATAGCTTTGATTGACTGGAGGCTTTCCGATGCAAAACGCTTCATCCGCTTGACGAACAAATAGAGAATCCGCGTCTGCTTCTGAATAAACAGCAACTGTTTGAATACCAAGCTTTTGACAAGTGCGAATCACTCGAAGTGCAATTTCACCGCGATTGGCAATAATGATTTTTGAGAACATATAGATCGCCCCTTTTCCTTTATGTCAATAAGCTGAGTGACTGTTCTCGCAGCTTAAATTTTTGGATTTTCCCCGATGCTGTCATTGGGTATTCTTTTGTGAAAATGATATGCTTTGGAATTTTATGGCGTGAAACTTTCCCTTTGAAGTATTCTTTAATCTCTTCAACATCCGCTGTTTCTCCTTCTTTCAAAATCACCCAAGCCATCACTTCTTCACCATATTTCGTATCAGGAACACCAATCACTTGTGCATCAAGAATTTTTGGGTGTGTGTATAAAAATTCTTCTATTTCACGTGGATATACATTTTCTCCACCACGAATAATCATATCTTTCAAACGACCAGTAATCCGAATATAACCAGTTTCATCCATCACAGCAAGATCTCCCGTGTGAAGCCACCCCTCTTCATCAATCGCCTCATGAGTCGCATCCTGGTTATTATAATAACCTTTCATCACGTGATACCCTCTCGTGCATAATTCTCCTTGAATCATCGGCGGGACCTCTTGATTCGTACCTGGTTCAACAATTTTCACCTCTACATTCGGAAGCGCACGACCGACCGTTTCTACTCGAAGCTCAACTGGATCATTTACACGAGTTTGCGTGATAACTGGTGAAGACTCCGTTTGTCCATAACAAATCGTAATCTCTTTCATATTCATTTTATCCATTACTGATTTCATCACTTCTACCGGGCAATTGGAACCAGCCATAACACCTGTTCGCAAATGAGATAAGTTGTATTTTTGAAAATTCGGATGATTCAGTTCAGAAATAAACATTGTTGGCACCCCATGTAGTGCGGTACAAACTTCTTGTTCTACTGTCTGCAATACAACTTCAGGATCAAATTCTTGAACAGGAACCATCGTAGCTCCGACCGTCACACAGGCAAGTGTCCCGATCACACAACCGAAGCAATGAAAAAACGGTACTGGGATACATAGGCGATCTGCCTTTGTGAGCTCCATACAACCCGCAATATTAAAAGCGTTATTAATTAAATTACTATGTGTGAGCATGACTCCTTTAGGAAAACCTGTCGTTCCGGAAGTATACTGCATGTTAATGACGTCATTAGGATCAAGGGATTTTGTTCGTTCATCCAACTCAACCTCATTTACTTGATCAGCCATATTTAAAATGTCTGTCCAACTAAAAGCGCCATTGTACTCCTTCTCACTTAAAATAACTACGTTTTTCAACAGTGGTATTCGCTTCGATTGTAGCTTTCCAGGTTCACAAGTATGAAGCTCTGGACAAAGCTCATAAATAGTATCAACATATGAATTCCCACGATATCCTTCAATTAAAATTAATGTCGTACTCTCGGATTGATTGAGTAAATATTCAAGCTCGGCTGTTCGATAGTTCGTGTTCACAGTCACAAGAACAGCTCCCATTTTGCCCGTAGCAAACTGAAGAGTCACCCATTCAGGTGTATTCGTCGCCCAAATTGCCACGTTTTCCCCTTTTTCAATTCCAAGAGCCATTAATCCTTTTGCTGCTTTTTGACACAACTCATCAAATTCACTGTACGTATAGCGCAGATTGCGATCAGAGTACACAAGCGCTTCATGCTGCGGAAGTTGTTTAGCTCTTTCAGTAAGTAATTCCCCTACCGTTTGGTGAATCAATTCCGTCATAACATCCTTCCTCCTCTTTTCAATTAGCAGCCTAGGTGACGAGCGATGACTAGTCGTTGAATTTCCGAAGTGCCTTCTCCAATTTCAAGCAGCTTTGCATCACGTAAATATCTTTCAACGTCATATTCACGCATGTAGCCATATCCGCCATGAATTTGAATCGCTTGGTTACTTGCACGGAAGCTTGTTTCTGATGCAAATAGTTTAGCCATCGCTGCTTCCTTACCAAACGGTTTACCTTGGTCTTTCAACCAAGCCGCTTTGTGTACAAGAGTACGAGCAAGCTCAATTTCAGTTGCCATATCTGCAAGCTTAAATTGAATAGCTTGAAATTTAGAGATCGATTGGCCAAACTGCACTCTTTCTTTTGAGTATTGCAATGCTTTCTCAAAAGCAGCTTGAGCAATACCTACCGCAAGAGCCGCAATGGAAATTCGACCGCCATCTAGCGTAAACAAAAATTGACTAAATCCTTTTTTGCTATCACCTAACAAGTTTTCCTTTGGCACACGGACATTTTCCAAAACAATCTCACAAGTATTGGATCCACGAACACCCATTTTGTCATAATTACAAGAAATCGTAACCCCTGGTGTATCTGTTGGAACAATGACGGCAGATACAATGTTTTTCCCATCTTCTCTCTTTCCTGTAACAGCTGTCACAATAATTTGACGAGCGTAACCGGCATTTGTAATCCAACACTTTTCGCCATTAATGACGTATTCATCCCCATCTAGAACCGCTTTCGTTCTTGTTCCACCAGCATCTGAACCAGCGTTAGGCTCTGTTAATCCGAAAGAACCTAATGTTTCTCCTTTCGCCATCGGGACAAGCCATTCCTGCTTTTGTTCTTCAGTTCCGAAATAATATATTGGACTGGCTCCAAGACTAATCGCTGCTGCGTAACTTAAACCTGTTCCACCACAGGCTTTACCAATTTCTTCGACAGCAATCGCGTATGACACGGTATCTCCGCCTGCTCCACCGTATTCTTCAGGAAATGGGATGCCTAGCAATCCAAGCTCGGCCATTTTTTGAAATGTTTCATAGCGAAATTTTGATGTTTCATCCAAATGTTGTGCATGAGGCTTGATTTCCTTTTCAGCAAAATCCTTCACCATTTCTTTTAACATTTGTTGTTCTTTCGTTAATTCAAAGTTCATTATTGCTCCCCCTTTGTTTTTAACGACCGCAAATTGTACAGACTAGTCGGTCTCTTATTGTCATTTTAATAGCCAGTTTTAATTGACCGGCTGACTTTTAAGTAAGTATTTTGTGATATTTGGATCATTTATCCCTTGTTCTGTCATTAAAGCGTGAATCAGTAAATCATTAAAAATTTCCCCAATTTGTTCCATTGTTAACTTTCCGTCTTTCTTAAACCATTTGTATGTCCAATTCACCATTCCGATAATAGCCATTGTAGATATTTCCGCGGGCACTTCAGTGCGAAAATCGCCGCTTTCTTGACCCTCTCGTATCACTTGTAAAATCACTTTTCGGTACGCATCTCGTTTTTCATTAATCTGCTGCTCAAAATCCCCTTTTAAATACGTACTTTCCTGATAAAATACAGTGATATGAGGTTTATAAAGATCAAACACTTTCGTAAAGGACATAATAATTGCACATAATCTTGAAACAGGTGTGTTGTAATTATCATATGCTTCTTGCGCGCGATCTAAGACATAAGAAATAAAAACATCATGAATGTGATACAACAATTCATCTTTCGACTTGAAATTGTGATAAAATCCTCCCTTCGATGTTCCGCATTCTTCAACAATTTGATCTACCGTTACTCCATGATATCCATGTTTCTCAAACATTACGAGAGAAGTATCAACAATTCTTTGTTTCAAAGTTTTTTTTGTCATAAAGACCATCCTTTAACTTTATATTATCATAATCGTCACATTACTGACAAATCATTTATCAGAAAATAAAAAATAATAAGTAATTTGAACGATAATGTTATCCTACTATCCTATTCATTTTTTAAACAGGTCATAATGTGTGATAAAAGGTCTGACCATACCCATTACAACTGGTTATGTCAGACCTGCTTCATAAGCAGTAAATTAATAACTGATATCACAAGAACGAATTAACATTAGCTCCTGGTAATGGTAGTTGCTTTCTTTAAGTAATCGCACTGCGTGTGAACGCATCGCTTTCTCTATTAAATTTCGTACATATCTTCCATTTGAAAAAGAAGAAGTATTTTTTTCTTTTATGAACATAAAGTGTTCTCGCATTTTAATTTTTGCTTCTGGACTCAATTGATATTGTTTTTCTGCTGCAATTTTCTCGGCAATTTCCATTAATTGATCCGGCTCATAATCGGGAAATTGAAAAACGAATGGAAAACGAGATTGTAATCCGGGATTTAAGGTGAAAAAATAATCCATTTCTCTTGGATAACCAGCTAAAATTAAAATAAAATCATTTTGTTTATCTTCCATATGTTTGACAAGAGTATCAATCGCCTCTTTACCAAAATCTTTCTCTCCGCCTCTTCCTAATGAATAAGCTTCATCGATAAACAAAATTCCTCCCATGGCCTTTTTGATTAAATCTCTTGTTTTTTGCGCGGTATGCCCAATATATTCTCCTACTAAATCCGCTCGTTCCGCTTCAATTAAATGACCTTTAGATAACACTTTCATTTCGAAGAATAATCGGCCAATAATGCGTGCCACTGTTGTTTTACCTGTACCAGGATTACCTTTAAACATCATGTGAAGCACTTGACTTCCAGACTTTAAACCACTAGCTTCCCTTTTCCTATTAATATAAATCCAGGCATATATTTCTCTAATCATTTTCTTTAACTCATCGAGCCCTATTAAGGCGTCTAGTTCATTTTCAATACTTTTTAAGACGGCGTGTTCATTAGAATTAGACCATTCAAACGGTTTTTCATCACGAGTCGGTTGTTGTTCCATACGATCATTTTTTGTATGCAGCACAACTTTAATTTGACCACTCTCTTTCATTCGGATTGGCTGCTTCATCTTGACCACCCCATAAACTTTGACGTAATTCGTCGCAATATGGCTTAATTTGCGCTTTCCCGAGAAATAATTTCCCTCTACCCATTCTATTCATGGAGAAGGCAAACCATACATAAAAGACAGCCGCAGCTGCCTTTTCGTTAATATAGCTTTCTATAGTCTACTAGAGATTGGTGAACAGCTTTGCGCAAATACCATAATCCAATCAAGTTAGGAATAATCATAAGACCATTGAAAAAGTCGGCCAGCTCCCAAACTAAATCCACTTGGTGAATGGCAGATCCAATAACGATAAATAACAACACGATGATCCGATAAGGTATCACACCTTTGCCTTCCCATAAGTATTTTATATTTAGTTCTCCGAAATAGGCCCAGCCAATAATTGTTGTGAAAGCAAAAAACAATAAACAAATCGCAATAAATATTTCTCCAAACGTACCGAAGCCAGCGATAAAGCTTTGTTGAGTTAAAGCAATCCCTGTTTCGCCTGTTTTATAAGCACCCGAAACTAAAATGACTAATGCGGTGACTGTACAAATGATAATTGTATCAATGAACACTCCTAAAATCGCCACTAGCCCTTGCTCTGCTGGATGACGAACATTTGCTGTCGCATGAGCATGAGGCGTTGATCCCATCCCAGCCTCGTTAGAAAACAGCCCGCGAGCTACACCGTAACGGATCGCTTCCTTAATTGTCGCCCCAAGTATTCCGCCACCTGCCGCCTCTAATTGGAAGGCAGATTCAAAGATCATTTCAAATACAGGAATGATTTCATGTCTAAATTGAAATAACAGAATAATACTCCCGACAACATATAATAAGGCCATAAAAGGCACCGTTTTTTCTGCAAAAGAGGCGATTCTTTTAATCCCACCAAACAAGACGAAACCAACAAACAAAGCAACAATGATTCCAATATAAATAGAAGGAATAGGTAATACACCTTTAAAGGCCTCTGCGATTGAATTCGACTGCACCATATTCCCAATAAAACCTAATGCTAAAATAATAAAAATAGCAAATAAAATCGCAAGTTTTTTACTGCCGACTCCCTTGTCCAAATAATAAGCGGGTCCACCAAGATATTCTCCGTTTCTTTCTTCGCGGTATTTTTGCGCAAGCACGGCTTCTGCAAAGATCGTTGCCATTCCTAAAAAGGAACTCACCCACATCCAAAAAATCGCTCCCGGTCCGCCAGCTGCAATGGCTGTGGCTACACCAGCAAGATTTCCTGTACCGACTTGTCCGGCTACTGCGGTTGATAACGCTTGAAACGAAGAAAGTCCGCTCCCCTCCTTAGAATCTTTCCTAAAAACGACTTTGAACGCTTTAGGAATTTGAGTCAACTGAACAAATTTCAATTTAAACGTATAATATACTCCCGTTCCGAGCAAAGAGATGATTAATAACCATCCCCATAGAAATTCATTCATCACTGATACTGCTTTCAACAAATCCAATGTAATCTGCTCCTTACCATAGTTGTTCTATCTATTTTACATGATTCTGACCAAATAAAAAACGTGTACATAGTAAATGTACACGCTTCTATTTGTTTATTCTTGATCATCTAAAGAAATTTGCACGTTTCTTTGAGGAGCAAAAGTAGAAATTGCATGCTT
Source organism: Bacillus sp. FJAT-52991 (assembly GCF_037201805.1). Taxonomy (GTDB): domain Bacteria; phylum Bacillota; class Bacilli; order Bacillales; family Domibacillaceae; genus Bacillus_CE; species Bacillus_CE kandeliae. Next base: position 1,424,885 of record NZ_CP147404.1, on the reverse strand, counting down.
ATAAACTAATTGTTGCTTACCATCTGATTCAAATAATACCGTAAAATTGTCAAAACCTTTTATATAACCACGCAGTTGAAATCCATTTAACAAAAATACAGTAACCATTGTAGCGTCTTTTCTTAATTGGTTTAATATTTGATCTTGGATATTGATGCCTTGTTTCATGTTTAATCCTCCTCTTTCTATCTGTACTTTAAGTATAATTCTATTTCAAATGCAGCTTTCCTGCTATGAAACCCGAAATTTCGTTAATTTTTTTTGATCGACTTTCCTCTTCCGACAGATCAAACCAATGGACATTCATTTTATTGCGAAACCAAGTTAATTGACGTTTAGCATATCGTCTGGAATTTTGTTTCAACTGCTCTACCGCCTCTTCCAATGTAACTTCTTTGCGGAAGTAGCTAAATAGTTCTTTATAACCGATTGCTTGAACAGCCTGTCCTTCTCTAATGCCTTTTTCCCACAATCCTTTTACTTCTTCAAGCAGTCCTTCATCCATCATCTGATCAATTCTATCATTAATTCGCTCGTATAAAAGCGCTCGATCCATTGTTAAGCCAATGATGACCGTATCGTATAAAAGATCTGGCTGTTGCTCAGCCTGATAATCCGACATTTTCTTCCCAGTTGTTCGATAAATCTCAAGTGCACGAATTACCCTTCGAACATTATTAGGATGAATATGGTTGGCTGCCTCCGGATCGACTAGCAGTAACTCTTCATAAAGTGCTTGTTTGCCGCGACTGGCCACTTCTTTCTCTAGATCGAGACGAAGTTGTTCGTCCTTCCCTTTATTAGAAAAATGATAGTCATAAATGACAGATTGTATATAAAGACCCGTTCCTCCAACGATAATTGGTAACGCTCCTTTTGAAGAAATATCTGTCATTTTCTCTCGCACAATCGCTTGAAACTCAGCGGTTGAAAAAGGTTCGTCTGGATCTTTAATATTTAACAAATGGTGAGGGATCCCTTCCATTTCACTTTCTTTAATCTTAGCGGTGCCAATATCCATTCCACGATATATTTGCATGGAGTCCCCACTTATAATTTCTCCATTAAAGCGGTGGGCTAACTGTATGCTGAGAGCGGTCTTACCTACGGCAGTAGGACCGATCAGCACGATCAATTTCTCTCGATGTTGCAATCTCTTCACTGCCTTTATGCTTTTTTCTTATCGTATCATATGTTTGGATACTTGTTGAGGATAATAATCCATTCTCACCACTTTTTTCACTTCTAAACATGTAAAAAAAAGAACGAACCAAAGACAAAGTGTAACTCACTAAATCGGATCGTTCTTTTCATGAACATAATTATGGCTGAATTTCTACAGGCGTCTCGGCGTCTTGAATCTCTTGATCTAATTCTGCTTCATAACTAGCTGATGTCTGTTCATCCCAGCCAAGTAATTCAGCCATCAGTTGAATAATATCCTTTTTATATGTTTTCGCCCATTCAATATTGAAAAATACTGCACCCGTACGACGAATGAAAAAGTCAACTGGTTTAGCGACCATCTCATGCTTGATCGCATAAACAATTTGAGCATAAATGTCTGCCGGCAAAGCTTGTTGCTCGTTATTGGCCGCAATTTTAAACAATTCATCCACATTGGAACCATACATTTGAGTCAGCTTTCTTCCTTGTTCTTTCGTTAAACGAAAGGAAACCGCTTCATTTTCTTTTTTATGAATGAAAAATTCAAAGTTGCTAGAACCTCCTACGTCTCCTCCTGAAATCGGCATGTGCAGCGTTTGAACCGATTTAAAGGATGTTCCTTCTTCAGCTGTTAATCGTTGAGCAACTAGATCAACGACCGTTTCAGCCATTTTACGATACCCTGTCAACTTACCACCAGCGATCGTAATTAGCCCGCTATCCCCTTCCCAAATTTCGTCTTTACGGGAGATTTCAGAAGGATCCTTCCCTTCTTCATAAATAAGTGGACGAACCCCTGCCCAGCTTGACTCCACATCACTTGCTTCTATTTTTACTTCAGGGAACATATAACGAATCGCATGTAAAATATAGTCTCTATCCTCAGCTAACATTTTAGGGTGGGCTGTATCTTTATCAAAGAAAGTATCCGTTGTGCCTACATACGCTTTTCCGTCACGCGGAATCGCAAACACCATCCGACCATCTGGCGTATCAAAGTATACTGCCTGACGAAGAGGAAACTTCGACTGATCAATGACAATATGCACGCCTTTTGTTAATCGTAAATTTTTATTATTGATAGAGTAGTCCTTTTTCCGTACAGCATCTACCCATGGTCCTGCGGCATTTACTACTTTCTTCGCATGAATATCAATCATTTCGCCGGTCAATAAATCTTTTGCTTGAATTCCAATGATTTTCTTTTGATCATAAATGAAATCTTCGGCTTTCACATAGTTGATAGCAAGCGCGCCTTCCTCCACAGCCTTTTTCATGACCTCAATGGTGAGTCGAGCATCATCTGTTCGATATTCCACATAATAACCACCACCCACTAGACCATCTTTTTTCACTAGTGGTTCTTTGTTTAATGTTTCATCTGCTGATAACATCGTTCTTCTTTCTGATTTTTTAACCCCCGCTAAAAAATCATACACTCTTAAACCAATGCCAGTTGAAAACTTACCGAACGTTCCCCCCTTATGTAGCGGAAGCAGCATCCATTCTGGTGTTGTCACATGCGGTCCATTTTCATACACAACGGCTCTCTCTTTTCCAACTTCAGCTACCATCTTCACTTCAAATTGTTTTAAATAACGAAGACCACCATGCACAAGCTTTGTAGAACGGCTAGATGTACCAGCGGCAAAGTCCTGCATTTCTACTACGGCTACTTTCATGCCGCGTGTAGCGGCGTCTAAGGCAATACCTGAACCTGTAATACCACCACCAATGACCACTAAATCATATGTTGTTGATTGTAAATTGTTTAACATTTCATTTCGCTGTAAATTTGAAAAACCCATGATAATTCCCCTCCATTGTTTATCTCATACGTGAAAAAAAGCAAAAAGAGACCTATCGAAACATAGCAAAATACATGCTATGAAGACAGGTCTCTCTAGTTCTCTAGACAATTTATTAACTTATCTTTATTATACTATACTTATTTATATTTTAAAAGCTAAAGCTGCTTCAATTGCTTTTTTCCAACCATGATACAGCCGATCTCGTTGGCTTACTTCCATATTCGGGTGGAAATTCTTCTCACTTTGCCATTGAGCAGAGATTTCATTTCGATCTTTCCAGAAGCCTACAGCTAGCCCTGCCAAATACGCTGCACCAAGAGCAGTTGTTTCGTTAATGATCGGGCGATCAACTGGCACTTGCAAAATATCACTTTGGAATTGCATTAAGAAATCATTTTTCACAGCTCCACCGTCGACACGAAGCGTTTTTAATGAGATACCTGAATCAGCTTCCATCGCATCTAGTACGTCTTTCGTTTGATAAGCAAGCGATTCAAGCGTTGCACGGATAAAGTGTTCTTTCGTCGTTCCTCTCGTCAACCCAAATACCGAACCGCGCACTTCGCTATCCCAATAAGGAGTTCCAAGTCCGACAAAAGCAGGTACAACATACACTCCTTCTGTTGAATCAACCTTCTTCGCATATTCTTCACTATCAGGAGATTGCTTAATCATTCTCATGCCATCTCGAAGCCACTGAATCGCAGAACCAGCCACAAAGATACTTCCCTCTAATGCATATTCTACTTTGCCATCAATTCCCCACGCAATGGTCGTTAATAAACCATTTTGAGAAAATACAGCTTTTTCACCTGTATTCATTAACATAAAGCAACCTGTTCCATACGTGTTTTTCGCCATTCCTTCTTCATAACAAGCTTGACCAAATAAAGCAGCCTGCTGGTCTCCAGCTGCTCCAGCAATAGGGACCTGATGACCAAAGAAATGATGCGGGGCAGTTAAACTATACACTTCAGAAGAAGGCTTTACTTCCGGAAGCATCGCTTTTGGAATATTTAAGATGTGCAGAATTTCATCATCCCATTGCAAATCATGAATATTGTACATTAATGTTCGAGACGCATTCGAAAAGTCTGTTACGTGCGCCTTCCCACCAGACAATTTCCAGATCAACCATGTATCAATCGTACCAAAAAGTAATTCTCCTCTTTCTGCTTTCTCTCGTGCCCCTTCTACATTGTCCAAAATCCATTTTACTTTCGTACCAGAGAAGTAAGCGTCAATTAACAAACCTGTTTTCTCACGGAACAAAGAATCATATCCTTGAGCTTTTAACTCTTCACAAATTTCTACTGTTTGGCGAGATTGCCATACAATCGCATGATAAATCGGACGCCCCGTTTCTTTCTCCCAAACGACCGTCGTTTCCCGCTGGTTCGTAATGCCAATCCCAGCTATTTGGTCTGGGCTAACTCCGTTTTCAGAAAGGACCGTAGCCATACAAGCAAGGACTGTTCCCCAAATTTCGTTAGCATTATGCTCAACCCAGCCTGGATGTGGAAAGTGTTGCGTGAATTCTTTTTGAGCGACATGAGCAATTTCACCTTGTTTATTAAAAAGAATCGCTCTTGAGCTCGTTGTTCCTTGATCTAAAGACAAAATATATTTTTCCATTATAAAACCTCCACTTATGTTTATTTACTCGCATCAAGTTGGCTCGATACTACCTGTTTCTCTTTATCTAACAGAAAAGCCGCTAATAAAATAATAGTGGTAACAGCGAACACACCCCAAAAAGCAAGATCAAATTCCCCTTGAAAAGCCCCTTTATAGAAAAGCCCTCCTAATGAACCTCCTAAAATGGGCCCTAACACTGGAATCCACGAGTATCCCCAGTTCGAACTGCCTTTCCCTGGAATAGGTAATAGAAAATGGGCGATTCGAGGACCGAGATCTCGAGCTGGGTTAATCGCATAACCTGTCGTTCCACCGAGAGATAAACCAATTGCTACAATTAATAACCCTACAATAAATGGATTTAAGCCATCCGTAAACTTATTTGCTCCAATGGATAAAATACCAACGACTAAAATAAATGTCCCGATTATTTCGCTCAGTAAATTTGAAAATGAATGCTTAATTGCTGGACCAGTCGCAAAAACACCAAGCTTCACATCTGGGTCATCTGTCGCTTTCCAATGAGGCAAAAAGTGAAGATAAACGATGATTGATCCAATGATCGCTCCAATCATTTGCGCTAAAATATACGAAGGGACCTCACTCCAAGCAAAATCTCCTGTAAAAGCAAGCGCAAGTGTCACAGCTGGATTAAGATGAGACCCGCTGAACTGTCCAACTGCATAAGCAGCCATGGCTACAGCCAGCCCCCAGCCCCATGCAATTACAATCCAACCCGAACCAAACGCATACGATTTCTTTAAGCTAACACTCGCATTCACTCCAGCTCCCAAAATAATTAATAGAGCCGTTCCAAGTAATTCTCCCATAAATGGAGTCATGACCATACATTCCCTTCTAAAATGAAAAAAGAGAACAAAAAAACACAACTCACCCCATTGCGGGATTCAGTTGTGACTCTCAATGTTCTCTTTCACAAATTATTAACTTGGCTTTATATTAAATCGCACTGAAAGCGTTGTCAACGTTTTTCTTACAAAACAAAAAGGCTTTTTTTGAAATCCTCTCCTTAAAATGTTATAATATTCCTATGATTAAAGAAGGAGAGAAAATTAATGGGCAAATATTTTACTTCAGTAGATTTAACAAAAAAGATCGATCATAAGAAAGAGTACAAACAGCAGTTAAAACTCTATCAACAACGTTTATTAAGCTTACAGCAACTACTTTTTAAAGAAAAAATCGCCTTGATCCTTGTCATGGAAGGATGGGATGCTGCTGGTAAAGGAGGTGCCATTAAGCGATTCACTGAAAAACTAGATCCTCGTGGTCTCTACGTACATCCTATTGCCGCACCAGCTCCTCACGAACTTCGCTATCATTATTTGCAACGTTTTTGGAGAAAAATTCCTCAGTATGGTCAAATCGCAGTTTTTGACCGCTCGTGGTATGGAAGAGTGCTAGTAGAGAGAATAGAAGGCTTCGCTACACAAACAGAATGGAAAAGAGCCTACAAAGAAATCAATCAATTTGAACAAGAGCTGACAGACGACCGTTACATTGTATCAAAATTTTGGATACATATTAGTAAGGAAGAACAAGCAAACCGCTTTGCTGAAAGACAACAAAACCCGCTTAAGCGCTGGAAGATCACCGATGAAGATTGGCGCAATCGTGAAAAGTGGGATGAATATGAAAAAGCGGCTGAAGACATGTTTGAAAAAACACATGTCGAATCGGCGCCATGGCATATCATCCCTGGTAATGATAAAAAATACGCAAGAGTAGCTGTTACGAAGCAAATCGTCGAAGATATCGAAAAGAGCTTAACGGCTAGAGGCATTAAACTACCAGACTACTCATTATTTGAATAATTGACCTTTCAAAAGACTGTCCTAAAAACAATAGTCATAGGACAGTCTTTTTTCATATTTTTAAAGACTAATATCCACCTGCTAAAAGGCGGCATTGGAAATTTACTTAATAATAAAGCTTCCATAGCTCTCGATTAGAAGTTGTGATGGCACATGCCCCTGCTTCAAGAGCCATTTCTACCTCTGCCTGTTCCTCAATTAACCCACCAGCAAAGATCGGTTTCCCCGTTTGCTCATGTAGCGTTTTAATGACTTTGGGGACAACACCTGGTAATACTTCAATATAATCCGGGTCTGTTTTTTCGATCAATTTGATGCTACGATTCAATGCACTTGAATCAATAATAAATGCTCTTTGTGTCACATACAGACCTTTTTGCTTCGCTTTAATCAACGCATTTCCTTTCGTAGAAATAATTCCATATGGTTTAACGTATTGAGCAATAAATTCAGCAGCATGCTCATCTGTTGTTAATCCATTGATTAAATCCAAGTGAAGAAACATCTTTTTTCCTTGTTCTTGCGCATATTCAAACACACTTTTGACCATGCCCACATGAAGATCAAGAAACACTCCATACTCAAATGGAGTATCTAGCATTTTATCAAAGTCCTTCATCGTTCGAACAGCAGGCAAAATCTTTTGACCATGAAAGCTCATCTTGATTCTCCTTTATTCTGTAGTACTCGTTACTTTCTTTTCTGTATGTTGAAAATTATAAACCATAAATAGGGCAGCTAAAAAGAAAAACATGACGCTGATCATCATAAAGGAATTGATTTTCTCAAACATTTAAAATAATATCCAAAAACGATAGTGACCTTTCACTTGTATCATATGTAACCTCTCTTTTTTGACTGTTCCCATTGTTTACTCATAATTGTAAGCGAACGCGGCGAATTCGTACAGAGCACTTTTTTCTAGCCTATTTTTACTTCCCCCTTGCCCTTCACGTTACGTGATGTTTTATGATAAGGATAGTTACTTTTTAGGGAGAGATGAATGATGAAAAAATACACAATTGGAGAATTGGGAAAGCTCACAGGTATGTCCGCTCGCACGTTGCAATACTATGATGAAATCGGTCTATTAAAAGCTGAGCGAACAAAAGCTGGACATCGCTCGTATAAGGAAGAAGACTTTTTTACGCTGCAAAAAATTATTTCCTTGAAATTTTTAGGGTTTTCTCTTGATGAAACGGCCAAATATCTTCGCAATGAAAACTGGGATATGAAGGATTCCCTTGTATTTCAACGAGATATGATGAAGAAAAAACGAGAACAGTTAGATGATTCCATTCGATTGTTGAATTTAGCGATCGAGCAAATTGATCATAATTACAAGCTAGATCCACAAGTTTTTACTTCTATTATTAACAGTGTACAAATGGAGGATGAGCATAAAGAATGGATGAAGTCTCATTGGCCCGAGGAATTAGTGGAACAACTTTATGATCGAGTAAAAGAAGTTCAAGAAGAGATGGAGAAAAAAATGATGGACCTTTTTTCAAGATTTAAAGAAGTCATGTTTTCTGATCCCGCGAGTCCTCAAGTAGAAAGACTTGTTAAAGAATTCACTTCTTTGGCTAATGAAGTAATTGGTGAGGACCCTTCCACACTAGAAAAATTAGCGGCGGAAGAGATTCCATTAGATCCATGGTTGTTTCCTAGCCCCTTCTCTCCTGAAGAAGAGAAATGGATGGAACAAGTAATGGCTTACTATATGGAAAAGGAGGAAGAAAATAATGGAAAATAGTAAAAAAACAGATGCTAAACAATGGAAAGCCTTTTTTCAATTATTCACACAAAGTAAGATTCCAAAGTGGATAATTATTTTAGCAATCACCTTAAGTATCATCGAAACCGCTGCCGGGTTAGTGGTCCCCCTATTTACCCGCAATTTAGTAGATGGACTTGCCGAAAATCAATTGCCGCCATCCGTTATTATTTTTTTAGCCGGAAGCTTTTTCTTACAAACGATTTCAGGTGGATTTTCTTTTTATTTGATGAGTTACATTGGAGAATCCGTTGTTTCCTCGATTCGCCAGCGTTTATGGAATCAAGTGCTTGCCCTTCCCGTTGATTATTTTGATCAACATGAATCAGGTGAGACGATGAGTCGGATCACACAGGATACAAACATTGTCAAAACGTTAATTACACAGCATCTCATCTCTTTTGTCACTGGGATCATTTCGGTGATTGGAGCCGTTGTTATTCTATTATTCATCGATTGGAAAATGACGGTTATTATGTTGCTGGCCGTTCCGTTGGCGATATTGATGATCGTACCTTTAGGGCAAAAAATGTATCGTATTTCTAAAAATACACAAGAGGAAATGGCTGGGTTTTCAGGAGATCTTGGTCGAGTCCTTTCAGATATTCGTCTAGTAAAAGCCTACAATGCTGAGCATATTGAAAAAAATAAAGGATTAAATCGCATCGAGGGTCTATTTCAATTCGGATTAAAAGAAGCGCGTATTCAAGCAATCATTTCCCCTTTCATGACCGTCATTATGATGCTTGTTCTTGTTGTATTAATTGGCTACGGCGGCATCCGTGTGGCATCTGGTGAGCTATCAGCTGGGTCACTTGTCGCCATCATCATTTACATGTTTCAAATTGTGATCCCTTTTAGTCAAATGGCCTCTTTTTTTACCGCTTTTCAAAAAGCGATGGGAGCAACCGAGCGAATCCAAGAAATTTTATCTTTACCGACTGAAGCGGAAGGTACGGGTCTTCCAATAAAGGAAGCTTCAAAGGATCTGATGCTGAAAGATTTATCATTTAGTTACAGTGAAAACAAGCCTGTGTTAAAGCAGTTTAATCTTCATATACCAACAGGAAAAACAACCGCTTTTGTTGGACCAAGTGGAAGCGGTAAAACGACGTTGTTTGCCTTATTCGAACGTTTCTACCATCCAGATCGTGGTCAGATTCTTCTTGGTGAACGTAACATCCATCAGTTTCAGTTGGAAGATTGGAGGAACCAAATCGGGTATGTGTCGCAGGAAAGCCCAATTATGTCAGGAACGATTCTCGAAAATATTAGCTATGGGATGGAAGGCGAAATTTCATTTGAGGATGTGAAACGAGCGGCACAGCTTGCGAATGCTGATGAATTTATTGATCGTTTGCCAGATCAATATGATACGGAAGTAGGCGAGCGAGGAATGAAACTGTCAGGTGGTCAACGGCAAAGAATTGCCATCGCTCGAGCATTTATGAGAAACCCCAAAATTTTGCTTCTTGATGAAGCGACATCCAATCTAGACAGTGCATCTGAACAACTTGTTCAAAAGGCACTAGATCAGCTAATGAATGGACGAACAACTCTTGTGATTGCACACCGCCTATCCACAATCGTGAATGCGGATCAAATTGCCGTTATCGAAAACGGACGAATCACCGGAACAGGCACACATGACACGCTATATAATCAGCACCCACTCTACCGAAAACTAGCCAACCAACAATTTAACAACTAAAGTATATGAACGTAGCGGGGGATGACCTCCCCTGCGTTCATATGCTGTTATTTTCCTGTAAGAAACATTTTTGTGATAGCTGCGAATTCTCTTATGTATGCTTGTGTTTTGATGACCTCTGGTGTAGGAGCTGCCAGCGTATATGTTTTTATTCCTTGTTTTTCTGCTAATTTCTTGGCTCGATATAGATGGAAGTCGTTCGTGACGATCACAGCTTCCTTTATCTTAAATTTCTTTTTCGAAAAAATGATATTTTCATAGGTAGATGTAGATTGGTCTTCCACTAATATTTTCTCTTGCGGTATCCCATTTTCTATAAAAAATTGTTTCATCGCTTCGGCTTCTGATATAGCTTCTTCAGAGCCTCTCCCGCCAGATACAATCACTTTCGATTCTGGATTTTTCTTTAAATAATCAAGCGCCGTGTTCACACGATATTGCAGACTTAACGACATTTCCGTACCATTTACTTTCGCCCCTAACACCATAATATATGCTACATTTGATGGGGGCTTTTCGGCAGCGGTCGCTTTGATTTGCTGATAATAATATGTACATAAACCAATGGGAATTAGCACGAGCAAACTTCCTATGAACCATAGTTTTCGAATGATCATAATATAACCTCTTTATTTGTCATATATAACGACGGTAATGGAGATAACGGTCCACTGCCTTCATATAACTCTTTTAATTATCCACATTCACAAACATTTATTCGTATTCTTATACCGATGTAATTCATTTCATAAATGATTTATTATTATACATCTTACCACACATTTTCCACAATAAACGATAAAAGATGGTCGTTTTGGTGATCATGTCCTTTCATGTGGTTACTTTTTCATCACAATATATACCCATAACACAAAAAAATTAATTAAACAAAACAAGCTTCTCTCTATTAAAGAGAAAAGCTTAAATTCCAATTAGACATACATATTATTTTACTACTTTTACATATTCAGCCTTAATCCAAGTATTTTGGCCAAGATCATACCATCCATCCTCAGCTCCATCTACTTTAAATGTCGTTCCCGGGCTTACTTTCCCCTTATATGCCCCATTTGGAGCACTGTATACATTAACGTTCCATTGATAATCTACAGTTGCACGATACGGTGTTACTATAACATTAGCAGAATGTATCCAAGTATTATCTCCAATATTGTAATACGTATTACCATCTGATCCTATTGCTTTATTATATACTTTATACGTTCCACCATTTGGCAATGAGCCTTTTAAACCATAACCTGGAGCACCAAAAATATTTACATTTTTATCCTTTGGAGCATTAACTTTTAAAGTCGCAAATGTGCCATCATACTTATGATATTCAACTTGTGTTTCTTTTCCTAAGTAGTTTAGTGGATTTACTGCATTAGATTTGGAACTATTCCAAGTACCTTTGTGCAATTCAAAATGTAAATGTTGACCGCTAGAATGACCTGTATTCCCCATATAACCAATAACTGTTCCTTGATTTACTTTTTGTCCTGCTGAAACCTTACGACTTCCTGATTTCATATGAGCATAAACCGTTTCATATGGGACACCATTTATGTTGTGTTTAATAAACACTACTTCTCCATAAGAACTTGAATAATATGATTTGCTTACAGTTCCGCTTGCTGAAGCCTTAATTGGAACAGTACCAGATTTTGCAATATCAATACCGTAATGTTTTCCACCTCTAGAACCAAACGTATCCGTAAGTTTCCCATCAGCTGGCCATGTAAAAGAAGTGGCAGCTAGTGATGAATTTGGCATAAATCCAAGTGTCGACAACAATAAAACAAAAGAAACTAATAAAATACTAAGTCTTTTCTTAATTACTTTTTATCTCCCCTTTATTTTCATTAACACTATGCCAATATACCAAACAATCCATTCCAACAATAGCAGTTTGCTGGAAATTAATATTTTTTAATTATAAAAACATCAATTTGACATAAAAACATCAATCTGACATAAAAAACATCAATTTGACATATCTAAACGACTATTAATATTTGAAATAAATGTAAATTAATTTCAATTTGTTAATATATCTAAACTATGTGAAAAAAACCTCTGATGGCTGTGATCAAGGATTTTTTGTTTAAGCTGTATACCGCCGTTTAATGATACATAAATAATATCCCCTTCTTTGACTTTAAAGGGGATATTTCTCACGGTCACTAACTCTTCAAGCGATTCATCTTCAAGAAATAACAGTTTAATTTCATCGGAATAGAAAAATTGCTCAACTTAAAGAGAAATATAGGCATGTCACACCGAATTTACAAGGTCAATCAGCCGAACATTTTTCTCAAGCACTCAAGAAAAACAGGCTCTGAGCAGTAAATGTGGTCAAATTATGGTCAATTACTCCAATAAAACACTAAGAACCCTTAATATATAAGGGTTCTTCAAAAATCGAAATCACATAATCCGTTTAAACATTTTTTCTAATTCATACGTAGAATAGTGGATAAGAATCGGGCGTCCATGCGGACAAGTAAACGGATCGGAACTTTGCCTTAGATCGTCGAGTAGTTGTTGGATTTCATCTTGTCTAAGGTGATGATTCGCTTTGATCGATGCTTTACAACTCATCATAATGGCTGCTTCTTCTCGCAATTTTTTAATATCTACTTGTTTCATAGATAATAGCTGCTCGATTATCTCTTCTATGATGGTTTGTTCTTCTCCCTTTGGAAACCATTGTGGATGAGAACGGACAATGAACGCACGATCCCCGAATGACTCTAGGAAGATGCCTACTTCCTCCAATTGCTTAACATACTCCAAAATTTTGATACAATCATCTGCTGAATACTCTAATGTTAAGGGCATTAGCATTTCTTGTAGCTCTTTTTCGACTTGTCCTACTTTTTCTCTGAAATACTCATATTTTAGTCTTTCTTGAGCGGCATGTTGATCAATCATATATAGCCCATTTTCATTTTGAGCAAAAATGTACGTCCCATGCATTTGACCGATCGGATAGAGCGGGGGAATGCGACTTTCTATTGGCTTGCTTTCGACTGCCACTTCTTCTACTTCTTCCATTTCATCCCTGTGATTAGGCATAAAAAAGTTAGGAGCTTCCTTTGTCACAAGCCGATCTGTACGCTCTGTTTGTTCTTGATCGAAAGAATACACCGGCTCATTTTCGGTTGGTTTTCTTTGTTGTAAAAATGAAAAGCTTGTTTCCTCCGTTGCCCGACTTTCTACTTTCGCTTTTGAAGGCGAGTCAAGATGGTCGAGAGTAAACGTTTGCTGCTCAGATTCGATTTGTACTTTTTTTTGTATTGGAGCAGCACTTGGAATTAATGTTTCTTTTTTAAAGGCTTGTTGAACAGCAGAAGTAATTAATTCAATTAATTGCTGCTCCTTACTAAAGCGAACCTCTAATTTAGACGGATGGACATTTACATCGACTAAAAGTGGGTCCATTTTAATATTGACTAAGGCGATCGGATAGCGACCAACTGGAAGAAGAGTATGATACCCCTCTAAAACCGCTCTGACTAATCCATAGTTTTTAATAAAACGACCATTCACCATCATCGACATATAATTTCTCGAAGCCCTTGTCACTTCTGGAAGCGCCAACCAACCATCAATTTCAAAATCAAGTGAAGATGCCGTTAAAGGAACCATTTTCTTCGCTATATTCACCCCATAAATGGCTGCCAGCACTTGTCTGACGTCCCCGTTTCCAGTTGTATGTAATAGCTCACGACCATTATGACGCAGGCGAATGGAAACCTCCGGATGGGCTAGCGCCAGTCGATTGACCACATCTGTAATATTTCCAAGCTCTGTGTGAATCGTTTTCATATATTTTAATCGAGCGGGAGTGTTAAAAAATAACCCGGATACTTTAATATCTGTTCCTTGCCGGCTGTTTGCTTGAATATGCTCCTTGACCACACCACCTGAAAGAATAATTTTTGAGCCTGCTCCCTCTCCTGTGCTGGTCGTCATTTCGAGCTCTGAAACAGAAGCGATACTCGGTAATGCCTCTCCTCGAAAACCAAGGGTGCGAATACGGAACAGATCGTTTTCATCTTTAATCTTACTTGTAGCGTGACGAGCAAAGGCGGTGAGCACATCTTCCGGCTCAATGCCCCCACCATTGTCAAGAATTCGAATACACTCTAGCCCAGCTTCCTCGACATCGATTTCAACCACTGTACTATTGGCATCAATCGAGTTTTCTACTAACTCTTTTACAACAGATGCAGGTCGCTCCACCACTTCTCCAGCAGCAATTTTATTGGATAGCACGTCATCTAACAGCACGATTTTCCCCATTTTCGTCACCCTCTTTCATCGGTTATTTTTTGACTTTTTTCTGTAACGCATAAAGAGCATTCATCGCATCTAATGGCGTCATTTCTAATAAATCAAACTTCCTTAATTCCTCAATGATCTTGCTGTCTTTTGATGTAGGTTCAGGCGAAACAGCAACCTTTTCTTGGAAGAACGACAATTGAGCTGCTTCTTTTTCAACTTCAACCGCTACCTGTTCTTCCTTTACTTGCTGATTTTTCGTATGGCTTTCTTGTTGCTGCCCCTTCTCCTCTAATCCTTTTAAAATTTCATTTGCTCGTTTAATTAATTCTTTCGGAAGTTCCGCTAATTCAGCTACGTGGATCCCATAGCTTTTATCAGCCGCCCCTTCTTTAATTTTATGCAAAAACACGACTCTTCCATTTTGTTCGACCGCTTGGACATGAACATTTTTTAATTGCGCTAACTCTTCTTCTAACACCGTCAGTTCATGATAATGTGTAGAAAAAAGCGTTTTTGCTCCAATTTTGTCATGAATATACTCAATGATCGCTTGGGCAAGAGCCATTCCATCATAAGTAGACGTTCCGCGACCGATTTCATCAAATAAAATTAACGATTGGTTCGTTGCATGAGTAATGGCATTTTTTGCTTCTAACATTTCCACCATAAAGGTACTTTGTCCCGAAATCAAATCATCTGCCGCTCCGATTCTCGTAAATACTTGATCGAAAATAGGAAGCTCTGCTTTAGCAGCTGGCACAAAGCAACCAATTTGAGCTAAGATGGCTGTTAATGCCACTTGCCTCATGTACGTGCTTTTCCCAGACATATTTGGTCCTGTAATAAGGAGCATTTCTCTTTCGGCGTTCATCTCACAATCATTTGGCACATATTCCTGTGAATCCATTACTTTCTCTACCACTGGATGGCGACCATCTTTAAGAACTAATTCTCGGCCTTTCGTTAAAATCGGCCGGACATAGTGACGCATTTCACTAACTGTCGCAAAGCATTGAAGAACATCGAGTTCACTAACAAGGTGTGAGAGCTGCTGCAAACGAGGAATATACTCCTTGACGCTTTCTCTTAGCTCTAAAAATAGCGCGTACTCCAGCTCAACCATTTTTTCATTGGCTTGTAGGATCATCGCTTCTTTTTCTTTTAACTCTGGAGTAATGAATCGTTCACAATTGGCTAATGTTTGCTTGCGTTCATAACGACTATCATCAAGTGCGTTGAGATTCGCTTTCGTAATTTCAATATAATAGCCAAAAATTCGATTATAGCCGATTTTCAAAGACTTAATGCCGGTCCGTTCTTTTTCCTCTCGCTCTAAATTTGCAATCCATGTTTTTCCGTTTCGGCTTGCATCACGATACGTATCGAGCTCGGCATGAAAACCTTCTTGAATCATTCCCCCTTCTTTAATGGTCAATGGCGGATGATCCACTAAGGCTCTTTCTAGCAAATCAGTCAGTTCTTCACAAGGATCGATGTTATTTGTCAACTCACTGATTTCTTGATTGTTTATTTGAGAGAGTATTTGCTTTAATAGCGGAATTTGCTGTAATGATTTTTTTAATTGGACGAGATCCCGTCCATTCACATTACCAAAGGCAACTCTTCCAGCTAAACGCTCTAAATCATACACTTCCTTTAATTGCTCACGAAGTTCCTGACGCTCAAAAAAAGAGGAAATTAACGTTTGTACCATCGTTAACCGTCGCTCAATTTGATCTTGCTGGATCAACGGCCGATCGATCCATTGTTTCAATAACCGTCCTCCCATGGCCGTCATCGTCTCATCGAGAAGCCAAAGCAATGAGCCTTTCTTTCCTTTTGATCGAATCGTTTCTGTTAGTTCAAGATTTCGCTTCGAGTATTGATCGATTCTCATAAACTGATACACATTATAATGTTCAACCGGCTGCAAATGATCTAAGCTTCTCTTTTGCGTACGATGTAAATACGAGAATAATAAAGAAACGACTTGTCTAAGCTCTGATTGATTTACATTTTGCATGAGTGGAATAAATGCTTCTTGTTCAGAATTCCCCTCTTCTATCGAAAGCGTCACCGCTAATCGCTCTCTCAACTGGTGTTGAATCGTTGAATCAAGATTCGCTTGAATCACGACCTCTTTCACTTGCAAAGTGGCTAATTCATTCATAACTTCATCTAATGAGGATAAGGAGGTCACCTTATTTTCTCCTGTTGATAAATCACTAGCAGCTAGTCCATAGGTTTCGTTGGAGAAAGCGAACAGTGCTGCTAAATAATTATTTTCTTTATCTTGAAGCCCTTTGCCTTCCATGACAGTTCCAGGTGTAATTAATTGCACCACTTCACGTCTAACTACACCTTTGGCTTGTTTCGGATCTTCCGTTTGCTCACAAATAGCGACTTTATGACCTAAATCAATAAGCTGTTCGATATAACCTGCCGCTGCATGGTACGGAACGCCACACATTGGGATTTTTTCTGTGGAACCTCCGTCCCTGCTAGTTAATGTAATTTCTAGCAATTGACTCGCCTTCGTTGCATCTTCAAAAAACATTTCATAAAAATCGCCTAAACGAAAAAATAAAAAGGCATCTTGATATTCTGCCTTGACTTTTAAATATTGTTGGATCATTGGGGTATATTGCTTCATCAAATTCCAATCCCTTTCCACATTGCCTGTCTATTTTCAAATTATAATTATATCATACCCCTTAAATTGAAGCAGAAAAAAAAGTGCCGGCCACATTTTTTGGCCCGCACTGACTATTAATGCTCTTGTTCATCATCGAGAAATGATGTATCCAATTCTTCATAGTCATCATCATCAAAATCAAAATCCCAGTCACCATCAGAGCCAGGCGGATGAACAGCTACACAAATTTTCGTTTCACCAACGACTTCAACCAAAAACTCTCTTTCTACGTGCACAACGATTTTATTTCCATGCTTCGAAATAACAGCTTCACAACAATTTGGCTGCTGTAACACTCTTGCTATGACCTCGTCATCATCGAAGCAATGTTCATCGCGATATTTAAGTTTAATCACATCTTTATAGTCGACCCTCTCTGTGACGACCGATGTTTTCGTATTATCGTGATGAGAATACCAGACATTAATGTCATATATTCCGTGCACTTCTACTGTTTTCCCGACCTTTTTGGCTTTATACTCATGGTTAATGATCCAGCAGCCTAAAATGCTCGATGGATGGTTCGGTGGACTAATGGTGTGATGAGACTGTGTAAACTTACGGCCTTTGGCAACGACCGACTTTGTTATAATCTCCCTATATTCTGCCATTCGAGCGTACCTCCTCGCTTGTTCTCCATTTATCCTATGCACAAAAAGCAAGACATGTGCCTAGCAGAAATAAAAATTATTCAAACGAAAAACTACGTCAAAAATAGCTAAACGAAAAAAGAGACCGCGCTTCATTTAGCAGCAAGTCTCTTTTTGCATGTTTTCTTCGATTAACTGCAGCTTCCAGGCTGACTGTTTTTCACCTGAGCACCAGTCTCACCACGAAGCAAATCTCCACCAGTTGATTCAATAATATGATCAGTGACCGTATTAGAAATAGATGAAGCCACAATTTGCAGAATTTCATTCACTTCCACTTGTGATTCTTTAAATTGTTGTACAACTGGAATTTCATCTAATTCTTGTTCAATTTTTTGAATTTTTTCTTCCACCATTTTTAAGGCTTCGATCTTTCCGTAATGCTGAAAGTTCACCGCTTGTTTTTGTAAGCTTTTTAGACTTGCAATTTTTTCGCGAACCTTTTGATTTTCATGAATTTTTGACTCAGCTTCTTTAAAGAACGCTACTTCCTCTGTTTCAGAAATCATTTGAGCAAGCTCTTTTGCACGTGCCACAATATCGTCTTTCGTGTATAACGTCATATTAGTTCACCTCTGCCATTGTATGTTCTTCTACCATTTCACCATTTAAGGACCATGTTTTTGCTTCTGCAATCTTTACTTTAACAATTTTTCCGATCGCTGTTTTAGGCCCTTTAAAGTTCACAAGTTTACTTTTATTTGTATAACCAGCTAGAATATCAGGATTGTTCTTACTCTCACCTTCTACTAATACTTCAACAATTTGACCTTTATATGGTTTCATTGCTTCAGCTGATAACTCGTTCACTACCGCATTTAATCGTTGTAGACGCTCTTTCTTCACTTTCATTGGAACATTGTCTTTCATTTTTGCTGCTGGCGTTCCTTCTCGTGGAGAGTAGATAAATGTATACGCCGATTCAAAACCTACTTCTCTATAAAGAGATAACGTTTCTTCAAATTGTTCTTCCGTTTCATTTGGATAGCCGACAATAATATCCGTTGTTAATGCAACATCTGGAATCGCGACTTTAATTTTACGAACAAGCTCTAGGAACTGCTCACGATTGTATTTACGTGCCATAATCTTCAACACTTCAGAAGAACCTGACTGCACTGGCAAATGAATGTGATCCATTAAATTGCCTTTCTTCGCTAATACTTCAATTAAATGATCATCGAAGTCACGCGGATGGCTCGTTGTAAAACGAACACGCGGAATATCAATTTTGCGGATTTCATCCATTAAATCGCCTAATCCGTATTTGATATCTTCAAAGTCTTTGCCATACGCGTTCACATTTTGACCAAGTAACGTAATTTCTTGATAACCTTGAGCGGCTAAATGACGCACTTCTTGAATAATCTCTTCCGGGCGACGACTTCTTTCTTTGCCGCGTGTGTACGGGACGATACAATACGTACAAAATTTATCACAGCCGTACATAATATTAACCCAAGCTTTAATATTGCCTCGACGCACTTTCGGAAGATTTTCAATGACATCTCCCTCTTTAGACCACACTTCAACAACCATTTCTTTAGATTTATAGGCTTCATCTAAAATTTGTGGCAAACGATGAATATTATGAGTACCAAAGATCATATCGACATGTTGATACGTTTTTAGGATTTTATTGACAACAGATTCCTCTTGGGACATACATCCGCAAACACCTAACAATAAATCTGGTCGCTCTTGCTTTAAGGCTTTAAAATGACCCAATTCACCAAATACTTTATTTTCGGCATTTTCACGAATCGCACATGTATTTAATAAAACGATATTCGCATCGTCGACAGCATCAGTGGCTTCATAGCCTAACGCTAAAAAGATACCAGCCATTACTTCTGTGTCATGCTCATTCATTTGGCATCCATATGTGCGAATATAGAATTTGCGCCCTTCGCCCATTCCTCGAAATCTCTCATCAATTTTGAAATCGTTATGATATTTAATGTCTTCTTTTCCACGCTTTTTGGCATCTTTTAAGGATGGCGGCTGATACACTGCTTCAAAATATTTACTATAATCCTTTTCGGATTTTTTGTCCGTTGGATTATTTTCATTCACTTGTTGTCCATGCTTGCGTTGTTCTTCATTCATTTTAGTTCTCCTTTCCTTTGCTGCTAAATAGGCAAAAAGAAAATACATTTGTAATGCATACACATTATTTTAGTATATAATAGAACAAAAGAAAGAACAACTAGACGGAATCAATATGTATGAAAGTGTTAAAAAACATTTATTTTATCGATAAAAAAGAGGGTGACACTTAAAAGATCGTTTTTCATCGACCTTTTCGTTCACCCTCTTTTTTATTTATTACATAAACTCTTTCACAAGCTTGTTAAAGTGAGCATCTTCTAATTTCAAGTCTTGGGCAGTTAACGGTTCATCAGAATAACCATACACAAGTTGTTGATAGGATGGTTTTTCTTTGTTTTGATAAATAATCCCCGTTACAAGACTGTCATGCTTCATTAACGTGTTCATCGCTAACTCACGATTAGACGAATCATACTCTTCAATCGTCGATAATTTCGTTAAATGTTCTTTAAACCAGTCATACGTATTAATTTTATTATAAGTGACGCATGGACTGAATACATTAATAATAGAGAATCCTTTATGCTCAATCCCTGCCTCAATGATCGCTGTTAATTCTTTTAAATCGGTTGAAAAGCTTTGAGCAACAAAGGTAGCACCGCTAGTGATAGCTAACTCCATCGGTGAGAGCGCACTTTCAATCGCCCCTTGTGGAGTAGATTTTGTTTTAAAACCTTCAGCAGAGCGCGGAGATGTTTGCCCTTTTGTTAATCCATAAATTTGATTATCCATGACAACATAAGTTAAATCAATATTACGGCGCATCGCATGAATGGTGTGTCCCATGCCAATGGCAAAGCCGTCACCATCTCCACCTGAAGCGATGACTGTTAAATCTTTATTCGCCATTTTTACTCCTTGGGCAATCGGAAGAGCGCGTCCGTGAATACCATGGAGCCCGTAGGAATTAATATACCCGGAAATACGACCAGAACAACCAATTCCAGAAATGACCGCAAGCTTTTCAGGTGTTAAACCGACATTTGCCGCCGCACGCTGAATCGCCGCTTGCACGGAAAAGTCACCGCAACCAGGGCACCAGTTAGGTTTGACATTATTTCGAAAATCTTTAAACGTCGCCATTTAAAACAGCTCCTTGCTACTTGTATAAATATGATGTGGCTGGAATGGATTCCCGTCATATTTACACAGACTTTTAATTTTTTGCGGGTAGCCTACGTTCATTTTAATAATATTGGCAAGCTGACCTGTTGCATTGTTTTCTACTACTAACACATGTTTCGTTGATTCAATTAACGGCAAAATTTCTTCTGTCGGGAATGGATGAATTAATCGAATTTGAGCGTGATTAACTTTCATTCCTTCTTGTTCTAATCGATCAATTGCTTCCTCAATCGCACCTCGAGTAGAGTTAAATCCAATTAACAATACATCAGATTGGTCATGCTTAGCATTTTTATAGACTGGTGTTTTAAACTGCATATGATTCAATTTTCGCATGCGCTTATCCATTTGTGCTTGGCGATTAGACGGAGACTCAGACGGTTTACCTGTTTCATCATGCTCAACACCTGTCACATGATGAATACCATGCTTCATTCCAGGAATCACACGAGGAGAGACACCATCTTCTGTCACTTCATAGCGTTTAAAATACGTTTTCTCTTCTGTTTCAGGTAGTTCTTCTTGAATCAGCTTTCCGCGACGAATTTCCACTTTGCTATAATCAAGCGGCTCGACCGTTTGTTTTCCTAATGACAATTGCAAATCAGACAAGATAATGACCGGGCATTGGTACTCCTCTGCCAAGTTAAAAGCCTCAACTGTATCAAAAAAGGCTTCTTCCACCGTACTTGGTGCAAGGACAATCTTTGGAATTTCCCCATGTGTTCCATAAATCATCGCCATCAAATCTGATTGTTCCTGTTTCGTCGGTAATCCCGTTGATGGTCCTCCACGTTGTGTATCAACTACAACAAGCGGTGTTTCCGTCATTCCTGCAAGGCCGATCGCCTCCATCATTAATGAAAGGCCCGGGCCGGCAGAAGCTGTGAATGAACGAATTCCTCCATAGTTCGCACCGATTGCCATCGTTGCTGCTGCGATTTCATCTTCCGTTTGAATGACCGTCCCGCCGACTTCTGGTAATTTTTCAATTAAATACTCCATAATTTCAGAAGCCGGTGTAATCGGATAAGCAGCCATTAAACGAACGCCGCCTGCGAGCGCCCCAAGAGCGATCGCATCGTTACCGATCATAAACATCCGCTGTTTGCCATCAGCTTCTTTAAGCTCCAGCGCTCCTTCTTTGCCATTTAGCTGATCAAGCATATAACGATAGCCTGCTTGAATAGCTTCCATATTTTTTTGAACAACCGCTTCGCCTTTACGTCCAAAAATCTCCTGAACGACACCTGTGAATACTTGAACATCAAGATTGATAACCGCACAAGTAGCTCCTACAGCAACCATGTTTTTCATTAGCGATGTTCCAAGTTCAGTTGCCATTTCCGTAAATGGCACAACATACAGCTCAGCATTTGTATCCTCTGGCTTGACAGGATTAAATTTCGAATCTGCAAGAATCATGCCTTTATCGTGTAATTCCTTACAGTTTACATCAATCGTCTCCTGATCAAATGCCACCAATATATCAAGATCATCCGCTACAGCACGAACAGGCGTCGTACTTACGCGAATTTTATTATTCGTATGTCCACCTTTAATCCTTGATGAAAAATGACGATACCCATATAAAAAATAGCCTAAGCGATTCAAAGCCATAGAGAAAATCTCTCCTGTACTTTCAATCCCTTCACCTTGCTGTCCTCCAACTTTCCAAGAAAGCTGCTCTATCATTGACCATTACACTCCTTTAATACGCTTCTTTCTCCACAAAACTAGTGTATCACTTTTAAGGATAAATCACTAACTTTATATTTGTTGATTTAGTTTGGAAACCGACGCGCGAAATTATAATAAAGAAATTTGTCTGTTTGAAGGGATGAATAATATTTATTCAGTAATTCACCCCATTGTTCATACGCTTGATAACAATCTAATCCCGAAATTGTTTCATCAATCCCATCAAAATCTGATCCAAATCCAAGATGGTCTTCTCCTCCAAGCTCACATAGATATTCTACATGTTTTAATAAATCAACTACGGTGGCTTTTCCTTCCTTCTTCACAAAGAAAGGAACAAATGTCAAACCGATGACACCATCTTTTTGGATGATTGCCTTAAGTTGTTCATCCTTTAAATTTCTTGGATGAGGACAAAGCTGATAACAATTAGAATGACTAGCAATCGGGAAGTGAGCCACATCTACCACATCCCAAAAAGCTCGCTCACATAAGTGGGAAACATCTGTCCATATCCCCAAATGATTTAGTTGTTCAACAACTTGGATGCCAAAAGCTGTCAGGCCAGCTCCTCTCTTTTCCAAGGCTCCATCTGCTGCAGCATTGGCATTGTTCCAAGTTAATCCAACCGAGCGAACACCAAGATGGTAGAGAATATTTAACTTCAGAGGGTCTTCTTCAATGGCCTCACAGCCTTCAAGCGTTAATACTACTCCAATTTCTCCTTTCAGCAAATCAAATATATCTTTCCTTGATTTGACTACTTTTATATCAGGATGAGGCTTCACAATTTTCTCATAGAATAAATCAATTTGCTCTAGCGCTGCTCGAAATCGTTCAGATGGCTTTAATGTAGAAGAGATGAAAATAGCAAAGCATTGCACTTTGCCTCCCGCTTTCTTTAACTGGTCATACGTAATATGCAGACCTTGACTTTGTTGAAAACTTAGACCCGTTTCAGTTTGAAGTCGATATAGAACATCACAATGAGCATCAAAAATCATGTTACCCCTCCTTAAATCTTATTATACAAGTAGGAATAGTATATTTACTATATTCAATTTAACATAAAATTGCAAATGTTTTTTCATTCAAATGAAAAGTCAGACTCCAACACAGAGCGGATGAAAACACAACTCCGTTTTCTGTGTTTGAGTCTGACCGTAATGTTTGTTTCTATCGTGGTTCGACAATCAATTTGATCGCTGTTCGTTCTTCCCCATCGATCAAGATATCGGTAAAAGCAGGAATACAAATTAGATCCACCCCGCTAGGAGCGACAAACCCTCTGGCAATGGCCACTGCTTTTACTGCCTGATTAAGCGCTCCAGCCCCAATTGCTTGGATTTCAGCGGCACCTCTTTCACGCAGAACACCGGCAAGTGCACCAGCTACAGAATTAGGATTGGATTTTGCCGAAACTTTTAATACTTCCATTTCATGGCCCCCTTTATTAACTATACCGAATGCTCATTCCATAGAACACACTTATCCCGCATTAACGGGTTGTAAGACCCCACCTCAACATGGCAGAAGAAGCACAGATATGTAGGTAGGGGATCAACAGCCCGTAAACGCCCGATCCGTTCAACTAACAATCAGTGGGGATGAGAAAAACGCCCACTGATTGAAGTTTCACTTTATCGCTAGCCTTCCATTGTTACTATATTCGAGGAATAGCTCACGTATTACTTGTCTATTTAACAAAAGGGGCAAGATGTTATTCTGCAATAAACGGATGATCGTCGTTAATGAGGATCGGATCAATTGTTTTTGCTAGACCTGTTTTGCGATCTAGCTCAATGAGGCAAGCACTAAGTTGAGTGCGGCCGCTCTTTGGCACTTCAAACCTAACAGGTAAACTAGTCAGGAATTTTTTTAGTACAGCTTCTTTTTCCATCCCTAAAATGCTGTCGTAAGGCCCTGTCATTCCAACATCTGATAAATAGGCCGTTCC
Organism: Bacillus sp. FJAT-52991; assembly: GCF_037201805.1. Taxonomy (GTDB): domain Bacteria; phylum Bacillota; class Bacilli; order Bacillales; family Domibacillaceae; genus Bacillus_CE; species Bacillus_CE kandeliae. The sequence continues at coordinate 1,400,413 of NZ_CP147404.1, read as the reverse complement.
TTTTGGCAATACCCGATGATCCGCTGTCTGAACATGAGTATGTGTACCTACAACAGCCGATACTTTCCCGTCTAAAAGCCAACCTATCGCTTGCTTTTCACTAGTAGCTTCCGCATGAACGTCTACAAAAATAAACGGAGTTCGCTTTCTCGCCTCTTCTACAAGCATTTCTACCGCTGTAAACGGGCAATCTAACGGAGGCATAAATGTACGCCCTTGAATGTTAATCACGGCAACCTCTAGTCCCGCTTGCTTCACAAAGATCAGCCCTTTACCAGGTGTACCTTCCGGGAAATTCGCCGGTCTCACAAGCTGCTTCGCTTCATCAATAAATTCAAATATCTCTTTATTGTCCCAAGCGTGATTCCCTAATGTGACTGCGTCCGCTCCATCATTTAAAAATTGACGGTAGATTTTCTGTGTAATCCCTCGTCCTGCAGCCGCATTTTCACCATTTACAATTGTGCATTCAGGACGGTACTTCTTTTTAAGCATCGGTAAATATTCACTGACCATTTCTCGCCCTGGAGAACCAACTACATCGCCTACAAATAATATTTTCATCTTTCTTTCCTTTCCGTCATTTGTTTTTTGCCAAAGGGAAAGCGGTGTGAAGGTTTCACACCGCTTTATTTCGCATATTCCACAGCTCGTGTTTCTCTTATCACTGTCACTTTAATATGGCCTGGATAATCCAGTTCCCCTTCAATCCGTTTTCTAATGTCGCGCGCCAATCGATGAGCGTGAAGATCATCAATTTGATCAGGTTTCACCATAATACGCACTTCGCGTCCCGCCTGAATCGCAAATGATTTCTCTACTCCGTCATAGGACTCTGAAATTTCTTCCAGTTTCTCAAGACGTCGTATATAGTTTTCAAGCGTTTCACTACGGGCACCTGGTCTGGCAGCAGACAGAGCATCTGCCGCGGCCACAAGAACAGCAATAATGGACGTCGGTTCCGTATCTCCATGATGCGACGCAATACTATTAATGACAATCGGGTGTTCTTTATATTTCGTCGCAAGCTCCACGCCTATTTCAACATGACTTCCTTCTACTTCGTGATCTACTGCTTTCCCGATATCATGAAGTAGTCCAGCACGACGAGCAAGGACTTCATCTTCGCCAAGCTCAGCAGCCATAAGCCCTGTAAGAAAAGCAACTTCCATCGAATGCTTTAACACATTCTGACCGTAACTCGTACGGAATTTCAAACGTCCTAATATCTTAATTAAATCAGGGTGAAGTCCATGAATACCAACTTCAAATGTAGTTTGTTCACCCATTTCGCGGATGTATTCATCCACTTCTCTTCTAGCTTTATCAACCATTTCCTCAATACGCGCTGGATGGATTCGTCCATCTTGCACAAGCTTCTCAAGCGCAATTCGAGCCGTTTCACGACGAATTGGATCAAAGCCTGAGAGAATCACCGCTTCTGGCGTATCATCGATAATTAAATCAATACCTGTAAGCGTTTCAAGCGTTCGAATATTTCGTCCTTCACGACCAATGATACGACCTTTCATTTCATCATTTGGCAAGTTCACAACTGAAACTGTTGTTTCTGCCACATGGTCTGCTGCACAGCGCTGAATAGCGAGAGAAAGAATATCTTTTGCCTTTTTGTCGGCCTCTTCTTTCGCGCGATTCTCTTGCTCTTTTGTCATCACAGCGATATCATGTGCAAGTTCTTGTTCGACACGTTCTAAAATGATCGCACGAGCTTCATCACGAGTGAGACTTGAGATTCGTTCCAGTTCAGCTTTCTGTACTTTCACCATCTCTTCCACTTTGCTGTCCATCTCTTCAATATGTTGTTGTCTCTCAGTTAGAGCTTCCTCTTTCTTCTCAAGTTGAGCCTCACGTTTATCCAATTGCTCATCTTTACGATCAAGGTTCTCTTCTTTCTGTAATAAACGATTCTCTTGTTTTTGCAATTCGTTTCTTCGTTCACGAAGCTCTAATTCAGTATCTGTACGAAGTTTATGAATTTCATCCTTTGCTTCAAGCAGGGCTTCTTTTTTCAACGCTTCTGCTTCTCGGTTGGCATCATCAATAATTTGTTCTGCCGCATCCTTTGCCCCTGCAATTTTAGACTCTGCAATGGATTTCCTAACAAAATAGCCAACAACTACACCAACGATTAGGCCAAGCAAAATGGAGATGATTGTAATAGCATCCATGATTTCACCTCCCCTTGCTATGATCTTTTGTCATGTTTTTAACATGTCGGCTGATACATTGTTCAACATTTCAATATACAGCTTCAATTCTTCCACTTTTAAGAGAAAAAAAATGTAAAATATACATACTAATTTTATAGGTGCGGAAATTCGTTGTCAAGCGTTTCATGGTAGACACAGTGTTAATTCTTTCATATATATAAAAGGAGCAGTGCGATCAAACACTGCTCCAACAGACTTTATTCATCTAGAAGATCAGATTCCTCTGACATATTCTCTTCTACAGGTTCAGTTACATCCTCATCTAACCCGTATTGTTTTCGAATCTTCAGCATGATCTCATGGCTAATATCCGGGTTCTCTTTTAAAAATTGCTTAGCATTTTCACGACCTTGCCCTAAGCGCTCTTCATTGTAAGAGTACCAAGCACCGCTCTTTTGAATAATATCTTCATCTGAGCCTAAATCAATGATTTCTCCTTCTCTAGAGATTCCTTCTCCGTACATAATATCAACTTCTGCCACACGGAAAGGAGGAGCTACTTTATTTTTAACTACTTTTATTTTCGTCTTATTACCGACCATTTCATTTCCTTGCTTTAATGTTTCAGCACGACGAACTTCTAAACGCACAGAGCTATAAAACTTAAGCGCACGTCCACCTGGTGTTGTTTCAGGATTCCCGAACATTACGCCGACTTTTTCACGAATTTGGTTAATGAAGATTGCGATCGTTTTCGATTTATTAATGGCTCCTGAAAGCTTACGCAACGCCTGTGACATAAGACGCGCTTGTAAACCAACATGCGAATCACCCATTTCCCCTTCGATCTCCGCTTTTGGTACTAAAGCTGCGACTGAATCGATGACGAGAATATCGACAGCACCACTTCGCACGAGTGCTTCAGCGATTTCTAGCGCTTGTTCCCCTGTATCCGGCTGAGATAATAAAAGTTCGTCAATATTTACCCCTAGCTTTTGAGCGTATACTGGATCTAGCGCGTGCTCCGCATCAATAAACGCCGCCTGACCGCCAGTTGCTTGCACTTCAGCAATCGCATGAAGAGCTACCGTTGTCTTACCAGAACTCTCCGGACCATATATTTCAATAATACGTCCACGCGGATAACCGCCTACTCCAAGCGCTGCATCCAAAGCGAGAGAACCGCTTGGTATAGTTGAGATTTTCCGGTCGGTTTGCTCACCTAGCTTCATAATCGACCCTTTACCGAATTGTTTTTCAATTTGTTTTAAAGCCATATCTAATGCTGCTTGGCGATCGTTCATCTATATTCCTCCTTAAAATGATACATCTATTAAAAAATCAACTTATGGATTTTCTGTTTCAAAATCTATCATTACTATACCTTTTTTATGAGATAATTTCAAGCAAAAAGCGAACATTTATTCGCATTTTTATTTTTTTCATTTTTTGAGAAAAAAGACCATACAACCTGAAGAATAACATAGCTTGGAGAAAAAATGAGGAAGAGACTGATAGATATCCGCTTATTCATATTAACATAGTCTTTATGAAGAAGGATATTTTTATGAACATCTTTGTTGAATTATTTACGACGGGCTTATGTGTTATTTTCACCCTAATCACACACCCAGAAGGACCGACACCGAAATGCAATATCTAAATCAATAAAGCATTCAAATCACTCTATATCATGTAGATATCCATATAGGCGTCAGCCCTTCATTTTGCTATTATGCCTCCACAATGACTCCTGTTGCCTTTTCAATCGCTTGATTTAAGTCAGCAATTAAGTCCTTTGTAGACTCTAATCCTATAGATAAACGAATTAACTCTTCTTTCACGCCAGATTTTTCTAGCTCCTCACGATTTAATTGTTGGTGAGTCGTCGTAGCAGGATGAATAATAAGTGATTTTCCGTCCCCAACATTGGCTACATGTGACCATAGCTGAATGTTATCAATGACTGTCTTACCTGCTTCTCGGCCGCCTTTAATACCAAACACAACAATCGAGCCATTACTGTTGCTCAAATATTTTTGTGCTAAATGATGTGATGGATGTTCCGGTTGACTTGGATGAGATACCCATTCCACACCAGGGTGATTTTTCAAGTAATTCACGATTTGTAATGTATTTTCATGATGACGTTGAATCCGCAAATGAAGCGTCTCTAGCCCTTGAAGCAATAAAAAGGCACTATTAGCGCTTAAAGCAGGGCCAAAATCTCTTAATAGTTGCACTCGTAGCTTCACAGCGAATGCCGGACCTTCAATATCAGCATACTTTAACCCGTGATAAGACTCATCCGGCTCCGTAAAGCCAGGAAATTTTTCGCTATTCCAATTAAATTTCCCGCCATCTACTACTACACCGCCAATGACTGTACCATGACCGCTAATCCATTTCGTTGCAGAATGAACGACAATATCTGCTCCCCAAGTGAGCGGCTTACAAACATATGGTGAAGCGAATGTGCTGTCCACAATAAGCGGGATGCCACTCTCATGAGCAATTCCCGCTACTTTCTCCACATCAAGCACGTGTAAAGACGGGTTTCCGATGATTTCTCCGAAAAGAGCTTTCGTTTTAGGCGTAATTGCTTTCCGGTAGTTTTCAGGGTCTGTCGAATCAACAAACTTCACTGTGATTCCATACTTCGGAAGCGTATTGGCAAATAAATTATATGTACCTCCATATAAGTTACTTGCTGCCACTATTTCGTCTCCCGCATGTGCCAAATTTAGGATAGAAAAGGCGATCGCCGCCATTCCGGAAGATAGTGCGACGGCAGCTGCTCCCTCTTCAAGCAATGCCACTCGCTTTTCAAATACATCCACCGTTGGATTCGTAATACGAGTGTAAATATTCCCTGGCTTTTGAAGAGCAAATAGAGCGTTCGCATGATCAGTATCCTCAAATACATAAGATGTCGTTTCGTAAATGGGTACTGCACGAGCTCCTGTCACAGGATCCGGCACCTGTCCTCCGTGTAATAATAACGTCTCTTGATCCCAATTTTCTTTTGTCATGTGTAAACCCTCCTAATTGATTTGATTATTTTTTTCAGAGGAAGATAAAAAAACCCTACTTCTTATCATAAAGAAGAGGGTTTGATGATTAGGTCCTCCTCTTATCTTCCAGACACAAAAGTCTGTAGGAATTAGCACCGTTTCAGGCTATAACTACCTGAAGGTTGCCGGGCTTCATAGGGCCTAATCCCTCCGCCGCTCGTAATAAGAGTGTCAATATTAAATTATAACAATCAAGTAAACTCTTGACATAATTATATAATAATCAAATCGGAACAGTCAACAATATTTTGAATATTTTTATTCGTTTTGATTAAGAGCATGAAGTAAATAATGACAGCCATATTTCACTGAACGTTTACGCACACCGGCTCGACTTCCAACAAGATTCAGCTTATAAGCTTTCGTCTTTTGAAAACGCTCCGCAAGTCCAATCCATACGGTACCTGGTGCTTGCCCGTCCATTTCATCAGGACCAGCCACTCCAGTAAAACTAAGGGAAAAATCACTATCGAAAATAGCTCTTGTATTTTCAGCTAGCTCTAAGGCACATTGTTCACTCACAGCTCCATATGTATCAATGGTTTCTTTCTTCACTTTCACCAACTGCTTCTTCGCATCATTGGAATAACAAACAATCCCGCCTTTAAAGATGGCACTAACACCTTTCACCGCTGTTAACTCACTTTGAAAGAGACCACCTGTTAAACTCTCTGCCACTGCAATCGACAAGTTTCTTTCCTTCAATAATTCCGCAAGCTCTTCTGCAATCGTTGTTTGGTCATACCCATAAAAATATTGACCAACACGACGGAGAATTTCATCTTCTACTTCTTGAATCATCTGAAGCGCTACTTCTTCAGATTCATGCTTAGCCGTGATACGAAGCGTCACCTCTCCATCCCCTGCTAGTGGAGCAATGGTTGGATTTTGCTGATTGAGCAACAAGTCCTCCACTTCCACCTCAAGGGCCGATTCACCGATGCCAAAAAACCGTAACACACGGGATTCAATCCGCTCTACTTTTTCTAATAGTTGAATCAATTCGTTTTTGCCATAGGTTAAAAACATCGGCTGCATTTCTTTTGGCGGTCCAGGCAATAACATATATTGTTTATTGTTTGCTTTTAACAACATACCCGGAGCCATTCCATGATCATTTGGCAATACTTTACTTCCACTCATCACCAAAGCTTGTTTCTTATTATTTTCAGTCATCGTTCGATTAACTTTTGCAAAATAGGCTTCGATACTTTTCAAGGCTACTTCATTATATTCAAGTTCATTCCCAATATGCTCAGCAATCGCTTCCTTCGTCAAATCATCCTTTGTCGGCCCAAGCCCACCTGTAAAAATTAATAGATCGGCACGCTTCTCCGCTTCTTTCACCACTTCAATTAGTCGTTTATGATTATCTCCAACAACCGTATGATAGTACACATTGATTCCAATCTCAGCTAAATGATGAGAAAGAAACTGAGCATTCGTATTTGTGATTTGACCTAGCAATAATTCTGATCCCACAGCAATAATTTCAGCATTCATAACAACACCCCTGCTCTTATTAAAAAAAGAGGCCGACGAAACATTGAATGACTTCCCTTAATGATCGATATAGTGTTCATTTCAACTACTATATGACAGTAAGAGAGCCTGATTCTTGTTTTTAGTCAGCCTCCTCTCAATTATTTTGAATGTTTAAATACATGACGATTGAGATAAAAATAATCCCAACCAGACCATATTGTAAAGAATGTAGCCACCCATAACGAAATATCAGCAAATGGGATGGACATACTTTCAAATGGCGCATTATGGAGCAATAGAGCGGAAATCGCAATAATTTGCGTCCATGTTTTTATTTTGCCCAGCATGTTAGCAGCGACCACTTCTCCTTCGCCGGCAAGTATGAGTCGCAGACCAGTTACAGCAAATTCGCGGCTAATAATGATAATAACGATCCACGAAGAAGCATACCCAAGCTCAACTAGAACAATCAGCGCAGCAGATACGAGTAATTTATCGGCCAACGGGTCTAAAAACTTCCCTAAGTTTGTCACTAGATTGTACTTTCTTGCCAAATAACCATCCACCCAGTCCGTTGTTGCTGCGACAATAAAGATTAACGCTCCTACAAAATGGGTCATCGGCATAGTCGTGCCTAAAAATTCGATCTCTCCCCAATTAAAATCGACCACCATGACGATTAAAAAAATGGGGATCATCAAAATTCTTGATACAGTAATCTTATTAGGTAAATTCACAATTGTCCCTCCACTTATCAAAGTGGGGTGCCCTTTAAAGGACACCTCACCATCCAAACCGTTCCTTACTCAGAGCTTTACTTCTTTTGAATAATAATATTTTGCGTCACTTGACTGGCTGCAGGAATTTGATAGGTGACTAGTTCACCATTGACTTTAATCTCCGTATCAACCGCATTCCCAACTCTAATCTTCGCTTCTGTTTGACCTGTTAAATCGAATGTTTGCGTTTGGCCCTTTTGGATCATATCACCGAAATAACTTTTCCCGCTTCCATCTTTTACACCAACCCAAGTGCTTCCTTTCGATGAAATCGACAGTTCAAATTTTTCCGCTTCTTTTAGTTCATAAGTGGAGTCACTTCCGCTTGTCCCAACAGCTGTTAACGCTTGCTTAGCAGGCTCTTCTACTTTCGGCTCCTCTTTTGCTTTCTTCTCTTCTTTCACAGGAGCTTCTGCCTTGTTCTCATCTTCATTATTTTGCTCAGTTGATTCTTTCACGACAGGCGTTTCTTCCACTTGCTTCTCGTCTGTATCCTTTTTAGGAATTAACGCCCAAGCTAAGAAAAGGGCCCCAATGACAAAAGCTGTCACCAATATTTTCGGTAAGTGCTCAAGAAACTTTGATGGTTCGGCAGGTACGTTAGATTTCACTTCTTCTATCTTCGTAGCTCGCTGAGGAATTTCATCTTCATGAGAAGATGGCACTTCACTTTTGAACTCCTCAAACAATTCGTCTGCATTCAGTCCAACAGCTTCAGCGTATTGTTTAATAAATGCTCGAACATAAAATTTCCCTGGCATCATCTCATAGTTTCCTTCTTCGATGCCGGTTAAATATCTTTTTTGAATCTTCGTCATTTCCTGTACATCAGCCAATGACAATCCTTTTGCTTTTCGTGCTTCTTTTAAGCGATTTCCTAATTCAGTCACCAATAACACCTTCCATAATTAAAAATCAAAACCACCGAAGTTTGAATCCTGGAAAAAGCTATTCTTTTCAACAGGTTCATATGTAATTTCTTCTTCAGGGTGATTTCGAAGTTCAATGATATAATCAAAATCTTCTATTTTATATTCACTATTTCGCACAAAAATATCGGGATGCTCCACCACTTTAACAGCAGGCAACCGCATAATTTCTCGAACGAGCTGCCAATGCTTTTCACTCGCTCTTTTTGTTGATACAACACCGTCCATAATAAAAATATTATTGGCATTGTATTCATCGCGAATCAATTGATCACGAACCGTTTGCTTAATCATCGTAGAAGACATAAATAACCATCTTTTATTCGCACAAACGCTAGCTGCAACAATTGACTCCGTCTTCCCTACACGAGGCATGCCACGTATACCGATTAATTTATGCCCTTCCATTTTATACAATTCTGCCATAAAGTCAACGAGAAGTCCAAGCTCATCTCGAACAAATCTAAAAGTTTTCTTATCATCGGCATCTCGTTCGATATACCGACCATGTCTTACTGCCATTCGATCACGTAATTTTGGTTCTCTTAGTTTAACGATTTGAATCGTATCAATCGTTAAAAGAATCGATTCAAGCCTTCTAATCTGGTCTTCACTTTGAGCTCGCATTAACAACCCACGACTGCCATCATCAACACCGTTAATGGTAATAATGTTAATTGAAAGCATACCTAGTAATGAAGAAATGTCCCCTAACAATCCAGGACGGTTTTTCACAATTTTATACTCTAAATACCATACTTTTTTGGACATACATACACCCCTTGTGACTTGATCTTGATCATGTCCATAAATAAATAACACCTAACTTCTATCATATATGATTTACGCGCTTTTTAAAAGAAAAAAGAGAGGAATTTCCTCCCTCTCTTTTAACGCACCCCATTATTCTGAACTAACTTTACCATAACATTGGCAATTGCACGCTGTTCTTCTTCAGAGGCAACAGACCATAGATCAGATAACACACGTTCTTGTTCATTTTTTGGATCAACCTTATTGGCTAAGTAATCGCCCACTTGGTAAGCAACGCTGTTGACCACTTCATTATTCATTCCTTGGTCTTGTGCTTGATTAAGTTTTGATCCTAGAAAGTTTTTCCACTCGTGCCAATTATCAAGTACTGACATCTTATTGTCCCTCCCTTTATTGAGTTACAATATTAGTTTGTATCAGTTTAAAAAAATTATTCAACAAGTTTACGTATACCATCCACCGTTTACTGCTACCACTTGTCCAGTGATGTAGGAGGAAGCCTGTGAACAAAGGAAGCTGACGACAGCGGCAATTTCTGTCGGCTCCGCCAGTCTCCCCATCGGAATCTCTTCTATGATCTCGTCTAACTCTTGCCTAGAGAATTGCGACATCATCCTTGTGTTAACTGCTCCTGGTGCTATTGCATTCACTTTAATACGAGCGAGGGCAAGTTCCTTTGCCAATGATTTTACAAACGCAATTTGGGCACCTTTTACTGTAGAGTAGGCCACTTCACAAGCAGCACCCGTTTGACCCCATATCGAAGAAATAAAGACAATAGAAGGTGCTGAACCTTTTTGTAGCTTAGATAATAGCTTTTGAATGATCATCATTGGGCTTTTTACATGAAGGGTCCAAAGCAGATCCATTTCTTCTTCTTTTACATCTTGAAATAAGCTATATTGAGACGTTCCTTGAGCAAAAATAACTGCTTCAACAGAAAACAACTGCTGAAGAAGCTGATCTACACCATAAGCGGAAGACAAATCCGCCTGCACGGAGAAGCCCTCGACTCCGATCTCTTCTAGCTGCTTTTGCAATACTTTTATTTTTTCTTCTCCATTCGAATATTGAAGATATAAATTCCAGCCGTCAAGTGCAAGCTTTTTCGCGATTTCTTGACCAATTCCCCCGCTCGCTCCAACGACTAAAGCAAATCTTTTCATTTTCCTCGTTCTCCTCTTACTAACCTTAAATCTGAAAAGCCGGACTCACAAATGAACTTAGAACCGGCTTTTTCTTTCTACTTTCACTGTTTTGGTACAATATGAAAAACTGTTAAACGTTCATCCGCTATCATATGAGCGGCAACGGATTGCACATCTGACAAGGTAATCGTTTCAAGCATAGGAACCACTTCAAACAAATCCATCTCATTAAATGTATAGCGAGTAAATTGGTTGGCAATATATTCAGGAGAATTTACCGCTCGCAAAAAAGCACCAATTTTCTTCTTGACTGATCTTTTCAGCGCCTCTTCTGTTAAGTACGTCCCTTCTTTCGCCTCTAAGAGAATTTTTTGCACTCTTTGCTCGAGCTCATCCGGACGAGCAGTGTCTCCTCCTATCATTGCAAAACCAAAGCCCTTTTCTTGAGTAAAATCATAACCAAACGTATCATCAATTAATCCTTCACGATACATTTGATAATAGAGTTCAGAACTTTTCCCAAAGAGCATATCAAGCAAAATATTCATCGTTAATTCTCTTTTCAATAATTCCTTACCTTGTAAATCAGTGTCAACAGCTTTCAGTCCAATTTCACATTTCGATGATTGAACATTCATCGAAATTACTCGTTTCTTCTCCTTCACAGTTTCAGGCTCTTGTTCAAAGCGACGCTCAATCGCAGGTTGGTCTGTAAATGGCTTTTTCGATTGATTGTCGCGAATGAGCGTCATTGTTTCTTCTGGGTTGATGGAACCAACAACGAATAACAGCATATTACTTGGGTGATAAAATGTATGATAGCATTCATACAAATGATCCTTCGTAATGTCGGCAATGGACTCAACAGTTCCAGCAATATCAATTTTGACAGGGTGATGATGATACATATTGTGAATCATCCCGAAGTACACTTGCCAATCTGGATTATCGTCATACATACGAATCTCTTGACCGATAATGCCTTTTTCTTTTTCAACGGTTTTCTCCGTAAAGTAGGGATCCTGCACAAAATTAATTAATGTCTCAAGATTTTGTTTCACATTAGCCGTACTTGAAAATAAATAGGCTGTTCTAGTAAAAGAGGTAAAGGCATTGGCTGAAGCACCTTGACGACTGAAATGTTGAAACACGTCGCCGTCTTCTTTCTCAAACATTTTATGCTCTAAAAAATGCGCGATGCCATCTGGTACTCGAACGAACTCTTTTTGATCTTTCGGGATAAAATGATTGTCGATGGAACCATATTTTGTAGTAAACGTAGCAAACGTTTTGTTAAATCCTTTTTTTGGTAGAACATACACATCTAGACCATTATCCATTTTTTCATAATATAGTTCTTCTTGCAGCTGATCAAATGTAATTTTCTTCATGAAATTCCCTCCCCTGACAAAAAGTAGATCGTGTCTAACTCAACCTTGCTAGCTACCGCCGTTACTTCTTCAATCGTTGTTCGCTCCACCGCTTCAAGCCAATCATCTATTGTAATGTTTTGTTTAGCGACGACATTATGATATAAAATCTCGATCAACCCTCTTGACGTATCGATTGTTTCAAGCAATTGATTACGGATAACCGCTCGTGTTTGCAAGATTTCATTTTCAGAAATATCCCCTTGTTTCATCGCTTGTAATTGCTCATTAATAATCTTTACCGCTTGATCGTAATTTTTGCTATCAACGCCTGAAAGCACCGTTAAAAATCCTTTATGACTCTCAAGGCGACTTGCCGCATAATAAGCCAAACTCGCTTTTTCTCGCACATTTGTAAATAGCTTTGAATGGGAAAAACCACCGAATATCCCATTAAACACTTGGAGAGCAAAATAGTCTGGATCACCAAACGTCACCTTTGTTTGATACCCCATATGAAGTTTCCCTTGATTGATTTCTTGCTCTTCTTTCACTATTTTCGGTTCACCTTGACGAATAGGAATCTCGTTTGAATTCACAATGGTCGGTTGACGATCATTCATTGTAAACAAACGGTCAACGATCTGTTCTACTTGTTGCTCATCAACATCTCCCACTACATATAAGTCCATTTCATCTTCTGAGAACGCTTTCTCATAATAATTGTATAAATCAGCGGCTCCAATAGGGTCGACCGCATCTATCTGTCCATTTGACTGCAAGGCATAACGGTCCTCTTCATACATTTCTTCAAGAAGTCGCATGCTCGCATAACGCATTTTATCATCGTATACGGATTGGATTCGCTGTTTTAAATTCCGTTTTTCGCTTTCCAAAATCTCCTGATCGAACGCTCCATTTTTCACAAGAGGGTTTCTCAGCACATCATTGAGAAATTGCAAGGCTTTGTCTAATAATGAATCTTCTTCCTTCAAATAGTTCTCATTGGCGATTTCAATCGAAAAACTCATCGTATGATAATCACCTTTTTTCGCTAAATCCACAAAGAAGCTGGCACCATATAGATCATCTAAATGTGAGCGCAAAGCGGTAGAAGTAGGAAATGTGGCGGATCCATTTTGAAGAACATAAGGAAGTAAGGCCCTCATAGTTACTGTTTCTTGTTCAAGCGGCGCTTTCATTTTCCATACAATGGTATTAGTTTTGTATTTATCCGTTCTTATAATATGAAGATTATACCCCTTTTTCATTTTTACCATCTCATTTACTATTGTCACTGAAACATCCTCCTTTTCCTTGCTACTATGTCTATATTTTTATCCGAATATAGCACGCTTCATGCTTTTATTTCGTAAAAACTTACTTTAACTATACACGAGCAAGAAATGGTTGGAAAATGAAATGCTACTTTTTTTAATATAAAGTGAAACTTCAATCAGTGGTGGTTTTCTTCATCCCCCACTGATTAAAAGAGGAACAAAGGCTAAGAGCGCAACGTCCTGTTGCAACGCCTTTGTAACCTGCATCGTGCAGGCCCGAACGGATCGGGCATTTACGGGCTGTTGATCCCTCACTTGCACTTCTGTTCTCCTTCTGCCATGTTGAGGTGGGAGTCTTACAGCCCGTTAATGCGGGATAAAAAACCTGCCCACCGAGGTGGACAGGTTCGTTATGCTTATCTTGTTCCTTTCACATACGGTGTACCTAATGCCTTTGGAGCATCGGCTCGACCGATGAATCCGGCAAGTGCTAGAATCGTCAATACATAAGGAGCTGCTAGTAAATAAACATCTGGTACGTTTTCTAAAAACGGAATGCTTGAACTTACAATACTTAAGCTTTGAGCAAATCCAAAGAAAATCGCAGCTCCCATTGCACCCAGTGGATGCCACTTTCCGAAGATCATCGCAGCTAATGCCATAAACCCTTGACCAGCAATAGTCGCATGGCTGAAATCTAGTGAAATAGACTGTGCATAAACAGCTCCCCCTAGACCTCCAAGCACACCTGATAAACAAACAGCCATGTAACGCATTCTTGTTACATTGATCCCCATTGTATCTGCGGCCATTGGATGTTCACCCACCGCACGTAAACGTAAACCAAAAGGTGTTTTATATAATACATACCAAATAACAAAAGCTAGAGCAATGGCGATCATCGCTGGATAAGAAATATTAGAGAAAAATAGCTTACCTATTACAGGAATGTCACTCAACACAGGCAAGTCAACTTTTTTAAAGCTTTCCTTCACCATATCTGTTTGCCCTTTATCATAGATCAATTTAACTAAAAACAGCGAAACACCTAAAGCTAAAAAGTTAATGGCTACACCACTCACTACTTGATCCGCTCGAAATGTAATCGAAGCTAGTGCATGTAAAAGTGCAAATAATCCGCCAACTACCATTGCTACTAAGAGAGCTACCCATGGTGTTGCTGCTCCTAAAGACGAGGCAAATGTTAAGTTAAATACGATCGATGAAAAAGCACCTACGATCATTAATCCTTCTAATCCAATATTGACGACGCCAGAACGCTCTGAAAATACACCGCCTAATGCTGTGAAAATAAGTGGAGCTGCGGCAAACAAAGACGACGAAATAATGATGGACAAAACCGTTACAATATCCACTTATTTCACCTCCTTTTTAAATCGGCTAATGAGCCATTTAATCATATAACTTGAAGCGACGAAAAAGATAATTAAGGCGATCACAATTTCAACTAATTCATTAGGTACACCCGATTCAATCGGCATATTGAGCGCACCCACTTTTAATGAACCAAATAATAGAGCTGCCAATACAACACCAATGGCTGTATTTCCTCCAAGCAACGCTACGGCAATCCCATCAAATCCTATACCTGAGAATCCAGCATGCAAAAAGGCATTTCCAAATGTCCCAAGCCCTTCCATTGCGCCGCCAAGTCCAGCGAAGGCACCTGAAATAACCATCGATAACACGATATTACGGTTCACATTCATTCCTGCATACTGTGAAGCATGTTGGTTAAAACCAACGGAACGCAACTCGTATCCTGTAGTTGTCTTTTCTAGAATAAACCACATAATAACTGCTGCTGCAAAGGCTAAAAAGATTCCATTATGCAAAGTAGAAAAATCAGTCAAATTCTCAAAGAAAGGTGATTTTAAGCTAGCAGATTCCGGAACAACATCCGTCGAATCTGCTTGATCACTAAGAACATTACGAATAAAGTGATTCGTCACATGAAGAGCAATATAGTTCATCATAATCGTAACGATTACTTCATGAACACGAAGCTTAGCTTTTAAAATACCTGGTATGAATGCCCAAAGAGCTCCTGCAACTGCTCCTGCTAAAACTGCAAGTGGTAAATGAATCACTTTCGGTAAGTCAAAAGCAAGACCTACCCATACAGAGGCTACCCAACCAACTAAAAGCTGTCCTTCCACACCAATATTAAATAATCCTGTTCGAAAGGCAAACGCTACTGCTAGACCAGCAAAGATATAAGGTGTCATTTGACGAAGCGTTTCCCCTAAGTAAAAGGAATCTCCAAAAGCTCCATTCCATAAAGCGGTATAACCGGCAATCGGATTATACCCACTAATGAGCATAATAATCGCTCCAACTAATAAGCCTAAAAGAACAGATATAACTGGAACAGCTAAATTGGAAAAGCGTTTAGACATGGATCTCACCTGCTTCCTTACGTTTTGAGCCCGCCATCAATAATCCTAGTTCTTGTTCTGTTGTTTCCTTTGGATTAACGATCGCAACGATTTCTCCCTCATAAATAACAGCGATTCGGTCACTGACATTTATGATTTCATCTAATTCAAATGAAATGAGAAGAACGGCTTTGCCATGATCACGCTGTTCAATTAACCGTTTATGAATAAATTCAATCGCTCCAACATCAAGGCCACGTGTTGGCTGAGCAGCTATGAGCAAATCCGGATCACGATCCACTTCACGACCAATAATCGCCTTCTGTTGATTTCCCCCTGATAAAGCGCGAGCCGGCGTATATTCATTTGGCGTTCTTACGTCAAATTCTTTGATTAAATGATTAGCTTTTTTATAGATTTCTTTGTAATTTAGCACGCCGCCTTTTGAAAACGGCTTTTGATAATACGTTTGTAACACCATATTTTCCCCGATCGGAAAATCTAATACAAGGCCGTGTTTATGACGATCTTGTGGGATATGTGCAACGCCTGTTTCGGTGATTTTTCGCGGTTTAAAATTGGTAATGTCTTTTCCGTTGATCATCACTGACCCACTATCCACTTTTCTTAACCCCGTAATTGCTTCAATCAGTTCACTTTGTCCATTGCCATCGACTCCGCAAATACCAAGGATTTCACCTGCATGAACCGTCAAATTTAAGCCTTTCACTGCTTGAATGCCTCTCGAATCCTTCACAAATAAATCATTTACTTCCAGCACGCTTCCCTCTGGATTCGCTTCTGTTTTGTCTATTTTAAACGTGACTTCTCTACCAACCATCAAGCTCGCTAAATGATCAGGGTCTGTTTCTGAAACATTCACTGTCCCGATCCCTTTTCCTTTTCGGATAACAGTGACACGATCACACACTTCCATAATTTCCTTTAATTTATGTGTGATGAGAATAATGGATTTTCCTTCTTTAATAAGCGTTTTCATAATTTGCATGAGTTCTTTAATTTCCTGAGGCGTCAATACCGCTGTCGGTTCGTCAAAAATTAACATTTCAGCACCGCGATACAGCGTTTTTAAAATTTCCACCCTTTGCTGCATCCCAACAGAAATATCAGCAATTTTCGCGGTTGGGTCGACAGCAAGCCCGTACTTTTCTGAGAGCTCACGAACCTCTCTCTCAGCCTGTTTAATATCGATTTTGCCTCCCGCTTTTGGTTCTCTTCCTAGAATGATATTCTCCGTAACAGTAAATGTGTCAACTAACATAAAGTGCTGATGAACCATGCCGATCCCGAGATCATTAGCCACATTAGGATCGGTAATTTTAACCGGTTTGCCATGAACACGAATCTCTCCCTGCTCTGGCTGATATAATCCGAACAACACGTTCATTAATGTCGATTTGCCTGCTCCATTCTCACCTAGCAAGGCATGAATTTCTCCTTTTTGAAGCTGAAGCGTGATATCGTCATTGGCCACAAACCCATTGAATTCTTTGCGGATACCGAGCATTTCAACAACATATTCCACTATATTTCACTCCTTGTATAGGGTCTTCTCCTTCAATTAGAAAGCATTAAATATGATTCTACTATTCAAGTAGGATGTCTGACCTTCATAAGCTAGGATTTTCATCAATCGCTTGCCTGCTAAAACTTCTTTCATCATTCACACTGGCTAGCTGTTAAAAATCCTAATAGAGAAACAACGCTTGTTTGCATCCCTATTACAATTTTTAAAAGCGAGGAGCGGTTCACGAATCCGCCCCCCTCATAATTATTTATTATTTTCCTTCTGGCTTTTCTGGCACTTTTACTTCGCCACTTTTAATTTTTTCCGCCCATTCGTCTACAGCTTTTTTCGCTTCATCAGATACATTATCTTGAGTTGGAGCGATACCAACTGCACCATCTTCTAGTCCATAGGCAATTACTTCTCCACCAGGGAACTTGCCATCTTTCGCTTTTGTAGCCAAATCTTGTACCGCAACGTCTACACGTTTAACCATAGAAGTTAAAGTTACATTCATTTCTTTACCATTAACGTTTACTTTTCCTTCTTCCGCTTGGTCACGGTCCACACCGATTACCCAGTAATCTTTGCTCGGATCTTTTTGTTTTAAACCTTTTGCTTCTGTAAATACACCATTACCAGTTGCTCCTGCTGCATGATAGATTACATCAATGCCAGAAGAGTACATAGCAGATGCCATTTGCTGACCTTTATCCGCTTTATCAAAAGCACCAGCGAATTCAATTTTTACTTCTGCTTTTGGATTAACCGCTTTCACACCCGCTTCGAAACCGCCAGCAAATTTATTAATTAAGTCACTGTCCGTTCCGCCAATGAAACCAACTTTATCTGATTTCGTTGTCAAACCAGCGACTACCCCAACTAAGAAGGAACCTTCATGATCTTTAAATGTGATGCTGGCTACGTTGTCAATGCCTTTAATTTCGCTATCAACAATAGCAAATTGGCTATCTGGTCTTTGTTTAGCCACTTCTTCAATCGCTGGTTGAAGCTTATATCCGATTCCATAAATTAAATCGAATTGATTACGAACCGCAGTGTTTAAGTTCGTTTTGTAATCCGTATCACTTTTTGATTGAATGTAATCAAAGCCGTCTGTACCTTTTTCTAAGCCGTTCTCTTTACCAAATGCTTGAAGACCTTCCCATGCAGATTGGTTAAATGATTTATCATCTACTCCACCTACATCTGTTACCATAGCAACAGTAAACTGATCGTCTTTCTTACCGCCTTCTTCTGCGCCTTTTTCTTTTTCTTTGTCTCCGCCGCCGCATCCGCCTAGCATCGTTCCAGCTGCAAGAACAAGAGACATCGCAAGACCAAACTTACGCTTTTTCATTAAATGACCCCCTAAATAATTATTAAATGTAGTAGAAATGTTACACAATATTAAATCCTCTTTCTTAAGACATGAAAGCTGAATTTATCCGCTTTAAAATAGTTCATTGAGTATAAAACAGGCTCGTCTAATTCATCATAATGAAGCTGTTTCAATAAAAGTAAAGCGGTTTCAGGATCACACTCAAGAATAGGGGATACCTTTTCATGATACCCAAATGGTTCGATCTGAGCCACTGCATGAGAAATTTTTCGTTTCCCTATTCGATCAAGCAAGGAAAACAAGGATTCGTCTTCATAATCATAATGTGCAGGGAAAAACCGAGCTGGAATTTTGTCCAAACAGTAAACAACTGGTTCGCCATTTGCTGTTCTTACACGCTCAATGACAACGATTTCTTCTTCCGGGCTACAATGAAATCTCTGCTGATCTTCTTCCGTCGGACTTTGAGTACCTGAACTCAGGAAGATAGTACCTGGTTCCATCTCTGCTTGAATAATCATATCCGTCACACTTGTTAACTGTTCAATCCCTGATGTAAAAAGAGGTTTCGCATTAACAAATGTTCCCACTCCATGCCTGCGGATAATGACATTTTCTTCTTCTAAAATTCGCAATGCTTCTCTTAACGTTGCTCGGCTCACACCTAATTGTTTCGCCAATTCGAATTCAGAAGGAAGTTTTTCTTTTTCTTTGTAAATACCTACTTCAATATCACGTTTTAAATGATCAATGACTTGCAGGTATAGATGTCTGCTATCCGATTTAATCGTCACTAAACAACCACCTTCTTCCTGAAGACATCAGACCTCTGATGTATAACATTTCTACTAATTTCTTTTAAGATAGCACTTTTTATCATTCTTGAAAAGATGTATTCGAATATTATCGAAAAATTGTCTAATATTTTATTCATTTTTATGGAATGGATCATATTCATTTAATATTTACCCCCTCCTCAACAGAAAAAAACGCCTAATGATCCATTAAGCGATTTTCTCCTTTTATTCTTCCGGTTTTGGAATTAATACATTTCGTGGCTTACTACCTTCATAAGGCCCTACTACTCCTCTAAGTTCCATCTCATCAATTAATCTAGCCGCTCTGCTATAGCCAATCCGAAAACGACGTTGTAGCATAGACACGGAAGCTGTCTGCATTCCAGCGACAAGTTGAACCGCCTCTTCGTATAATTCATCCTCTACTTGAGACGTTTGTTCGGGCACATCTTCCGGGATCATATCTTCTTGATATTGCGCTTTTTGTTGCGAGATCACGTAATCAACAATTTCCTCTACTTCCTCATCGGATAAAAAGGCTCCTTGGACACGAATCGGCTTAGAAGCACCAACTGGGAAGAACAGCATATCTCCTCGTCCTAACAACTTCTCTGCTCCGCCCATATCTAAAATCGTTCTTGAATCCGTCATGGAAGAAACAGCAAAAGCTATTCTTGATGGAATATTGGCTTTGATTACTCCAGTAATAACATCGACTGATGGCCGCTGAGTGGCAATAATTAAATGAATACCAGCTGCCCTAGCCATCTGAGCTAATCGAGTAATGGAGTCTTCCACATCATTGGATGCGACCATCATTAAATCAGCTAATTCGTCGACAATCACCACAATGTATGGGA
Source organism: Bacillus sp. FJAT-52991 (assembly GCF_037201805.1). GTDB lineage: Bacteria > Bacillota > Bacilli > Bacillales > Domibacillaceae > Bacillus_CE > Bacillus_CE kandeliae. The sequence continues at coordinate 1,380,477 of NZ_CP147404.1, read as the reverse complement.
GAAAAGGCTGTTTTTCTCCTGTTTCTTGGTTTTCACGTCTGATATGTTCATTATAGCCTTCAATGTTCCTTGTTCCGCTATGCGAGAACAAATCATAGCGCCGTTCCATTTCACCAACGACTTTTTTTAACGCTTGCGATGCTTTTTTAGCGTCCGTCACAACGGGGGCAAGTAAGTGTGGAATGCCATTGTACACATTTAGTTCGACCATTTTCGGATCGATCATCATCAGCTTGACTTCATGCGGTTTCGCTCTCATTAAAATGCTTGTGATGATGCCGTTAATGCACACACTTTTCCCACTACCTGTTGCTCCAGCAACGAGTAAATGTGGCATTTTATTCAGTTCTGCCGACACAGCTTCACCGGTGATATCCCGACCAAAGGCAATCATCAATTTCGAGTCCGGCTTTTCATTCACATTCGCTTCCACTACTTCACGTAACGACACCATGGCCACTTCTGAGTTAGGCACTTCAATTCCAATGGCTGATTTACCTGGGATCGGTGCTTCCATTCGAATATCTTTAGCAGCTAAGGCTAAGGCTAAGTCATCAGTTAGACTAACTATTTTACTTACCTTCACCCCAACATCCGGATGTACTTCGTATTTCGTCACCGCTGGACCTAGATGCACTTGCGTAACTTTCGCCTTCACACCAAAGCTCTGAAACGTCCTTTCGAGTTTCGCCGCATTCGAGTGAATGAGTTGATATTCTCTGCTTTGGTCTGTTTGCTTTGGTCTTTTTAATAGTTTCAGAGGCGGAAGCTTATAATCTTTATTTTCCACTTCTGTAAAGGTCATGGCCGGAGCGCTTTCCTCTACTACCTCTTTCTTCTCTACTGGCAGCGGGTCTTCTGGTGGCTCTTCTACATAAGCGCGTTCCGCAAAACTTGAAATAATCGGTTCATCGGAAGGGGGATTATCCTCATCCGTTTCTAATTTCACCTGTTGATGGTCTTTTATTTTGACAGGACGGTCAACCGCTTCATCTTTCTTCTTAGCTTTTCTTTCGCTTGTCCAATCTTTCATATCTTGCAGAAAAGCTGTCCATTGTTGACTAAAAAAACCTTTCCCAATGCAAAATAACTTACGAAACAATTCACTGAAGGATTTTCCAGTAATTAAGATCATTCCAACTAAGATAAGAACAAAGCTACATATTCTAGTTCCTAACGTATCAAATAAAAAATAAGTCACTGAAAACAGCAAGGCTCCTATCATTCCTCCTCCGAGGTCACTAGATGCTCCTGCTCCTTCCTTTACTTCCATCCAAAATAAGTTCCATGTATTAATTAATACACTCGGCTGATCAAATGGGCGGCCGTTTCCTAACAGTTCAAATAACTTAACATGACTAAGAAGTAGCATACTAATCAACACAATATATAACCCTACTAATCTCCGTTGAAACAAGAATGGCTTTTCTCGCTTAAACATAATGTAACTAGCATAGGCCATCGCACTAATAAAACCAACCATGAACCATTGACCAAAGAAAAAACGAAAAAAGTACGTAAACGCTTTTCCAACTGCTCCAAGTTGAATAATCCCTATTAAACTTAAGGCAATGATCACAATTCCTATCAGTTCAAGTTTGATCGTTTCTTTTATTTGTGGTGCTTTTTTAGTCCGCCGAGACGTTTTCTTTCTTTTTCTAACCATAGCAACCACCTACTCTATAGATTTCACAAAAAACAAGAAAGCAGCCGCTTTGGCTGCTTTTTATATTATAGCATATTTGTTCGCATTCATCTAATATGTTTAAAGAGAAATCATGCTGCCTGGAGCAATTTTTTCATTTAAAAAGTCCGTTGGATTCGTGCTTGCAATTCGAATCACTCGATATTGATTCTCTTCTCTTTGGGCATATAAAGAAATTCCATGCCAATCAATGAGTTCCATCTCATCTTCTGTAATGGCATTAGGAAAAATATATTCTCTCGGCATCATCGTATATAAAATCATTGAATCATCTTTCCATTCTGCTCGTTTTCTTTGACGAGTTCATTTAATTTTTTCATCGCCTTCCCAATTCCTCCTACCTCATTAATTAATCCGGAAGCGACAGCATCTTCGCCAACGACATTTGTACCAATATCTCTCGTTAAATTCCCTTTAGCAAGCATCAGATCTTTAAACGTTTCTTCTCGAATATCCGAATGCTTTGTCACAAACTTGACCACTCTCTCCTGCATTTTATCTAGGTATTCAAAACTTTGCGGGACACCGATGACAAGCCCTGTTAACCGAATCGGATGAATCGTCATCGTCGCTGTCTCGGCAATAAAGCTATAATCACAAGAAACGGCAATTGGGACACCGATAGAATGGCCACCTCCAAGCACAATCGATACAGTTGGTTTCGATAAAGAAGCAAGCATTTCAGAGATCGCAAGCCCAGCTTCCACATCTCCTCCGACTGTATTTAATACGATTAAAAGGCCCTTAATATCTGGATTTTGTTCAATCGCCACAATTTGCGGAATCACATGTTCATATTTCGTTGTTTTGTTTTGCGGAGGGAGCTGTATATGCCCTTCAATTTGACCAACAATCGTTAAACAATGAATGGATGTATCCTTAGGAAGTTGAGGTACATTCGTCTGTCCTAGCTGTTGAATACTTTCCATTAAAGAGGACTCTGGCTTTGGCTGTTCTTCCGTCGGCTCAATCTCTTCCCCCATCAGCTTCTTCTCAATACTCATACTCTTTTGCTCCTTTCAAGAACGAATATGAATATTTTTTTCTTTTTTTCTGAAATTATACAAAGGAGCTATCAACTGTTATTAAAAATATAGAGAATCAGGTACAAATATGGACAAACACTCTAAAAAACAGTTAGTTTTAAATGGATTCTAGAAACATCTTTATCATTTGATCCAATCATTTCGAAATAGGCATTCCCGTTTCTTTAGAATATTCTCTCCATCGCTTAAGTCATTCATTATCAATGGCACTACCGATCTGACTTCTTGTTTTTAAGTCTTTCCTCATTTTTTCACCTCATGGATAATATATAACTAATGTTATTTTATTCCAATTAATATTAGTTATAGGGTATAATGAATGCAAGGTGGTGAGTAGATGAAGAAAGCCTATTTCATAGAAATTAAGCCGACAACCGAACAAAAAACGAAAATACACCAAACGATCGGCGTTTGTCGATATGTGTACAATTTTTATCTGGCGAAGAATAAAGAAGTGTACGAAAAAGACGGCTCGTTTATGAGCGGTTATGACTTTTCGAAGTGGCTGAATAACGTTCATACGCTAGAACAAGATCAATGGATGAAAGAAGTATCTAGTAAAGCGGTTAAGCAAGCGATTATGAATGCGGACAAGGCCTTTAGAAGCTTTTTTGCAGGGAAAGCGAAATTTCCGCGGTTTAAAAAGAAAAAGAAGCAAGATGTGAAATGCTATTTTCCGAAGAACAATAAAACCGATTGGACGGTTGAAAGGCACCGAGTGAAGATCCCCACACTTGGTTGGATGCGTTTGAAGGAATTTGGATACCTCCCTGAAGAGGCAATCGTAAAAAGTGGCACCGTTTCACAAAAAGCAAGAAGGTATTACGTGTCTGTTCTTTGTGAAATAGAGCCTCAAGGAAAACAGCCTACGGTTAAAAATGAAGGATTGGGCATGGACTTAGGCATCAAAGACTTCGCCGTATGTAGCAATGGTTCGGTGTATAAAAACATCAACTGTTCTATACGAGTAAGAAAGCTAGAAAAGAAATTAAAATGTGAACAGCGCTCTTTGTCACGAAAATATCAACATTTAAAAAAGCGAGGTGAGAAAGCTGTTACTAAAAGAGCAAACATAAACAAAAACATTCTTAGAGTTCAAAAACTTCATGCTCGTTTCGCAAATATCCGCTTAGAGTATGTCAAGTCTGTCGTGAGTCAAGTGGCGAAAACCAAGCCACGTTTTATCACGATAGAAGATTTGAATGTAAAAGGGATGATGAAGAATCGTCATCTATCAAAAGCTGTCGCTGAACAATGTTTCTTCACATTTAAGACATGGTTAAAAGCAAAATGTATAGAAAACAAGATAGAGCTGAGAGAGGTCAATAGGTTTTACCCATCTTCTAAAACTTGTTCAAGATGTGGTCAGATCAAAAAAGATTTGAAATTATCTGATCGTGTCTATACATGCAAATGCGGTCATGTCATGAATAGAGATTTGAACGCAACGATCAACCTTTTACAAGCAAAAGAATACATCGTTCTCACATAAAGAGTGTGGTGTATGATAGGTGGGGCTACCCCCGAAATTACGCCTGTGGAGTGCTACATCAACCAGAGTAGCTAGCAGTTTAGCGAAATGGGGTACGAGGAAGCAGGAAAACTCTAAGGATAGACATTTGTCTATGTTTTTAGTGGAAGAATATGGAATAAAGGCAAAAGAGGCTGTCCGAAAAGGAATGATACAACCCAAAAAGTGAAAAAACTAAAACCCAAGAATGCTGTTAAATCAACGTTCTTGGGTTTTAAATTTGGATGCTTATTAGTCAAAATCGGACTTTTTGGACAGCCCCTTTGTATATTTTATACTTTTCTTAGACAGTTATACCAGTGTGGCAAAGGCTGCCACTTCGATGGTATAGCTCTTGTCTATACTTCCATAATGATTGGTAGGATCATTGGGCGGCGTTTTGTTTTTTCAAACAGAAAGGCGTTAAGTTGATCTCTAACGTCTTGTTTAATGCTTGACCATTCAAAAGACTCTCCGGCCATATTTTTTTCAACGATCTCTGTAATTAATTGTGTGGATTGTTCCATTAACTTCTCCGATTCTCTCACATAAACGAATCCACGTGAAATAATTTCAGGGCCAGAAACAATTCGCTTTTCCTTTTTGCTCAATGTAATGACAACAATGAAAATCCCATCTTGAGAAAGTAGCTTTCGATCTCGTAACACAATGTTACCGACATCTCCTACTCCAATTCCATCGATTAGTACATTTCCTGCAGGTACCTTGGAGGTTACGCGAAGTTTTTCATTTTTATATTCAATGACGTCACCCTTGTCTGGGATGACAATGTTATCCAAAGACATTCCCACTTGAACAGCAAGCTTCGCGTGCGCTTTCAACATGCGATATTCTCCTTGAACTGGAACGAAATATCTCGGCTTCATTAAATTTAACATAAATTTCAAATCTTCTTGAAAACCATGTCCTGATACGTGCACTTTTCGCTTGCCGGTAAGAACATTGGCACCTGAACGATACAAAAGATCCACCGTTTTAGCTAGCAGTATTTCTAAACCTGGTGAAGGAGTGGCTGTGATTAACACCGAGTCACCTTTTTTGATTTTGACTAATTTATTTGTACCTTTTGCCATCTTTTGCAATGCTTCAATCGGTTCTCCCTGCACACCCGTCGTTAAAATAACAATTTGATGATCCGGGTATTCAGAAATTTCCTGTAAACTGATAAGGATATCGTCCTGTACGTTTAAATAGCCAAGCTTAATTGCTATATCGTTCACACGCTGCATACTTTTTCCGCTGACAGCAACTTTTCTGCCGTTCTGGTAAGCTGCATCAAATACTTGCTGAATACGCACAATGTTTGACGCAAAAGAAGCGACAATAATACGGCCTTTTGCTGAATGAAAGGCGTCCGATAATTGATTAGCAATGACTGCTTCAGACGTGGTGTGCCCTGGTCTTTCTGCTTCTGTTGAATCAGACAGCAACATAAACACGCCATTTTGACCAAGCTGAGCCATCTTACCAATATCAGGTTCATACAATCCTTTAGCCGCCTGATCAAACTTAAATTCACCAGTGTGAACGATCGCTCCTTCTGACGTATGAATCGCCACCCCTAATGAATCTGGAATGCTATGAGTCGTTCTGAAAAATGTGACATCAACCCCATTAAAACGCAAACGAGAATCGGAATGAACGGTATAATATTTAACCTCTTCTTTTACGTTTTCTTCACGAAGTCTCATTTTTGCCAAAGCAATCGTTAGCTTGCTTCCATAGACTGGCGCTTTAATTTTCTTCAAAATATACCCTAAAGCCCCAATCGCATCTTCATGCCCGTGTGTAAGGAAAATCCCTTTCACCCGCTCTTTGTTTTCAACTAAATAAGTGATATCTGGAATGACTATATCAATTCCAAGCATTTCATTTTCAGGAAACATTAATCCAGTATCTACTACAAAAATTTCTTGGTCTACTTCAATGACCGTCATATTCTTTCCAATTTCTCCGACTCCACCAAGTGGAATGACTTTAATCACTTCATTTTTTCTCTTACCCACTATATTCTTCCTCCTATATAAAGACCAGCCCGTCCCATACCATTGTTCTTATTATAATAGATGAAGGAAAGTAAAGCCAATACAATCTTTCATCATTTGAAGAACAATGTTTTTCCGACTACTCTTTTGGAGAAGAGAGTCTGTCCTATCAACGGTTCAAAGCATGAACAATTGTCCAGTTATATAGCATAAAAAAACTGTCCGGCTAAGCTCATCTCAACCGGACAGAGTACTGACATATATTCACACTACACTTACAACAATTTTATTAAATCCGCTCGCTCAGCTTCTGAAAGAGGGACAAGCGGTAAACGCACACTTCCCATATCCATTCCTTTTAATTGCAAAGCCGTTTTGACTGGCACTGGACTTGGCGCAGCAAATAACCCTCTAATAACAGGTAGTAGCTGCTGATGAATTTTGGCCGCTTCTTGATGTTTGCCTTCTAAAAAGAAGGAAACCATTTGTTGCATGTCATTGCCAACAATATGAGAAGCAACGGAAACGACACCATCTCCGCCAACAGAAAGCACTGGAAGAGCTAAACCATCATCTCCACTGTAAACAAGAAAATCATCCGCTGTGCCAGCAATAATCTCAGTCACCGCATCAATGTTCCCGCTCGCTTCTTTTACCGCCACGATATTCGCTATTTTTGATAGTTTAATCGTTGTTTCTGGAGCAATATTGACACTGGCACGACCAGGAATATTATAGATCATAACCGGTAATGAAGTAGATTCAGCGATGGTTTTAAAATGCTGATAAAGACCTTCTTGATTCGGCTTATTGTAGTAAGGAGTCACGAGCATAATTGCATCTACTCCTACTTCTTCTGCCTTTTTCGTTAATTCAATGGACTGCTTTGTATTATTGCTTCCTGTTCCCGCAATGACAGGAACTCGTCCTGCTACAGCTTCAACCGTATGGCGAAACAGGGCAACTTTTTCTTCTGCAGTCAAAGTTGGTGATTCCCCTGTTGTTCCAGCAACAACAAGAGAATCCGTCCCATTATTAATTAAATGATTTACAAGCTGGCTTGTTTTTTCAAAATCAATATTTCCTTTTGAATCAAAAGGTGTCACCATGGCAGTGGACACCCGTCCGAATGAAACCATACTGATTCCTCCTCCGTCGAGCTTACTTCTTCATTTCATATTCACTGTGGTCTTCATGTAATTCAAAAGCATCGTGCAACGCATTGACTGCAGTAACAAGTTCTTCACTTTTTACAAGCACCCATATCGTTGTATGACTGTCAGCCGATTGTAATATTCTTACATTTCGTTCAGCGAGAGCATGAACAATTTTCGATGTAACCCCTGGAACACCTGTCATCCCAGCACCTACAACGGATACTTTTGCACAGTCTCTCTCAACGTCAGGGGTATACCCCATCTCTTTTAATACTTGCTCTGCTCGTTCAGCCATGTTGCCTGTCACCGTATAGACAACGCCTGTTGGAGAAATATTAATGAAGTCTACACTAATTTTCTCATTAGCCATCGCTTTAAATACTTCAGCCTGTAAATTATACTGATCTTTTTTTGCCTGTACTTTAATTTGAGCAACATCCGATACATGAGCGATTCCCGTCACTAGTCGTTCTCTAATGTCCGAGCCTTGATTTTGCTTGGATAAAGAAGTGACAAGTGTCCCTAGACCATCAGAATTTGTTGACCGTATGCGCACAGGAACCTTCGCCTGCATCGCTATTTCTATTGCCCGAGGATGAATGACTTTCGCTCCTTGATAAGCCATGTTGCAAACCTCATTATATGTGACGACAGATAGAGGTCTGGCTTTATCGGCGACTCGAGGATCAGCCGTCATAATTCCTTCTACATCAGTAAAGATGTCAATCCAGTCGGCACCAAGAGCAGACCCTAAAGCTGCTGCTGACGTATCGCTGCCTCCTCGACCAAGTGTTGTGACATCACCTGCTGCATTCGCTCCTTGAAAACCAGCAACAACAACGACATCATGTGCCTCTAGCTCTTTTCGAACTCGTGAGCATTTCATTTCCAAGATCTTCGCATTTGTGTGCTCGCTATTTGTGACAAAACCAGCCTGTGCTCCATTTAATGCGCAAGCGGAAATACCGCTGTCAAGCAGCATATTCGTAAACACAAGACTTGAAATAACTTCACCGCAAGAAAGAAGCATATCCTGCTCTCTTGCTGATAGCTTCATATCTTGCCCATTAGCTAAAGATAAAAGAGTATCTGTTGCATATGGTTCACCTTTACGCCCCATAGCAGAAACGACAACAACTACTTTGTATCCTTCTTTTATGGCTTTTTCAATATGACGTTTAGCATTTTGCCGCGTGTTTTCATCGCGCACAGATGTGCCGCCAAATTTTTGAATGATAATTTTCACTTTTTTACACCTCTGCATTTCCTCGGTGAGAATTCATCTATTAATTATTTTGCTTCAACTAGACCCATTTCAACTAAAGTTTCGGCAATTTGAACGGAGTTCCAAGCAGCACCTTTTAATAAATTATCAGATACAACCCACATATGGAAACCTGTATCTTCATCTAGGTCTTTTCTAATCCGTCCAACGAACACGTCGATTTTGCCGACGCAATTAGCTGGCATTGGGTACACTTGCTCAGAAGGATTGTCTTCTAATACGATTCCTGGAGCATCCTTTAATTTAGCTTGAATATCTGTCGTTGTTACACCCGTTGCTTCCACTTCAAAGTATAAAGACTCAGAATGCCCTGTTGCAATTGGAAGGCGCACACAAGTCGCTGCCACTTTTAACTCTGGCATATGCATAATTTTTTTTGTCTCATTAATCATTTTCATTTCTTCAAATGTAAACCCATTTTCCTCGAATTTATCAATTTGAGGAATCGCATTAAAAGCAATTTGGTAATGCTTTTTATCGCTACCTACTGGAAGAATTTCTGGTTGGAACTCTTTTCCTTCAACGATTGCTTTTGTTTGATCATTTAATTCTTGAACAGCTTTCGCGCCTGCTCCTGACACCGCTTGATAAGTAGATACTACTACTTTTTTCAATCCATACGCTTGACGTAGCGGTTCAAGTGCTGCCACCATTTGAATCGTAGAACAGTTTGGATTAGCAATAATGCCTTTATGCTGTCTTAAATCCTCTTTATTGACCTCTGGAACAACAAGTGGCACTTCCGGATCCATTCTAAATGCGCTTGTATTATCAATGGCAATGGCACCGCGCTTAGCTGCTTCTGGAGCCAACTCTTTAGAAATGCTTCCACCTGCGCTGAAAAGAGCAATATCCACGCCTTCAAAGCTTTCAGGCTTCGCTTCTTGTACAATCACTTCTTCACCTTTAAATAAAATTGCTTTCCCAGCTGAACGCGCGGATGACAGCAATGTAAGCTCACGAATTGGAAAATCTCTATTCGCTAAGGTTTCCAACATTTGTTGTCCTACTGCACCTGTTGCACCTACTACAGCTACATGAAATCCTTGATTACTCATTTTTCTTCCCCTTTCCCTAGACCAAATTACTCGTGTATATGTAACACGTTTTTTCATAATAAAAAATAGTAAAAAAAATGTAACAACACTTTTTTAATAGCTACTATTTTAACACATTAAAGTTTGAAAAGCAGAAGAAAATATTCAGTTATTCAAAAAAGAGAAAAAAGGGAAGGTTAATTCCCATCCCTAAATCGTTCAATAATGACAGGTTGAAGCTGTTTGCCAAGTAAAGCGGAATCAATAGTTTCGATTAAGCTATCCATCCGCGCCACCATGGAGTTTGGCTTCTTCACTGGATCGTCTTGACCAAATGGAATAAAATAAATATGTTTAATCGGCATTAACCTCATGATATTTATTCCATTTAATCCAAGAGCATCATTAGTGGATATTCCAAGAACGACTGGTTTCTGATTACGAAGTGTCGCTTTAGCAGCCATTAAAACAGGAGAATCCGTCATGGCATTAGCAAATTTACTGAGAGAGTTACCGGTAATAGGAGCTACTACCATGCAATCAAGAGGAATTTTAGGACCGAGGGGTTCTGCATCTACAATGGAATCGATAACTTTAGTATTGGTTACTTTTTCAATTTTTCCAACCCATTCCCCCGCCTCTCCAAAGCGGGTACCCGTTCCTTTAACGGTTCCTGTCACTACTGGAACGACTTCTGCTCCAAGCTGAACTAGCTGTTCGATTTGAGGAAAAATCTCACTGTACGTACAATGCGAGCCAGTGATTCCAAAACCAATTCGTTTTCCTTTTAAAGTCATGTTCCTACTCTCCTTTCATTTTGTTGCATCATTCTTTAATAATTCTGCTAGCACATTGGCTAATATTTGCCCTGCCGTTTTCGGCGCAACAAGACCTGGAAGCCCAAGGGCTAAAATTGCTTTTATGCCTCTTTTCTCTGCGTATCGAAAATCGGTCCCTCCAGGTTTTGAAGCGAGATCAATGATGAGTGTATGAGGTCGCATTTTAGCGATGGCAGACGCTGTCACCACTAAAGAGGGAACGGTGTTAATAATAATATCTGCTTTCTCCGCTACTGCTGATAATTCATTCATTTTAAATGGGGTTAATCCCATTTCAATCGCTCGGGCCAAGTGTTCACTTCGCCTAGCACCAAGCAAAACATTTGCACCTAGGTTGTTAAATGTCCTAGCCACACTCATCCCCACACGCCCCATGCCAATGACAGCCACGGTTGAACCATGAATGGTGAAGTCGGTATGCTGAATCGCCATGAGAACTGTTCCTTCAGCAGTAGGAATCGAGTTATAGATGGCTACATCATCTCGATCAAACAAACGGACTAGCTTTCTTCCTGCTTTTTCTGCCATATTCGTTAATAAGGGTGGGCTAATACCTGTAAAAATGACACAATGTTTAGGGGTTCTGTCAAAGATATCTTTGGATAAGCGTAAGTGACTTTTGGAAAAAATGGTTTCTACTTCACCAGTCGCTTGCAAACCAGCTACGGGAAGGACAATCGCATCGATTTGTTCAAAAGGAATGTCCTCCATATTCTCCTTTACCGCTCCAGTGAAGCTTTGCTCTAATTGATCAAATCCAGCTAAATAAATTTTTGCATCCAACTCTGTTAGTTTTCGAATAATTTCAAGCTGGCGCGCATCTCCACCTAACACTGCGACTTGCAGCCCTGTTAGCATAACCTTCACCATCCTTTTTTGTGTGTGGCACCGATTCACTCCTATATTGTATGAAAAAATTTTTCATGGGTGAAATAAAATATTGTTTTCAAAAACAAAAGGATCTGCCCCTTAAAGGGAATATCTAATAAGTAAAAAGTGCAAATCCCTTTTTACATTAGATACCCTTGATAGGAGCAGATCCCTGTTGAGATCACTTTAATTATTTTTTATATAGAAGCCGGCAGTTTTCCGTCCGGACTGATAAGAGCCGCAGAATAATCTTCGGTAAATATGATTTCAGACATACGGTTAACCGACTCGAGTGTCACACGATCGATTAAACCGACAATTTCATCTAAAGAGCGATGCTTTCTTAAAACGAGTTCATTTTTGCCATTCCGACTCATTCGGCTGTTTGTACTTTCAAGGCTAAGCATTAAGCTGCCTTTTAACTGTTCCTTGCTATTGTGTAGCTCCTTCGCTGTAATACCCTCTCTTTTCAAAGAGCTCAGTGTACCTTGGATCGTTTCAAATAACTGATCGAGCTGTTTCGCTCCAGTCCCTCCATAGATCGTTACCAGCCCACTATCTTGAAAAGACGAATGATAAGAAAAGACGGAATAAGCTAGTCCTCTTTGCTCACGAACTTCTTGGAACAAACGAGATGACATGCTACCTCCAACGATATTATTTAGTATAATAAGACTATAAATATCTTCATTCCCTAGAGGAAGCCCTTGAAACCCTAAACATAAATGAGCTTGTTCAGTTTCTTTTTTTCTAGAAAGCTTATTACAATAAAATGCAGGTGCCGTTCCGTTCGCTGGTCGGCTGCCCCCTTCGTAGCTTCCAAATAGTGACTCCGCTTGTTTCACCAATTCTTCGCTAACATTCCCAGCAATGGAGATCACTACACGGTCCGGTGTATACATATCATGCATATACTGCTTTAATGTATCTCTTGTAAATGTTGACAACGTTTCTTCCGTTCCAAGAATTGGATAACCAAGCGGATGGTTCTCATACACTGCCCGACTTAAAAGATCATGAACAATATCATCCGGTGTATCCTCATACATTTTAATTTCCTCTGCTACTACATTCTTCTCTTTATCCATCTCTTTTTGTTCAAATGATGAATGAAAGAACATATCCGCAAGAGTTGATAACGCATAAGAAGCATGATTATCTAGCACTTTGGCATAGTAACAAGTGTATTCTTTTGACGTGAATGCATTGACTTGCCCACCGATACTATCAAAGCTTTCTGCGATTTCTTTCGCTGACTTTGTTTCTGTTCCTTTAAAAAACATATGTTCAAGAAAATGAGAAATCCCATTATTTTCAGGCGTTTCATCTCTTGAACCTGTGGCAATCCAAATTCCGATCGCCGCGGATCTAACAGTTGGAATTTCTTCCAATACGATTCTAACTCCATTATTACAAGTGAATTTCTTTATCAATGTAATCCTCCTATTCTAGCTGCAGCCAAAAAGCAAGTTCTATACTATGTCTAATTCGTATCACTCGATAACACCTGGGTCTCACTTAATAGGTTGGACACCGTACCGATTTTAAACTTCTTTGCTTTGATTTCTTTAATAAGGGTGTCTAAAGAAGCAGATGAAGATTTTGTCGGATGCATTAAAATAATAGCCCCTGGATGAACTTTATTCATCACCCGTTCAATCAGTTCCCCGGGTGTTGGCTTTCTCCAATCAACCGTATCCACTGTCCATAATGTGGTCCACATACCAAGCCTATGAGCTTCCTGTACGGTATGGTCATCAAAACTTCCGCTAGGCGGAGCGAATAATTTAGGTTTATAACCGGTGACCGCTTCGATCACTTCATTTGTCTTGACCATTTCTTCATTTGTTTTGCTTATGCTTAAAACGGCCATATTTGGATGTGAATAAGAATGATTTCCCGCTTCATGTCCAGCTTTAATGATCATCTTCGCAAGATCAGGATGTTTTTTTACCCAACGGCCTTCAAAAAAAAAGGTGGCATGAATATGATGTTTCTTCAATATCGACAGCATCTCAGGTAAATATTCTTCTCCCCAAGCTACATTTATAGCAAAGCTAACCATTGGTTTATCAGGATGCCCCCGATAAATCGGAGCTGGCGATAAGTCCTTTAAATGTATCTTGGGAGGTACCTGCCTGTATATTAAATGTTTTTCAACAAATATTCCATCCTTTTTCATATTTTTTAAAGATTTCTCAATGTCCACTTCAAGTCCGTTATATCCAGGTGTCTTTTTCCATACACGATCGATAACGGCATCTTGAGGTTCTTTGTGGCGCTTTTTTGCTTCACTCTTCACTCTATCCTCTAACGATCGAATGGGCTTTTGTACAGCGACCGTATCATATTTTAGGCTATTTATATAGGTATTAATAGGTGTATGATTCATAATCGTAAATGTGATGATAGCTATGACGACTATACTAGTGACTTTTTTTGTTACTGACATGATCGATTCCTCCTTTCGTTCATTTAAAACTATGAGTGAACGAAAAGAAGTAGAACTCAGTCAATTGTACAAACAGTCAAACACTTACGCTCATTAAAAAAGGGCTTGCCCCCTAACGATGCAATACCTAAAACCTATTATGAATAGCTTTTTTAGATATTGTAAAGTTCATCAGAGACAGACCCCATTATGACAGACCTTTACTATTAAGATTCTTGCTGCTGCTTTTCAGCTGCTTCCTTCTGCTCTTTTAATACCGCTTTACGAGAAATATTCACTCGGCCTTGATCATCAATATTGATCACTTTCACCAATAATTGATCTCCAAGAGCAACGACATCCTCCACTTTACGAACTCGCTCTTCTGCTAATTCAGAAATATGAACGAGACCGTCTTTACCTGGGAATAGTTCAACAAAAGCACCGAACTTCTCAATGCGCTTCACCGTTCCTAAGTACATTTGGCCAACTTCCACCTCACGAACGATGTCTTCAATAATTTTCTTTGCTTGATTATTTTTAGCTGCCTCTGTAGAAGAAATGAAAATCGTTCCATCTTGCTCGATGTCAATTTTAACCCCTGTCTCATCAATGATTTTATTGATTTGTTTTCCGCTTGGTCCAATAACATCACGGATCTTATCTGGGTTAATTTTCATTGTTAAAATTTTCGGTGCATAAGCAGATAATTCTTCACGTGGTTGAGAGATCGTAGCCATCATATGGTCTAAAATCTGCATACGACCTGTTTTTGCTTGTTGCAATGCTTCTTCAAGAATTTCTCGGCTAAGCCCTTCAATCTTAATATCCATTTGAAGCGCCGTTACCCCTTTAGATGTACCTGCAACTTTAAAGTCCATATCACCTAAGTGGTCTTCTAGCCCTTGAATATCTGTTAATACGGTATAATGTTCACCAGATTTCACTAGACCCATCGCAATTCCAGCTACTGGCGCTTTAATTGGTACACCAGCATCCATCATCGCCATCGTACTTGCACAAATACTTGCTTGAGAAGACGAACCATTCGATTCTAATACTTCTGATACAAGACGAATTGTGTATGGGAAATCCTTTTCACTAGGAACGATTGGTTCAAGTGCTCTTTCTCCTAAAGCACCATGTCCAATTTCACGGCGACCCGGCGCGCGAAGAGGACGAGTTTCACCAACACTGAAGGAAGGGAAATTGTAATGATGCATAAAGCGTTTTGATTCTTCTACGCCTAATCCATCTAAAATTTGCACATCGCCTAGAGCACCAAGTGTACAGATGCTTAGTACTTGCGTTTGCCCACGCGTGAACATTCCAGAACCATGCGTACGCGGCAAAATACCGATTGTGGACGCTAGCGGACGAATCTCATCGATTTGACGTCCATCTGGTCGAATTTTTTCTACCGTAATTAAACGACGAACTTCTTCCTTCACAAGCTTATCTAACATTTGTCCCACTTGTTTCATTGTTTCGTCATCGGCTTCTTCTTCAATGAATTTGTCTTTCACTGCATCTTTTACTGCTGTGATCGCTTCTTCACGAGCGTGCTTTTCTTGTACTTGAATCGCTTGAACCATATCTTGCTCACAAAGTGTCCGAATTTTTTGCTCAATGTCGAAGTCAATTTCATATAGTTCCACTGCGATCTTTTCTTTTCCAACCGCTTGAACAATTTCCTCTTGGAAAGCAATCATCCGTTTAATTTCTTCATGCCCAAACATAATCGCTTCAAGCATCACTTCTTCAGGTACTTCATCCGCTCCTGCTTCAACCATGTTGATGGCATCTTTCGTACCAGCAACGGTTAAGTTCATATCACTGCTTTCCATTTGCTCAACAGATGGATTGATAATGAACTCCCCATCAATGCGTCCTACAACGGCACCGGCAATTGGACCTTCGAATGGGATATCAGAAATGCTTAGCGCTAAAGAAGAGCCAAACATAGCCGCCATTTCAGAGGAACAATCTTGATCCACACTCATCACGATACTAATGACTTGTACTTCATTACGGAATCCGTCTGCAAACAAAGGACGAATCGGACGATCGATTAAGCGACTTGCCAACGTCGCTTTTTCACTCGGACGACCTTCACGTTTAATAAATCCACCCGGGATTTTTCCTACCGCATATAAACGTTCTTCATAATTTACTGTCAATGGGAAAAAGTCTACTGCTTTTGCTTCTTTTGATGCTGTTGCTGTGCTTAACACAACCGTATCTCCATAATGGATTAATGCTGCTCCATTTGCTTGTTTAGCGACCTCGCCGATTTCTACTGTCAGCGTTCGGCCTGCCCATTCTATGGAAAATGTTTGTTTCCCTTGCTCCATAAATGAACCCCTCTCTATATCAATAAAAATGATGAATAATTTGCAATTCTACATAATAGCATAACATTCGTTGAATGCTATGCAAAGGTGTAACCTTTAAATTACCTATCTTATGTATTATTTACTGAAAACATATTCATTAAGCATTTATTTTTAACACCAAATGTAATTAAATACCAAATGTTTTGAACGTAATAAAAAAGCGGGAAAAATCCCGCTTCCCGCATTGCTTATCGACGTAAACCAAGTTTTTGAATTAGTTCACGGTAACGTTGAACGTCTTTGTTACGAAGGTACGTTAACAAGTTACGACGACGTCCTACCATTTTCAAAAGACCACGACGTGAATGATGATCTTTTTTGTGAGTACGTAAATGATCGTTTAGAGTGTTGATTTGCTCAGTAAGTACAGCGATTTGTACTTCTGGAGATCCTGTGTCACTCTCATGTGTTTTAAATTGGCTGATGATTTCATTCTTACGTTCTTGAGTTAATGCCATTTGTAATTCCTCCTTAAATTTTCAAATCCCCTGTTACTGAGCATGCGTCGGAGTGGCGCAATGCCAAGCAAAGGTTCAATTTATGCGATTTCAATTGTATCGGATATTCAATCAAAATGCAAGCTTTTTATCCCGCATTAACGGGCTGTAAGATCCCCACTGATGGAAGTTTCACTTTATGATTGCTTAACCAAACAGTCCATGGCCATTTGTTTATCCTTTTCAATTTGGCGGACAAGCTCTTCAATACCGTTAAATTTCTGTTCCCCCCGAATATGGATAAACCATTGAATAGCGACTTCCTCTCCATAGATCGAATGTTGAAAATCAAAAATATGTACTTCAATCGATAATGAAGGTTCATCTGGATTTTTAAAGGTTGGTCTGTATCCGATATTACAAACTCCGTTATACCAATGACCTTTCACCTTGATCTTCACTGCGTAAACACCCGTTTTAGGAGTGATAAAATCAGCACTTACTTCAATATTCGCGGTTGGAAAGCCGATTTTTCGTCCTCGCTTATCTCCGTGAATAACCGTACCTCTCACTTCGTATGGCCGACCAATTAATTGCTTCACCATGTCCATTTGTCCATCTTCAAGAAGTGTTCGTATTCTCGTTGAGCTAACCTTTTCTGCCTCATACTCGAATTTATCAACCGTCGTAAAATCAAATTGGTCTCGAGAATGAAAATGAATCGTCTCCATCGTTCCCTTGCCTAGTCTACCGTACGTATAATCAAAACCAGCTACTACGTGCAAGACGTGTAGACCGATAATATAATGGTCAATGAATTGCTGCGGTTCTAAAGCAGCGAAGTCAGAGGTGAATCGCACAACAAATAAGTAATCCACACCAAGCGATTCCATGACGTGTTTTTTCTCTTGTAATGGGGTAATATATTTAATTTGCTTATGCTTTCGACCTAACACAACAGAGGGATGCGGGTCGAATGTCATCACGGCACTTTTGATACCTAACTCTCGTGCTTTGTTTACTGCTGTTTGAATCACTTGCTGATGACCTTTATGTACACCGTCAAAAAAACCAAGAGCTATAACGAGCGGTGGTAAGTCTTCTCTATGTAATTGATGAGGATGGTGCAACATGATCATTTCCACTTTTCTTCACCCTTCTTCCTGGTCAATCACCTAATACTTTTACAGGCTTTACTTTCCCTGGTTTTGTCGGATGCAAACCATATATAGCTAGTAAATGCCCTTGAAAGATAACGACAGCTTCCGCTTCTCCTGCTGGCCAATCATTTGGCAACTCAAGCACAGCGCCATTTTTAACTTTCTCTGCTAATGTATCACTTATCTCCCATTTCGGCAAATGTAAAACACCTTTTTCAAGTGGGTGCAACCAAGCTTCGACTTCGTTATTTTCTTGCTTCTCCTCTAACTGCTGAAGAGTCAAACAGTCTGCTTGAGTAAACCCACCTGATGAGGTTCTTACTAAATGGGACATATGAGCAGGATAACCTAATCTTTCACCGATCATGACAGCTAACGTACGGATATATGTTCCTTTCCCACAAACGACACGAATAGAAAAGCGGATCGTCTCTCCAGCAAACACTTCTCTATCGTCAAGAAGTTCTATGTCTTCAATCATTACTTTTCTAGAAGGCCGTTCGACTTCTATTCCTTGACGAGCATATTCATACAATCGTTTCCCATTGACTTTGACTGCAGAATACATCGGTGGCGTTTGAACGATCTCTCCCGTTAAAGACTGCAATACACGTAAGATATCTTCCCTTGAAAATGGTTCAGTTACTGCTCTTTGTTCAACTAACTCTCCAGAGGCATCCTCCGTCGTTGTAGAATAACCTATCGTCACTTCGGCAACATACGTTTTTCCCGAATTCATAATATATTCCGATAGTTTCGTCGCTCGACCAATACAGATCGGTAATACCCCTTCCACATCTGGATCAAGCGTTCCAGTATGGCCCACTTTTTTTGTGCGAAGGATTTTTCTAATACGAAAGACGCAGTCATGAGAGGTCATCCCTTTTTCTTTCCAAAGTGGTAATATACCGTTCATCCTCGTTCTCTCCTTCTTTATTTTCTTCGTAAAAAAAAGAGGTCTTACGCCTCTTTATGAATTAAATATAGAAAAAAGTCTATATGCATTCAAGTCAGAAACGAAAGACCTTTCACATTTAGGGCTACTCGCTATCAATTTCTCGTAGCAGAGCATCAATTCGATTTCCATAAGCGATGGATTCATCGAATTCAAACAGTAATTCCGGTGTTTTGCGAAGACGGATTCTCTGTCCCACTTCAGAACGGATAAATCCCTTCGCTTTTGCAAGAGCTTTTAACGTTTCTTCCCGTTTCTGCTCATCGCCAAGGACAGTAATATAAACCTTCGCTTGTTGAAGATCACCAGTGACCTCTACATCTGTAACAGTAATAAAGCCAATGCGAGGATCCTTCACTTTACGGTTTAAAATATCCGTTAGCTCTTTTTTCATTTGTTCTCCGACACGATTAGAACGAAGAGTCATCTTTATTCACCTCTCTATAACCATTCATAGGATGTCATCAGACGCTCCCATTCAGGAAACGAGTCTAGAAATTTCAATGCGTTTTCTAGTTCCCTCTCAGCTGCTTGTTTGGAGGAAGCGACGGTGACAATGGTAAGCTGTGTCCGTTGCCAAACGTCTTGATGGTTCGTCTCAGCAACAGACACATTTAATTTTTGTTTTAGGCGAGTGATTGTACGTTGAAGCACGGCCCGTTTTTCTTTTAAAGAATGGGACTCATGAATGACATATTCTACTTCAACGCAACCAATCATTTACGCTCAATTTCCTCTTCAATGAAGGCTTCAATAATGTCGCCTTCCTTCACATCATTGAAGTTTTTAATCGTGATTCCGCACTCATAACCTTGAGCCACTTCTTTCGCATCATCTTTGAAGCGTCTCAGTGCATCGACTTCCCCTTCAAAAATAACAATGCCATCACGAATTAAACGAACACCGCTATCGCGAGTGATTTTACCGTCAGTCACATAAGATCCGGCAATTGTACCAACTTTCGATACTTTAAATGTTTGACGCACTTCTGCTTGACCGATGATTTTTTCTTGGAATTCAGGATCAAGCATTCCTTTCATTGCCGCTTCAATTTCTTCGATTACTTTATAAATGATACGGTGAAGACGTACATCGACTTCTTCCGCTTCTGCTGCACGTTTTGCATTCACATCTGGACGTACATTGAAGCCGATAACAATCGCATTAGAAGCTGATGCTAAAATAACATCCGACTCTGTAATAGCTCCGACACCAGTATGAATGATTTTCACGTTTACGCCTTCTACTTCAAGTTTTCGCAAAGCAGCAGCAACTGCTTCAAGCGAGCCTTGAACGTCAGCTTTTAAAACGATATTTAAATCTTTCATTTCGCCTTGTTTCATATGTTCAAATAGATTATCTAAGCTGACACGAGATTTCTCGCTACGTTGCGCTTGCAATGCTTCTTGAGCACGTGCTTCACCAATTTGGCGAGCTGTTTTCTCATCTTCAAAAACAACGAAACGGTCTCCAGCTAATGGCACGTCATTCAATCCAGTAATTTCCACAGGTGTAGAAGGTCCTGCTACTTTTACGCGGCGCCCTAAATCATTGACCATTGCACGCACACGACCGAACGTGTTGCCGACAACGATTGGATCTCCTACATTTAATGTACCATTTTGAACAAGCAATGTTGCAACCGAACCGCGGCCTTTATCAAGCTCAGCCTCGATAACTGTTCCAATGGAACGGCGATTAGGGTTAGCTTTTAACTCTTCTACTTCAGCCACTAAAAGAATCATTTCAAGCAACGTGTCAATTCCTTCACCATGTTTCGCTGATAAAGGAACGAAAATCGTTTCGCCACCCCAAGCTTCCGGTAAAAGACCATGCTCAGTTAATTCTTGCATCACGCGATCAGGATTCGCTGTTGGCTTGTCAATTTTGTTTACTGCAACAATAATTGGCACTTCTGCCGCTTTCGCATGATTGATCGCTTCAATCGTTTGCGGCATCACTCCATCATCTGCTGCCACGACAAGGATCGTGATATCTGTAATTTTCGCTCCGCGAGCACGCATCGTTGTAAACGCAGCATGTCCAGGTGTATCAAGGAACGTGATTTTTTTGCCTTGCTCTTCAATTTGATAAGCACCGATATGCTGAGTGATTCCACCAGCTTCTCCTTCAGTGACTTTCGTATTTCGAATGGAGTCAAGAAGCGTTGTTTTTCCATGGTCAACGTGTCCCATGATTGTCACAACTGCTGGTCGCTCAATCGCTTTCCCTTCTTCATCCGCTTCAAAATATACTTCTAAATCCGCTTTATCAATTAAGATCTCTTCTTCTACTTCTACGCCGTATTCACCAGCAATTAGTTCAATGGCATCACTATCTAACTCTTGGTTAATTGTAGCCATGACACCTAGCATGAACAGCTTTTTAATAATTTCAGACGGCTCGCGATTGAGCTTCTTTGCCAATTCGGTTACGGTTAATGAACCAGTAAACGTAATTTTTTCTGGCAATTCTTTCACTTTAGGCGGAGTTGGTGCAGCAGGTTTTACATTTCTCTGTTTATTCCCTTGCTGTTTGTTACGCCCTTGAGCTTTATTATTCCCTTTTTGCTGGGGATTTCTCTTAGAATCTTGAGATTTAGCTCCTTGCTTAGGTTTTGACGGTGCACCTTTACTGGCACTTGGTTTATTATTTGTTTTTGATTGATTTAATGATTTATCCAATTTTTGCATAGCCCCCTTGTCAATAACAGTCATATGGTTAGAGACTTCTACATTCAACTCTTTTAATTTATCAATGACCACTTTACTTGACACATTTTTTTGTTTCGCATATTCATACACTCTTTTTTGACTCATTATATGTTCACCCCCGCATATTATCATCGAGAAGGGAGGAAAGCTTGTTTGCAAAACCTGCGTCTAACACCGCTAAAACAACCCTAGCCTCTTTGCCAATTGCCTGGCCTAGAACATACCGATCATCTACCCACCTTACGGGCACTTGGTAAAAACTTGCTTTATCTTGAATTTTTTTCTTTGTATTAGGCGAAGCATCCATTGAAAGCACAATCAATTTAGCTTGGCCTCTTTGAATTTCTTTTACTGTTAGTTCTTCGCCGGAAATAATTTTTCTTGCACGGTTAGCTAATCCGATTAATCCTACCCATTGAGGCTGTTTCATGAATTAATGCCTCTCCTTTTCTACAAGAGACAGCAATTCCTCAAAAACAGCATCCGGAATCTCTGAACTTAAATGCCGAGATAAGATTCCTCTTTTTTTCGCTAATTCAACAGCTTCTTTACTTTTCGATAAATAAGCTCCGCGCCCAGACTTTTTACCGGTTAAGTCAACAGATACGTCCCCTTCTTTCGAACGAACGATTCTTACCATTTCTTTTTTCGACTTCATTTCTCCTGTAGCTACACATTTTCTTAATGGAACTTTTTTAGGATTAGCCATTGTTCTTCACCTCTTATTCAATTTCTTCGGAGGAAAAGTCATAAGCTTCTTCATCTACAGTTTTCATCGCTGCGTCTTCACGCGGATAAATGCCAGCTTCACGAGCATCAGATTCGCTCTTAATATCGATTTTCCAGTTCGTTAACTTAGCCGCTAGGCGAGCATTTTGTCCTCTTTTACCAATAGCAAGAGAAAGCTGATAATCAGGTACAATCACCGTTGTTGCTTTATTTTCCTCATCTACTTGTACATCGATGACTTTCGACGGGCTTAACGCATTAGCAACAAACACAACCGGGTCGTCAGACCATTTCACGATATCAATTTTTTCGCCTTTTAATTCATTGACAATTGCCTGGACACGATTTCCTTTTGGACCGACGCATGCGCCAACCGGATCAATTTCTGGATTTTCTGCATAAACGGAGATTTTTGAACGGTCTCCCGCTTCACGTGATACAGAACGAATCTCAACCGTACCATCAAATATTTCCGGCACTTCAATTTCAAACAGGCGCTTTAATAGACCTGGATGCGTTCTTGAAACAAAGATTTGCGGCCCTTTTGTCGTTCTCTCTACTTTTGTAATAAAAACTTTAATGCGGTCATGTGGCTTATAGCTCTCATTAGGCATTTGTTCAGATAACGGCAATAAAGCTTCAATTTTGCCAAGACTTACATAAATAAAACGAGAATCTTGACGTTGAACGATTCCAGTCATAATATCTTCTTCGCGATCGATAAATTCAGAATAAATGATTCCTCTTTCCGCTTCACGTACGCGTTGAGTTACTACTTGCTTCGCTGTTTGAGCAGCAATGCGACCAAAATCTTTCGGCGTCACTTCTAATTCTACAATATCGCCAATTTCATACGCTGGATTCACTTCTCTCGCACCCGCTTCTGAAATTTCTAAGCGACTATCAAATACTTCGTCTACCACTTCTTTACGTGCAAATACACGCATCGTACCTGTTGCTAAATTGAGATCCACGCGAACATTTTGCGCTTGATTAAAGTTGCGCTTATAGGCAGAAACAAGTGCTGCTTCAATTGCCTCAATGATCACATCTCTTTCAATTCCTTTTTCTTTCTCTAAATACAAAAGAGCATCATATAATTCAGTGCTCATCGAACGTTCCGCCCCCTTAAATTAATTCAAACCATCCTTTATGGAAAGCTGTACAAAAACGGAATTCCCTTTCACTATAGGACAGGAACTATAAAGGCCTATACGTTTCCTTCTCTATATTAAGAGAAGGAAACCGCAAGGCGTGCTTTTGCCACTTTCTCCATTGGGATTTCCACTTGTTTTTTTCTTGTTTTGACCATATATTCAACGGTCAATGACTCTTCGTCATAAGATAATAATGTACCTTCAAAAGCTTTTTCACCGTCAATTGCTTCATACGTTTTCACGTGTACTCTTTTTCCGACAGCTCTTTCAAAGTCTTTTGGCTTCTTTAGCGGTCTCTCCGCTCCTGGCGAAGAAACTTCAAGGAAGTAGTTATATGGAATAGGATCTTTAGCATCTAGTTGCTCGCTTAAACGCTCACTAACGAGGCCGCATTCTTCAATATCCACTCCTGTTTCCTTGTCGATATAAATACGCAAAAACCAATTTTTACCTTCTTTGACGTATTCAATATCCACTAATTCCAAGTTTAAATCTTCTGTAATTGGTGTGACGAGTTCTTCTACAATGTCAATTACTTTACTCATATAATACCTCCTGGTTGACTAGCCTTCCGGACCAAGAAATGAAACTCTATACAAACACGAAAGAGTGGGGATGCCCCACTCTTTCAAAGAGAGTTATCAATTAGTATTTCCATTAAAAATATACCACATCCATCACATATATGCAACTAAGGTGTGTCAAGGCTAAAATAATGACAATTGATTCTGATCCGGTAGTGAAGCGAGACACCCATGATTATCTAAATACTCAATAATAGTCTTGGATACCTTGCCTCGCTGTTGTAAATCTTCTTTCGATAAAAACTCCCCTTCTTCACGTGCTTTTACAATATTATAGGCAGCGTTCGTTCCTAGACCAGGAATCGCATTAAACGGCGGAATAAGCGATTGACCATCGATCACAAATTGATCAGCACTGGAGCGGTATAAATCTACTTTTTGGAAAGAGAATCCTCGTTCACTCATTTCAAGAGCTAACTCTAAAACAGTCAACAAGTTCTTTTCTTTCGGTGAAGCATCGAGCCCTTTCGCATTGATCTCTTCTAGCTTCGATGTAATAGCGGCCGAACCTCTAACCATCGCTTCAATATCAAAATCCTCCGCGCGCACAGTAAAATATGCAGCATAATAAAGCAGCGGCAAATGTACTTTAAAGTAAGCAATCCGAACAGCCATTAATACGTACGCAGCGGCGTGAGCCTTGGGAAACATGTATTTGATCTTTTTACACGAATCAATATACCATTCAGGAACTTTTTTATTGCGCATTTCTTCTTCCATTTCCTCTGTTAGCCCTTTTCCTTTACGAACGGACTCCATAATTTTAAAGGCGAAGGCAGGATCGAGATCTTGATAAATTAAATACACCATAATATCATCACGACAGCCGATTACATCGCTCAGTTCACAAATCCCATTATGAATCAGCTCTTGAGCATTCCCGAGCCAAACATCTGTCCCATGAGATAATCCAGAAATCTGTACGAGTTCGGAAAAAGTCGTCGGTTTCGTATCTTCAAGCATTTGTCGAACGAATCTCGTTCCAAATTCAGGGATCCCAAGCGTTCCTGTTTTACACATGATTTGCTCTTCTGTCACACCAAGAGATTCTGTTCCGCTGAAGATTTTCATCACTTCTGGATCATCGGTAGGAATTGTTTTTGGATCAATACCAGATAAATCTTGCAGCATCCGGATCACCGTCGGATCATCGTGTCCAAGAATATCAAGCTTCAATAAATTATCATGGATCGAATGGAAATCAAAATGCGTTGTTCTCCATTCTGATTTATCACTATCCGCCGGGTATTGAATTGGGGAGAAATCATAAATGTCCATGTAATCAGGCACAACGATAATCCCCCCTGGATGCTGTCCTGTCGTCCGCTTAACCCCTGTACAGCCTTTCGCTAAGCGATCCACTTCTGCGCCGCGAATTTGCAAGTTATTATCAGCAGAGTATCCCTTCACATACCCAAAAGCCGTTTTATCAGCAACTGTACCAATCGTTCCCGCTCGATATACATTGTCTTCACCAAATAGTACTTTTGTATAGTTATGAGCTTTCGGCTGATACTCACCAGAAAAGTTCAAATCAATATCCGGGACTTTATCCCCTTTAAATCCAAGAAACGTTTCAAACGGGATATCATGACCATCCTTCGTGTAGCTTATATTACAATTTGGACAGTTTTTATCCGGAAGGTCAAATCCTGAACCGACAGAACCGTCATTAAAGAACTCCGACTGTTTACATTTCGAACACACATAATGCGGCGGCAATGGATTTACTTCGGTAATTTCCATCATCGTCGCAACGAATGATGACCCTACCGAACCACGTGAGCCAACAAGATAGCCATCTACAAGTGATTTTTTTACAAGTTTATGTGAAATCAAATAAATAACGGCAAAACCGTGTCCGATAATACTTTTTAACTCTTTTTCCAAACGGGCCTCTACGATTTCTGGAAGTTCCTCTCCGTATATGCTGCGCGCCATTTCGTAACTCATTTCACGCGTCTCATCATCCGCCCCTTCGATTTTCGGTGTATATAGATCATCTTTAATCGGCTTGATCTCATCTAAACGATCAGCAACTTTATTTGGATTGAGCACGACAACTTCTTTCGCTTTATCTTTTCCTAAAAAACTGAACGCATCAAGCATCTCATTCGTTGTTCGAAAATGAACATCTGGCAGTTGATGACGATTGAGCGGATTAGCCCCACCTTGAGAATTCACCAAAATTTTGCGGTGAATCTTATCTGTTGGATTTAAATAATGAACATTTCCTGTTGCACAAACAGGCAGCTTTAATTTATCACCAATTTCCACAATCTTAGAAAGAATATCTTCGAGCGCATGATCATCACGAACTAATTCAAGCTCTAATAAATGAGCATAAACTTCTTTCGGATGAATTTCTAAATAATCATAGAAAACGGCTTTTTTCTCTGCTTCTTCACTACCTTTTTGCATCATGCTTTCAAACACTTCACCCTTATCACAGCCTGAACCGATGATCAAGCCTTCACGATGTTTTTGTAAGACGGACCGCGGTATTCTCGGCACGCGATAAAAGTAGTTAATATGAGAAGTAGATACTAATTTAAACAAGTTTTTTAAGCCGACATCATTTTGGGCAAAAATCGTACAGTGGTAAGGGCGAGCTCGCTTATAGGCATCTCCCTCCCCCATATGCTCATTAAATTGATCGTGATACGTAATTCCTTTTTCAGATGCATCTTGTAACATTTTCAACATTAAATAGCCGGTCGCTTCCGCATCATAAATCGCTCGGTGATGCTGAGTTAATTCCACATCAAATTTCTTCGCTAACGTATTTAAGCGATGATTTTTCATACTAGGATATAAAAACCTCGCTAACTCTAACGTATCAATGACAGGATTCATTGCCTTTTCGATTTTGTAGCGCTCATACCCTACTTGAAGAAAGCCCATATCAAAGGAAGCATTATGAGCGACTAAGATCGCATCCGCTGTCCACTCTTTAAACTTTTGTAATACCTCTTCTACTTCAGGGGCATTTTCAACTAAATCATCCGTAATTCCCGTTAAATTAATGGTGGTAGCTGATAAGGGATGATGCGGATTCGCAAAGGATTCGAATCGATCAATAATCTCTCCATTCTTAATCTTGACACCAGCTAATTCAATAATCGTATCATAGACAGCTGATAATCCCGTTGTCTCTACATCGAAGACGACATATGTTTCATCCGGTAAAAAACGATGGGCATCATGATAGGCAATCGGTACGCCATCATCGACTAAGTTCGCTTCAAGTCCATACAATACTTTAATTCCATTTTTCTTTCCGGCGCTATACGCTTCAGGGAATGATTGGGTAACGGCATGATCAGTAATGGCGATCGCTTTATGACCCCATTTACTGGCTTGAGCGACGAGTTCACTCACAGGGGTAACAGCATCCATTTGACTCATTGGCGTATGCAGATGAAGCTCTACTCGCTTCTCGTCTTCTGGAGCTGTATCTCGGCGAGTAACTGGCGAAAATTCATTGATATCATTGGCAATCATCACAAGATCTCGAACAAATGTATCATTTTGAACCGTTCCCCGCGCTCTCACCCACATCCCTTTTTTGACTCTGCTTAACAGGGCCGCATCTTCTTTATCTCGAGAAAACATTTTCACTAAAAGAGAATCAGTGTAATCAGTAATTTTAAAAGTTAACAATGTTCGGCCACTGCGAAGCTCTTTTGTTTCCGCATCGAATACGTAACCTTCGATCGCAATACGCCGTTCTTCATCTTGAATTTCTTCAAGCTTTTTAAATTCGGCATCTTCTTTGATCTTCAAACCAATCATTAATGGACCGTCAAATTCCTGCCCCTCCTCTTTTGCACTTGCTTCTCGTTTTTGCATATCAACAACAGCTTGCATCGCTCGCTCAGCATCTTCTTTTTGTTTCGCCTCCAAAAATTGCTGAAAGGCTTCATCTTTTTCTGCCTCAATAATTTCTACATCAAATGCGAAAGAGGGAAAGCCATAATTTTGATAAATATGGACCACCCATTCCCCATACTTATTCTTTAATGCCATCCCTTCCGCTTCATTATTTACTGCAACCACAAGCTTATTCCCTTTTACAGTAGGCGGCTGTTTCATTAGTAAAGCAAGCATGGGTGGCGAAATACCTTCTAGCTGCTTCACACAGAGATTCCAGTATTGTCTGATCAATACCTCTGACACTTCTGGATTTTTTGCTTTAATTGAAAATGTGACCGTAGCAATTTCTTTAAAAGTGTGCACTAACTGATTCATGAACAGCTCCAACACTTGATAAGGAACAATTTGTTCCACTAAAAATGAAAAATGCCATCTTTTCTGTTGTCGCTCCACCGTCAGTTTAGAAATTTCCGCTCCTTCAAAGTGCTTCACAATGGCATCATCGATCAAATTTAACTGCTGTAGTAATAATTGAAACCTTTGTCGTTTCCCTTGGGATTCCTCACTCATTTTTACGCCTCCCAATTTTTTATAATCGGAAGAAAAAGGTACCTAAAGCAGGCACCTTTTTCTCTCCTCCACCAAAAAACTTCTTGTCCATTTCTAGAAGTTTGATAGCTAATTTATCCATCATTTCATCTATACATTAAGATATTGTGCGAAGCAATTCATCTAATGCTGTCACTAATTGTTCCTTAGGTACTTCAATCGTTTCTCCAGTTGAGCGTACCTTTACTTCTACAATTCCTTCAGATGCTTTTTTGCCCACTGTAATTCGAACAGGTAAACCAATTAGATCACTATCGGCAAATTTAACACCAGGTCGCTCTGCACGATCATCCATCAAGACATCAAAACGTTTTTCACGAAGCAGGTCATAAAGCTGTTCAGCTAACTCGCGTTGGTGATCATCTTTCATATTGATTGGAACGAGATGAACATCATATGGAGTTAACGCTTTCGGCCAAATGAAGCCTTTCTCATCGTTAAATTGTTCAGCGACTGCAGCTAATGTGCGGGATACACCAATACCGTAACATCCCATAATCATCGGTTGAGTGCGTCCATTTTCGTCCAAATAAGTCGCATTCATCGCTTCACTGTAACGAGTTCCTAATTTAAAGACATGGCCCACTTCAATTCCTTTGGCAAACTTAATAGTGCCTTGTCCATCAGGAGAAGCATCGCCCTCTTGAATAAAGCGAAGATCCGCATATTGATCGACTGTGAAATCTCTTTCTGCATTGACGTTGATATAATGGAATCCTTCTTCATTTGCGCCACACACCAGATTCGTAATGGCTTGTACGGCATGATCCGCTATTACTTTCACGTCACCCTTCATATCTACAGGGCCAAGAGAACCGATTGAGCAACCTAAAATATCGCTGACTGTTTCAGGAAGAGCTAACTCCACTTGATCCGCTTGTAGCAAGTTTTTCAACTTAATATCATTTACTTCATGATCGCCTCTAGCAAGAACAAGAACGTACTCTTCATCTACTTTAAATAAAAGAGATTTAATACATTTTTCTGGGGCTACATTTAACAAAGCAGAAACGTCTTCAATTGTTTTCGCATTTGGGGTAACCACTTTTTCTTTCTCTTTTTCTGATTCATCGCTTTTTTCATATGTTGTAACAACAGGAGCCATTTCGATATTAGCCGCATAATTGGATTGATCAGAATAAGCAATCGTATCTTCTCCGATATCTGACAGCACCATGAATTCATGCGTGTCTTTCCCACCCATCGCTCCAGAGTCCGCAATTACCGCTCGGAAATTCAAGCCACAGCGACGGAATACATTCGAATAAGCAGTAAATAAACGATCATACACTTCATCTAGACTTTCCTGAGAAGCGTGGAAAGAGTAAGCATCCTTCATCACAAACTCTCTTCCACGAAGCAAGCCGAAACGCGGGCGCTTTTCATCACGGAACTTTGTCTGAATTTGGTATAACGTCAACGGCAGACGCTTGTACGATTTGATTTCATCACGAACTAAGCTGGTAATAACTTCTTCATGAGTCGCCCCTAATGCAAATTCACGATCATGACGATCTTTTAAGCGCATCAACTCCGGACCATACGTATACCAACGGCCTGATTCTTGCCAAAGCTCAGCTTGTTGTAAAGCCGGCATTAACAATTCTACTGCTCCAGCAGCGTCCATTTCTTCACGAACAATTTCTTCCACTTTTCGCAACACTTTTTTGCCAAGTGGTAAATAACTATACACCCCGCTAGCATTTTGTCTAATAAATCCAGCTTTTAATAACAGCTGATGATTTTTCACCTCTGCATCAGCAGGAGTTTCTCTTAATGTAGGAATTAACGTTTGGCTTTGTTTCATGACATACACCTCAAACTATATTATTGTAAAAAGAATCGTTGAATATCATTCCAAGTAACAACGATCATTAACAGCATTAATAATGCAAACCCGACGAAATGAACCATCCCTTCTTTATGACGATCAATCGGCTTGCCTCGGACAGCTTCTACTAAGAAGAATAACAATCTCCCACCATCAAGTGCTGGAAGTGGTAATAAGTTCATAATCCCAAGGTTGATACTTAATACCCCTGCCCATTTCATTAAATTCATTATACCAGATTGAGCGACTACCTCTGTAGAGACATAAATCCCAACTGGTCCAGAGAGCATATCGATGGAAAATTGACCCGTTACTAGTTTGCCGACCATTTTAAAAATTTCCGTCGTCCAGAAGTATGTTTCCTTTGCAGCATATACAATGGAGCCAAAGAAATCTTTTTCGACTGGACCGTAAACGCCAATCACACCACTTTCTTTTTCTTCACCTTCAATTTGACGTGAATCTGGTGTAACAGGAATTTGTAACGTGTTTCCGTCTCTTTCCACCGTAAAGTCCATTTCTGTCTGTGGATTTTTCTGAATCAATTCTACAATTTCCTGCCAACTCGACATACCTTCACCATTGATGCTGATGATTTTGTCCCCTTGAACTAACCCTGCTTCTTTTGCCGCACCATCAGGCGTTAATTGACCTAATTCAGGCTCGTTCGTTGGAATTCCTTGAACCAAAGCAATGATAATAAACACGATGAACGCTAAAATAAAGTTAAATAGTGGTCCAGCAAAAATAGTTATGGCGCGTTGCCCAAGTGTTTTTGACGAAAACTGTCGATCCCACGGAGAAATTTGCGTTTCGATTCCATCCTCAGCAATGACAGCTTCTCGATGAATAGAAAAGGATTTCAATTCCTCTTCCCCATCCTCATAGCCTCGTATAAGCAGTTGATGTTCAAGATCGGCTTCCTCGACCTCAATAACACGAGCTTTCGGGTAACGATCCTTTCCATTAACAATAATTTTGACAATTTCCTCTTGTTCATTACATACGACACCAACTCGATGACCAGCTTTTAAATCGACCATTTCAGGGTCCTCACCAGCCATGCGAACATAACCACCTAACGGCAAGAGACGAAGAGTATAAACTGTTTCTCCTTTTTTATGAGCAAATATTTTCGGCCCAAAGCCGATCGCAAACTCTCGGCAAAGGATACCCGCTCTTTTGGCAAAAATGAAATGCCCTAATTCATGAAAAAAAACGAGCGCGCCAAATATTACAATAAATGCTATCACTGTGTTCAAATGTATAACCACCTTTTTTTATAAAAGTGAGTGGACGAAAATCCTTGTTTCTTTATCAGTTTGCTGAATCGTTTCTAAATCCGGGTGTAAGATTTGCTTATGTTGTTCTAAAGAACGTTCCACCAATCCATCAATTTGTAAAAATGAAATCTTTCCCGCAAGAAAAGCGGCGACCGCCTCTTCATTCGCTGCATTTAATACAGTTGGCATCGTTCCGCCAGCCTTACCTGCTTGATAAGCTAATGCTAGCATCCGGAACCGGTCAAGGTCCATTTTCTCAAAATGCAACTTCCCTATCTCTACTAAATTTAAGCGTTTAGACCCCAGCTGTACAAAGCGATCTGGATACGTTAAAGCGTATTGAATGGGTACCCGCATATCCGGCGTTCCCAATTGAGCAATAACTGAACTATCATGAAATTCGACCATCGAATGAATAATACTTTCACGATGTAAAATAACATCTATTTGCTCATATGGCAAATGAAACAGCCAATGTGCTTCAATTACTTCTAAACCTTTATTCATCATCGTTGCCGAATCAATCGTGATTTTTGCTCCCATTGACCAGTTCGGATGATTGAGTGCTTCCTTCACGCTTACATGTTTCAATTCTTCTCGAGAGCGATCTCGAAAGCTTCCGCCAGATGCTGTCAAAATTAAACGCTCAATATTTTTCGATTGTTCTCCTTGTAGACATTGAAAAATGGCCGAATGCTCACTATCGACAGGCAATAGACTAACATGATGCTTTTGTGCCGCCTCCATGACTAAATGCCCGGCTGTCACTAATGTTTCCTTGTTCGCTATCGCAATCGTCTTACCTGCTTCAATGGCTTGCATCGTTGGAAACAAACCTACACTACCAAGTACAGCATTCACTAATATATGTGCTACAGGATAGACCGCTACTTCAACAAGTCCTTCTTCCCCATACGTAACGTTTAGAAAAGGAAATTCTGCTTGCAAACGAAGAGCATCATCCTTTTCCTGAACCGAAACAAGCTCTGGATGAAACTTGTGAATAATTTTTCTTGTCTCCTCTATATTTCTTCCAGCCGAAAAAGCAACGAGAGTAAAGTCTTCGCTATGATGCTCGATCACATCGAGCGTTTGTTGTCCAATGGAGCCTGTAGCACCTAATAGACTTATCTTCTTCAAACCCATTCATCTCCTCAACCAAACTTCAATTAACAAATTGTAAAATATGGATAAGCGGGAACACAAACAGCCAGCTATCCACACGATCTAAAATCCCTCCATGTCCAGGTAAAATCGTCCCGGAATCCTTGACACCAAAATGGCGTTTTAAAGCCGATTCAGCAAGGTCACCAATCTGTCCAAACGCAGAAAGGATGACCGTACCTATCAATAGCTGTGCGAGTGCGATATCTATATCGGCGAAGAAATAAAACAATGCTGCAACAACAACAGCTGAAAGGATACCTCCTACAGAACCCTCAATCGTTTTTTTCGGGCTAATTTCAGGCCACAATTTGTGCTTTCCAAACGAACGCCCAATGAAATAGGCTCCCGAATCCGTTGCCCATGTGATAAATAAAGCAAAGAAGATAAATACAACTCCCGCTTCTCTCGTTTCCATAAAATAATAAAATCCAAAGCCGATATATAATACAGAAAGGACACAAAAGCCTACATCTTCAAATGTAAAGCGATTTTTAGACATGACCATGTAAACTAATAACCACAAGACCATGAGCAACATCAGTTGCAATTTGTCATAACCTGCCTGCTCGATTACACTGCTCATCTTATTAGGAATTAATAAAATGGCTAACATGATTATTGACAGAATTCCTGGTACAGAAGCTAACGAAATCTGTTTCATTCTTAGTGCTTCTCCGAGACCTATTACGGCCATCAAAAAGGCTAGTAGTAAAAATGGCCAGCCGCCATAAAGTACAATTGGCAAAAAAACGGCTGCAGCAATGACAGCTGTTATGATACGTTGTTTCATTTTATAAACTCCTAACTTTCATCGAAATTCGAATTTATGATTGCAAGCCACCAAATCGACGAGACCGCCGCTGATATGACTCAATCGCTTCTAGTAAGTGGGTTTCATTAAAGTCAGGCCACAGCACATCAGAAAACCAAAATTCTGTGTAGGCAAGCTGCCAAAGCATAAAATTACTTAAGCGTATTTCCCCACTCGTTCTAATCAGTAAGTCTGGATCGTTTAAATGCTTCGTCATTAAATAACGGGAAAAGACTTCTTCATTTAATTCATCTTCTTTTAGTATACCATTTTTGACATCATGCATTATACATTTCACTGCATCTAATATCTCTGCTCTACTCCCATAGTTCAAAGCAAAGTTTAAAATGAGGCCATCATTTTGTTCAGTGTCTTTTCTGGCTTTGTCGACCGCACGTAATGTGTGCGTAGGAATTTGCTGGCGGTCCCCCATCATTTCTACTCTAACATTTTCATCAATCAATTCAGGCAAAAACGTACTAAGAAACTCTTCTGGAAGCTTCATCAAAAAATCTACTTCCAGTTTGGGACGTTTCCAATTTTCAGTCGAAAAAGCGTATAAAGTTAACGTTTTAACTCCTAGACGATTGGCTAATCTCGTTATTTTTCTAACGGTTTTCATCCCTTCATGATGACCAGCAATTCTAGGAAGGGCTCTTTTCTTTGCCCACCTGCCATTCCCATCCATGATAATGGCAATATGTTCCGGAACCGAATCTTTTTTGATTTGTTCAATCTTATCTTCAGTATGATGGACTTCATTCTTTCCCCACAACTTCTTTTTGTTGATCATAAAATATCCTCCAAATGTAACCTCATCAATGTAATTAAAAAACACTACCTATTATAATACCAAAATCTCTCGATGATTACTTTGTAGAATTTTATGTATTTCATTTTTCTTCTTAAAAACAAGAAAACCCCCTTACAAAGAAGAGGGTTATGATCGTTAAACTTCCATGATTTCTTTTTCTTTATCTTTGGCGATTTCGTCAATTTTCGTAATAAATTGATCGGTTTCCTTTTGAACATCTTCCGTGTGGCCACGTAGAGCATCCTCAGTAATTTCGCCCGCTTTTTCAAGCTTTTTAAAGTCTTCATTGGCATCGCGACGAATATTGCGAATAGCGACTTTTGCATCTTCTGCTTCTTTCTTTACTAACTTCGCCAATTCTTTACGGCGCTCTTCTGTTAAAGCAGGGAAAGCCAGACGAATGACTGAACCATCATTGGATGGCGTTAGCCCTAAATCTGATTTTAAAATCGCTTTTTCAATGTCGCCAAGTGCTGTTTTATCATAAGGCTGAATCACTAACAGTCTCGCTTCTGGCACTGAGACAGAAGCCAATTGGTTAATTGGCGTTGGCGCTCCGTAATACTCTACTGTCACGCGATCTAATAACTGGGCGCTCGCACGACCAGCACGAATTGAAGCTAACTCTCTTGTAAAAGCTTGAACTGCTTTTGTCATTTTGTCATTTAATTGTTCCATTACTTTAGTTGGCATTATTCTTTCCCCCTAACAATTGTTCCAATATTATCTCCCATGACAACACGTTTAATATTTCCGCTTTCCATTACAGAGAACACAATTAACGGAATATCGTTATCCATACATAAAGAAGAAGCAGTTGAATCCATTACAGCTAATCCTTCTTTTAACACATCTAAATAGGAAAGCTCGTTATATTTGACCGCTTCTTTATCCACACGTGGATCCGCAGAATATACACCGTCTACATTATTTTTTGCCATCAAAATCACTTCTGCTTCAATTTCAGCAGCTCTTAAAGCAGCGGTTGTATCTGTAGAGAAATAAGGATTTCCTGTACCTGCTGCAAAAATAACGACACGTTTCTTTTCTAAATGGCGAATAGCACGACGACGGATGTAAGGTTCGGCCACTTGGCGCATTTCAATGGATGTTTGAACACGAGTTTCAATACCTAGTTGCTCTAAACTATCTTGTAAAGCCATCGAATTCATCACCGTTGCTAACATGCCCATGTAATCAGCTGTCGCACGGTCCATACCCATTTCACTACCGATTTTCCCTCTCCAAATGTTTCCACCACCAACAACAACTGCTACTTCCACATCTAATTCTGCAATTTCTTTTACTTGTTCTGCAATGGACTTAATGACTTTAGGGTTAATACCAAACCCAGCATCTCCTGCCAATGCCTCTCCACTAAGCTTTAATACAACACGTTTATACTTTGGAACGCTCATGTAGACCTCCATATGTAATGGTTTTGATTACGATTTTGCCGAAACTTCTATATGAAATCCCTCACCAACAAGCGGTAAGGGATTTCCAATTTTCCATACATTCTTTCTGATGAAGCAATGGTAAGGAATTATTTTTTTACTTGGCTCATTACTTCCTCAGCAAAGTTATCTTGACGCTTCTCGATTCCTTCACCAACAGCATAACGAACAAGCGCTTTTACTGTTCCACCTTTAGATGCTACAAATTGACCAACTTTTTGGTCAGGGTTTTTAACGAATGTTTGATCCACTAAGCAAATATCTTCAAAGAATTTGCTGATGCGGCCTTCAACCATTTTCGCAACGATGTTTTCTGGTTTACCTTCGTTTAATGCTTGTTGCGTTAATACTTCACGCTCACGCTCTACTTCTTCTTGAGATACTGCATCACGTGAAATGTATTTTGGACTTAAAGCAGCTGCGTGCATCGCTACATCTTTCGCTGCTTCTTCATCTGTTGTACCTTCTAGAAGTGTTAATACACCAATACGTCCACCCATGTGAAGGTAAGCGCCAAATGCATCATTGTCGCCTTTTGTTACAATTTCAAAACGGCGTAATGTTAATTTTTCACCAATTTTAGCGACTGCTTCGTTGATTTGCTCAGACACTGTTTTGCCATTGCTCATTGTTTGGTCATGCGCTTCTTCGATAGAAGCTGGTTTGCTTGCTAATAAGTGATCCGCTAATTCTTTTACAAGCTGTTGGAAGCCTTCGTTTTTTGCAACGAAATCTGTTTCAGAGTTTACTTCTAAGATCACTGCTTCGTTACCTTCAGCTTTGATGAAAGTTGTACCTTCAGCAGCAATACGGTCCGCTTTTTTAGCTGCTTTAGCGATTCCTTTTTCACGAAGGAAGTCAATAGCTTTCTCCATATCCCCGTTTGTTTCTGTTAAAGCTTTTTTACAGTCCATCATGCCTGCGCCTGTTTTTTCACGAAGTTCTTTTACCATTTGTGCAGTAATTGCCATAAGTATTCTTCCTC
Source organism: Bacillus sp. FJAT-52991 (assembly GCF_037201805.1). Taxonomy (GTDB): domain Bacteria; phylum Bacillota; class Bacilli; order Bacillales; family Domibacillaceae; genus Bacillus_CE; species Bacillus_CE kandeliae. Next base: position 1,343,626 of record NZ_CP147404.1, on the reverse strand, counting down.
CTTTAATTGTATGTAACTATCAAATATATGATTAGCACAGAAAAGCTGACTATACACCTTTTCTGGCTTTTTCCCTTTAAAAAAAGGTGATAAGGGACTTTCGTCTTATCACCTTTTTATCACAACTGTTACTCAGCAGTAGCTACTTCTTCAGCCGCAGCAACTTCAACTGTTTCTTCGCCTTGTTTAGCTTCTAAAATCGCATCTGCCATTTTTCCAGTTAAAAGTTTCACTGCGCGAATCGCATCATCATTTGCTGGGATCACATAATCGATTTCATCCGGATCACAGTTTGTATCAACAATACCAACGATTGGGATGTGTAATTTGCGAGCTTCAGCAACCGCAATACGCTCTTTACGTGGGTCAATGATGAACAATGCATCTGGAAGATCTTTCATATCTCTAATTCCGCCTAAGAATTTCACTAAGCGTTCATGTTCTTTTTTCAATTGAACTACTTCTTTTTTAGGAAGAACTTCAAATGTTCCATCCTCTTCCATTTTCTCGATGTTTTTTAAACGTTGTACACGTTTTTGAATTGTCGAGAAGTTTGTTAATGTACCACCTAACCAACGTTGGTTTACATAGTACATACCAGAACGTTCTGCTTCTTCTTTCACAGACTCTTGAGCTTGTTTTTTCGTACCAACGAAAAGAACTTTTCCGCCATCTTCTGCTAATTCTTTTACGAATTTATAAGCTTCTTCGACTTTACGAACTGTTTTTTGAAGATCGATGATATAGATCCCGTTACGCTCTTGGAAAATATATTTTTTCATTTTTGGGTTCCAACGGCGTGTTTGGTGTCCAAAGTGTACACCAGCTTCAAGCAATTGTTTCATTGAAATAACTGACATGTTTTGTTCCTCCTAATGGTTTTGATTTTCCTCCGCTTGCCTCATTTTCGTCCAGAAACTGTTTAAACAGCACCATCTGTCCAAATCCGCAAACGTGTGTATTAACACCGTTACTAAATATAACATATCCTTCTAAAGCAATCAACTATTTTTCCCGATGTTTGAAAATTTCAAAGCCAATTCAACTTCTGTCTTTCCTTTATTTAATTTCTTCGCGATGTCTTCAACGGTTAAACCTTGTTCGTGAAGAAGAGCGATTTCGTCTTCAAACTGCTTTTCTTTCGATAAAATCGCGTTTCCGCTTGTTGAACTAGCCGCTTTATACCCTTTAGCTGCTCTTGCACGTTGTAAATTTGGGATCGATAGCTCCTGCTTTTGAACGGGCGAAGACTTTATTTCATTTATTGTCGATTTTTGTGACAATTGTTGAATAAGTTTCTCATTTTCCTCTTTCATCTCTAACAAATAGGCATCCATCATTTCTTCCATTTCTTGAGCAATTTTTTGTTGTTGTTTTTTTACATCAAACAAGCGATTTTGTCTCAAGAATAGAAGAATAATGGCAAATAGAGCGACTGCATTTAATATAAGCGAAATCCATATGAAAAGTGTCGTCATGTTTCCTTCTTATCCTCTAATTTGTTTTCCTTAATGAAGGCGCCGTTCCATTCACCTTTATCAGCTGGTTTTTTAGTTTGAAAATAGCTTTTGAATGAATTTGGGAGATTCTTGATGTCGATAAGCTCATCACTTCACCTATTTCAGTCAAAGTCAGTTCTTCATGATAAAACAAGCTCAGCACCATTTGCTCTTTTGCTGTTAACTTAGAAATTTCTTGTACAAGCTCTTGGATGAGCTCACCTTTTAAAACTTCCTCTTCCGGTGAAATCGTCTTCTCATCCTTTAATATAAACCCTTTGGCATCAGAATGATCCGAATCTTGTACATGTTCATCCATAGAAAGCACATTGGCAAATAAGTGTTCAGTCATGGTTTGATGAATTTCATCTTCACTTAAGTTGAGCTGCTCCGCTACTTCAACAGCCGTAACACGACGCAAATATTTTTGCTCCATTTCCTCTATCTTCGCTTCGATCTTCTTCGCTTTTTCTCTTGTACCACGCGGTAGCCAATCTTCTTTTCTCAGACCATCCAATATGGCGCCGCGAATTCGAAAGGAAGCATATGTGTCAAACTTTAAATCCCTAGACGGATCAAATTTAGTTAATGCATCTAATAATCCCATTAAGGCTAAGCTTTTTATATCTTCTTTATTGACGCTCCGTGGCAAATTCGCTGAAATTCGTTGCGAATGAAAAGAAACAAGAGGCATATACTTTTCCACCAGCAAGTTTCCTGCCTGGCTATCACGACTCTTTAACCAAGCATCCCATAATTTTTCTTCTTCATTAACATTCATCCTAGGCATTTTCTATCTCTCCTCCTCGGGTTAACCTCGTCGAGAAGTTTATTTCTAAATGATTTATTCTGGCTTCATAAAGTTCTTGATAATATTATTAAGAAACTAACTACAAATGTCCGGTGGCAATTTTTGTAAAGAAGTGGATTAGGGCCACCATTCTCTTCACTCGTTAATCATTTCACGAATAATTGCAGCAGTTTTCTCGCTGTCTGTCATTTCTAGTTGTTTAGCTACAGTGTCTTGATCAGCTTTAATAGATATTGTATCTTCACGATTTTCTTCTTGTGTTTCTTCTTGAGCCGACAGCCCTTCCTCTACATGCTTCGCAGCAAAACTATCGGGAGGAAAAGCGATAAACAACATGAAACGAATAATAAACATCAATATGAAAAACATGGCAGCCACAACAAATGAACCTAAAATAACGGGCAACGGTTCCCCATTAGGAAATGAAAGTAGAAAATAAAGAGTAAACCCTGCAATCATGAACCAGATATTCCATAAAATTGAGCCTCTCATTATATTTCTCGAACTCCTTTATTTACCGTTCGAATCATTAACCGGCACGTGTCCGGATCAAATTCAATGGTTCGACCGTTATTACCACCAACATCTTCAGCAGCAATCTGAATGTTTTCTTCTCTCAATTTACGTTTGACCGCTTCAACATTTCTTGGCCCTATTCTCATAGAATCACTTTGAGGGCTAAATTGAAACATTTGGGCGCCGCCTGCAAGCTTTGCTTTTAATCTATACATTTGAGCGCCTTCTCTTTTTAAAATGTTAAGTAGTTCCCTGATTCCTGTATCTGCAAATTTTGCTTTGTTAATATTGTCGGTTTTAGCAAGAGCTGAGTCTGGTAACATAACATGAACCATTCCTGCAAGAGCCTGCTGTTCATCATAAATGACAACTCCAACACAAGAACCTAGACCTGATGTCCGAATGTTGTCCGGAGAACGAACGATATTTAGCTCAGCAATCCCTACTTTCACGATTTGTTTGATTCTATTCATTCATCTCGACTCCCAAGGCACGAAATATTGTGGGGAAAGAGAAGGGAGCAGGAAGCAAAAAGAAATGCCCTTTCACTTCCTCCTCTTCACCTGTCTCCTCTTCTTTAAGTACCGTGTCAATGACAATTGCATAATCCCCATATTGAGAGGCTTCTACTAAACCAAAGCTAATAATGGCGCCAAACATATCAATCGCTAATTCAGGGACAGATGGATAAAGCTGCAGTTGTGTAAAGTCGCTTAAGGCTGATAAGTAAGACCCAGACAAAATATTCCCTAGCTCTTGCATAGCAGAGTAACCAATGGTTTCTCCATTCATTCCTTGAAAAGAAAACTGTTTATCGCCTGTCATATTGCGAATATAATTTTCCGCTTGTTCCAAAGACAGGATGAAAAACATATTTCCACTCGCTTCTCCTTCTATCCTTAAGCTGACACTAACCACTTCTTGGTCCGCTCCACCTGCCATTTCCATCATTTCATTAAAACTAGCAATCCTTACGCTAGGCACTTTCATATCTACCTTTTTATTTAAAAGTGTAGAAAGAGCAGTCGCCGCATGCCCCGCTCCTATATTTCCAATCTCTTTCAATATGTCTAAGTGGAGAGTTTGAATTTGATCGATATAGCTCATGTATTTACTCCTTTACTTAAACACTTTTTCTAAGCTTAATAAAATTAAAAGCCTTTTCTCTAATTTAGCTACCCCAGTAATATATTCCGCTTCTATAGAACCAACAACATCGGGCTGAGGTTCAATGATGTCACTTGAAATATCAAGCACATCATTCGCTCCATCAACGACTAGCCCCACTTCCATCTCATCAAAAGAGGCAATGATAATTCTAGTATTCTCATTATATTGTTCATCAGGAAGATTAAATCGATTTCGCAAATCAATAATCGGTGTAACAACCCCACGTAAGTTAATAACGCCTTTAATAAAAGGGACTGTACCTGGAACTCGAGTAATATGCATTAATTTCTCTATAGAATGGACTTGATGGACTGGGAAAGCATATTCTTTATCCATTAGTTGAAAGGCAATCACTTTTATTGTAGACGGAGCACTCATATTACTCATCATTTTCCTTCCTTCCATCAATTATTTAATCAATGCATTACAATCTACGATTAAGGCAACCTGGCCATCTCCTAAAATCGTAGCACCTGAAATAGCAAAAACATTTGTTAAATAATTCCCTAGTGATTTCAATACTACTTCTTGTTGACCAATAAAGGAATCGACAACAAGCCCGGCCATTTTATCGCCTTTTCGAACAATGACGATTGAATAGTATTCATCTTTTTCTTCAACAGTTGGCACTTCAAAAATTTGTTCTAAGAAAACAAGTGGAACGACTTTACCACGAAAATCAATGACTTGTTGTGTATGTGCTTTTAAAATATCCGTTTTCTTCACAATCGCTGTTTCAATAATCGAAGACAATGGAATGGCATATTTCTCTTTTTCCACTTCCACTAGCATGACAGAAATGATTGATAACGTCAGTGGCAACTGAATCGAAAAGATAGAGCCTTTTCCTTCGTAGGCATCGATACTAATCGAGCCTCCAAGGGATTCAATCGTTGTTTTTACGACATCGAGTCCGACGCCGCGTCCTGAAATATCTGACACCTGTTCAGCTGTAGAGAATCCAGAAGCCAAAATCAGTTCATAAACCTGCTTATCTGAAAGGGTAAGCGCCTGTTCCTCTGTTACGACTCCTTTTGCAAGAGCTTTACTCAACACTTTTTCTCTGTTGATTCCCGCGCCGTCATCTTCAATTTCGATAAATACATGGTTTCCGCTATGGTAGGCTTTTAGTTTCACCGTTCCTTCAGCAGGTTTTCCTTTCGCTTTGCGGTCTTCTGGCTTTTCTATGCCATGGTCAATCGCGTTACGGATTAAGTGAACAAGAGGATCACCAATTTCATCAATCACCGTACGATCAAGCTCGGTATCCGCCCCGATAATTTCCAAGTTAATTTGCTTGTTTAACTCGCGGGCAAGCTGGCGAACCATTCTCGGAAAACGGTTGAACACCGTTTCTACTGGAACCATTCTCATGTTTAAAATGATATTTTGTAAATCACCAGAAATTCTTGACATCCGCTCCACGGTTTCATTAAGCTCTGGATGATTAAGATCCCCGGAAATTTGTTCTAGCCTTCCACGATCAATCACAAGCTCTTCGAATAAATTCATCAAAATATCCAAGCGTTCAATATTTACACGAATCGTTTTATTGGCGACAGCTTGCTGTTTATTTTGTTTTGCTTCTTTCGTTTCTTTCACTTCTTTATTTTCAGCCGGCTTGCTAACCTCTGTTTGCACCTCTTGTTGCGGTGCTGCATTCACATTTAAAGGTTCAAACTCTACTTCCCTAATGGTGACATTCACGACTTCTGATACTTTTTTAACTTTGCTTTCAATTTCTTGAGCAGGATCTTTCGTAATGATGGTAACAATGAACTTTTCATCAAATTTCTCTTCTTCTAATTGTTCCGTTGAAGGGGTTGATTTAATGACTTCTCCGCATTTTTCAAGCACTTCAAAGACCATAAATACTCTGGCCGCTTTAAGAACACAATCACTTCTTAATTCAACTTCAATTTCTAGGCAAGAGAAGCCCTGTTCCCTAGATTGTCCAATTACTGTCCGTTCAAATTCATCGTATTCAGATGCGTATGATGTTTGAGCCAATGGTTCAGACACTGCTGCAGCTACTTCTTCAGAAGCTGCTGATAATGCCTCTCCATTTTCAATTTTCAACAGTTTTTCAACAATGGCGGTGACATCTCTTTTTCCATCTCCACCAGAGGCAATATCATTGACCATTGCCTCTAGATCGTCAATTGAAGCAAAAACAACATCTAATATTTCCGCGGTAACTTGGATTTTATGGTTTCGAATCGCATCTAAAACATTCTCCATTTTATGTGTTAAGTTTGCTAAATCCTCATATCCCATCGTTGCAGACATCCCTTTTAACGTATGGGCTGAACGAAAGATTTCATTAACAATTGAGATGTCTTCTGGATTTTTCTCCAAAACTAAAAGATTTTCATTTACTGCTTGCAAATGTTCCTTGCTTTCTTCAATGAAAATTTCTAAATATTGATTCACTTCCATTAGCCGCTCATCCCTCTCTAAGGTATATACTTAACAATTGTTTCTGCAATTTGATCCACTGGTACTACTTCATCTACTACATGTGTAGCAATCGCTGCTCTTGGCATTCCAAACACTACACATGTATCTTTGGACTCAGCAATAGCCGATACATTCCCATTTCCCGTCTCTTTCAGCTTGAATAAGCCATTAGCACCGTCCGCCCCCATACCTGTCATAACGACAGCAACTTTGTTGTAGTCTAATATCTCACTTACCGACTCAAAAAGCACATCAACAGAAGGACGATGTCCATTCACTGCAGGGGTTTGATCTAAATGAACAGCTAAAGAGACTCCAACTTTCTTCACTTTTAAGTGATAATTTCCCGGTGCAATATACGCCGTATTATTTCTTAAAATCTCACCGTCTTCCGCTTCTTTAACAGAAATGGCCGAAAGTGAATCTAGCCTTTGAGCAAGTGAATGAGTAAAGCCTGCCGGCATATGTTGAACAATTAATACAGGTGCATTAAGAGTGGCTGGAAGCCTCGTTAGTACACTTTGAAGGGCGCGTGGACCTCCTGTTGACGTTCCGATCACAATTAATGTTTTCCCGTTTGTTTTTGAGCATTCTAGCCTATTAGTTGGAAAAGCATGTGCTTTTTTAACACTCGGTTTGCTATGAATTTTCGGTTTATTGAATACAGAGATAGGACGGACATTAGCCCGACTAGCTGCTAACACTTTTTCAATCAGCTCATCTTTGATTTTGTATAAATCCACTGAAATAGTCCCGGAAGGCTTAGCGATAAAATCAACCGCGCCTTTTTCCATAGCTAGCATCGTTGTTTCAGTGCCTTTTTTCGTTAAACTTGAAAGCATAACAATAGGTGTTGGTTTGTGCTCCATAATGTAGCTCAGCGCATCTAGGCCATCCATCTCAGGCATTTCCACATCCATCGTCATAACATCCGGCTTGTATTTCTCAAATTTCGCAATCGCGTCCTTGCCATTACGTGCCGTCGCTACTACATCAAGTTCGGGATGGTGATTTAAAATATCGGTGATCAACTTCCTCATAAAAGCTGAATCATCTACCACGAGTACTTTTTTATTTTTCATTTTCACCCCTGCCTTTCATGAAAAAATGACGAAGCTTTTCAATAAATCTAGATGACTTCCCATTAAATGAAGGGGCGTTTGACCCCGTCAAATAATTATTCGTCATCGTCTTACATGCTGTAGAGATCGAAGCATGCGGAAAAGCAAGTGAAAAAGGCATTTGTTTCGTGACTGCTTGTTTCACATGCCGATCCTCCGGCAATATTCCAAGCTCAATGATCTCCCTTTGCAAAAAGCGGTCCACTACATTTTGCAGCCGCATGATCACTTCCCTACCTTCTGCAAGACTTTCTGCTCGATTACATACAAGATAAAACGTATTCGTTCCTCCTCGAAGGTGAATAAACTTAAGCATCGAATAAGCGTCAGTAATCGAAGTAGGCTCAGGTGTGGTCACCACAAAAATATCTTCCACTGACATCAGTATCTCTAAGGATTCTTTTGTCACTCCTGCTCCCATATCAAAAATTAAATAATCATACTGGTATTGTAATTCCTCAATCGCGGATAGCCATCGCTCTAAATAATGGTCATCCCATTCAATTAACTTACTTAAACCAGAGCCTCCTAGTATATAAGACACTCCTTCAGTTCCATTTATAATCAACTCTTCAAGGCTGCATCCCTTTTCAAAAAATTCAACAATGGAGCGTTCGCCTGTTATACCTGATAACACATGGATATTTCCCATACCTATATCCATATCAAATATTAGCACTTTTTTCCCATACTGTGTTAAATTTAAGCCAAAATTCATAGAAATATTAGATTTTCCTACGCCGCCTTTTCCACTAACTACAGCAACCGTTTTTGCTAAATTTCCAGTTAACCGATTGACCTTTTGTCGCAATCCCGAAGCTTGATCATATGTCATACATCTTCACCAAAAATAATATCAACGATTGTTTCTGCATCGATTTCCATTAAATCATCCGGGACGTTTTGCCCATTCGCGATAAAGGCCACTCCTTTTTGAAAATGACACATCAAATTAAGAAGGGTACCATGTGTTTTCGTCTCATCCATTTTTGTAAAAATGAACTTTTGGATCGGAATAAGAGAAAATTTATCAATAATCTCCTTCAAATCATTTTCTTTCGACGTAAGGGCCACCACTAAATAACTTTCCACTTCTTCTTCAAAGGAAATCATATTTTTTAATTCTTTCACATATCTTTCATCACGGTAATTTCGTCCTGCTGTATCAATGTAGACAATATCGCAGTCTTCCAATTGTTTGATGATTCCTGTGAAGTCTTCCGCCTTATAAGCTACATGCATCGGTACTTTCAGTAAATCAGCATACGTTTTTAATTGATTAATAGCTGCAATTCTGTACGTGTCAGTGGAGATAAAGGCGACTTTCTTCCCTTTTTCCAACACACTGTCAGCCGCCATTTTTGCTAATGTGGTCGTTTTTCCAACACCCGTTGGTCCAACAATATTGATATATTTTTTCTTTTGATCCGCTCTTTCTTGTAACGGCTTAATTTTGTGTAATAACCATTCTTTCGCCCACGCAAGCGCCTCTTGTTCGTCCACATGCCCCTTGGAGTTCTTCCATTTTAATAACAGAGCTTGCTTTAACTCCATAATTAAAGCGTCTGACACTTCCTGCTCTTTTAATACGACTAATGGTGGCTGCAATTCTTCTGGTACACCTTCAAGAACTTTTTGGTTGTCACGAGAATACTGCTCTAATATTTTTTTTAACTCTTTTACTTCTTTAGAGAGCACCTCCGCATTGTTTATGGATTGAACTGTAGGTTGGCTTTTTTCAATCATTGGAACCATTCGAGGCTTTTCTTTCACTTCCGGGCGAGCATGCGGATCAATTGCAGCTACGACTTCAATCGCTTTCTTTTTAAATAAGCCGAAAAAGCCACCTGTATAGACCGTTTTTGATTGAAGAATAACCGCTTGTTTCCCTAGATCCGCTCGAATTTTTTTCATGGCTTCTTGCATAGAGGAAGCCCGATATTTTTTTACTTTCAATCTATGTTCACCACCCCAACACTTTGCACTTCAACATTTGGTTCAAGCTCGTTATATGAAAGAATCGGAAGTTGTGGAAAATATCTCTCGGATAATTGTTTAATGTACATCCGAATCGCTGGTGAACATAGAATAATCGGTGTTTGCTGCATAAAAGAAACTTGCTCCACTTGAGCAGCCATCGCTTCAATTATTCGTTGAGAATCCATTGGATCTAATGATAAAAAGTTTCCATGTTCTGTTTGTTGGACACTATCGGCTATTAATTTTTCAATTCCACCAGAAAGCGTGATTACTTTTAAAGAATCATCACTTTCTATGTATTGTCTTGTAATTTGCCTTGCAAGTGCCTGACGGACATACTCCGTTAATAGATCGGTATCTGATGACATTTTGCCAAAATCCGCGAGAGTTTCAAATATGACTGGTAAGTTTCTGATGGAAATATTTTCTTTCAGTAACTTAGCCAATACCTTTTGCACTTCTCCTACAGACAATGGATTTGGTGTCACTTCTTCTACTAAAATTGGGTACGCTTCTTTCAAATGTTCAATCAATTGCTGCGTTTCTTGACGACCAAGTAATTCATGCGCATTTGCTTTAATCACTTCTGTTAAATGTGTCGATACTACACTTGGAGGGTCGACCACGGTATAGCCCAGTATTTCAGCCTGCTCTTTCATTTCCTCTGTAATCCATTTAGCCGGTAAACCAAAAGAAGGTTCAATCGTATCAATTCCTTCAATTGAATCATCTTCTTCACCTGGACTCATCGCTAAATAATGGTCTAATAGCAAATCTCCTTGTGCCATGACACTACCTTTAATTTTAATCTGATATTCATTTGGTTGAAGTTGAATATTATCACGAATGCGGACAACCGGAATGACTAACCCTAACTCAATGGCAAGTTGACGGCGAATCATTACTACCCGATCTAGTAAATCTCCACCTTGTGTAGCATCTGCTAATGGAATCAAACCATATCCAAATTCAAATTCAATCGGATCAATATTTAATAAATTAACGACACTTTCAGGACTCTTTAACTCTGCTGTTTCAATTTCTTCTTCAGCTTCGATCAAGTCTACCTCATCCTTCTCCGGCGCTCTTTGTAGCATGAAGGCTCCTCCTGCTAACAGACCCGCAATCGGTATCGTTAATAAATCGCTAATAGGTGTCGCAACCCCTAATAAAAAAATCGTTCCTGCTGCGACATACAGCATCATCGGATAAGCGAGTAACTGAGACATAACGTCCTCGCCTAAATTTCCTTTCGAAGCTGCTCTTGTCACCACAATCCCTGTCGCTGTAGAAATTAATAGGGCTGGAACTTGTGAGACAATTCCATCTCCTACCGTTAATAAGGAATATCGTGCGGCCGCCTCCGATAATGACAATCCTTGTTGAACAGTACCGATGATAATACCAAAAATTAGATTAATGATGACGATGATAATACCGGCGATCGCATCACCTTTCACAAACTTGGTCGCACCGTCCATCGCTCCATAAAAGTCTGCTTCACGGCTAACCTTTTCCCGGCGTTCTCTCGCTTCTTGTTCAGAAATCATTCCGGCATTTAAATCGGCGTCAATACTCATTTGTTTCCCTGGCATCGCATCAAGAGTGAAGCGAGCGGCCACCTCAGACACACGTTCAGATCCTTTTGTAATAACAATAAACTGAATAATAATTAAGATTAAAAAGACAACCATCCCAACGACTATATTTCCGCCGACAACAAATGTTCCGAACGTCTCAACAACGCCACCTGCTTCACCCTTACTTAAGATCGAACGAGTGGTAGACACATTTAGCCCTAAACGGAATAATGTCAACAATAGTAAAAGCGATGGGAAAATTGAAAACTCCAATGCCTCTCGCATATTCATCGAAATAAGTAAAACTAAAAGTGCAAGAGAAATATTAACAATGATTAATACACTCAATAACCATGATGGCAACGGAATAATTAACATGGCAACTATTAAAATTACACTCAATAACACGGAGATATCTCTTGCTTGCATTTCTCTCTCTCCTAACAACAAAACTTACAATTTATTTTTCACTCGGTAAACATAAGCTAATACTTCCGCTACTGCTTTAAAAAATTCTTCAGGTATCGGATCACCAATTTCTGCTTGGTCATATAAAGCTCTAGCCAGCGGCCTGTTTTCCACCATTGTTACTTCATTTTCACCCGCGATATACTTGATCTTTTGAGCTAAATAATCGACTCCCTTGGCAACAACATAGGGGGCGTCTAGCTTTTCTTCATCATATTTTAACGCAATCGCGTAATGAGTAGGGTTGGTAATAACAACATCTGCTTCAGGGACCTCTTGCATCATTCTCCTCATCGCCATTTCACGTTGCCTTTGTTTCATCTGTGATTTGATTAGCGGGTCCCCTTCGGCATTCTTATATTCGTCCTTAATGTCTTGCTTTGACATGCGGATGTTTTTCTCAAAATCATACTTTTGATATAAGTAATCGAGAAGAGCGAGAAACAACAGCGCCATGGAGGCCGCGAGCCCCATTTTTAAAGTCAGTACACCTACTGTCTGTAATGCATCGGAGACTGATTTAAAAGACAGCTTTAATACTTCTTCAATATTCGACCAGAGCACGATAAATGTAGCAGTCCCAACAAATCCAATTTTCAAAATAGACTTTAGCAGTTCTACGAGTGCTCTTAACGCAAAAATACGCTTAAATCCTTTAATTGGATCGATCTTTTCTAACTTCGGCTTGAGCGGTTCACCAGTTAATAAAAAACCAACTTGCAAATAATTAGCTGCTAATCCCGCAAGTAGTGCCACTAGCATCACCGGACCAAGAATGTAGATAAGCTGCTGCATAGTTTCAAGCACAATTATCTTTAAATTCGCCTCCGTCACAGGCATTAACATATAGTTTTGTAATGAATGTCGAAAAAAGCCCAAAATATGCTTTCCCATAAAAGCAGCACCGACAAACAAAAAGCCAAAGATGGCAAGCAAGCTAATCGCAGTATTGACATCTTGACTCTTCGCGACTTGCCCTTTTTTTCGAGAGTCTTGACGTTTTTTAGGAGTGGCTTTTTCAGTCTTTTCTCCGGCAAAAAACTGAAGGTCTAACTGTAGCCTTCTCAAGTTAACCCCCCCCTAACAATGTCATCACATCGCGCATTGTATACAGCATAATCTCAAACAGTTTCTGAACAACTGTAAAGATGACTCCCATTACAATGATTAACACAATAAATGCCACGCCAATTTTGATCGGAAAACCGACGACAAAAATGTTCAGTTGCGGCACAGTTCTTGCCACTATTCCCAATGCCACATCTACCAAGAATAAGGAAGCGACAACTGGCATTGACATTTGAAAGGCGATAACAAACATGGAGTTGAACGCTTGACTAACGTATTCAGCTATTTGTCCATTCTCAAACGGAAGACCTACTTGATCGATCGGAATAAACTGATAACTGTAGAAAATCCCATCTAAAATTAAGTAATGTCCGTTCGTCGCCAGCAGTAAAAGCAAGGAAAACATATATAAATATTGACCGATGAGTGGACTTTGTACACCTGTTTGTGGATCAATAACATTCGCAATGGCAAATCCCATTTGAAAATCGATAAAGCCTCCCGCAATTTGAATGGCTGATAAAATCATATAAGCAATGAAGCCTATTAATAAACCAACCAATGCTTCTTTTATAATTAAAATAAAATACTCGCCATTTATTTCTAATGCAGGAAGATCAAGCGTATAATACATCGTCCACGACAGCACAATCGCAAACCCTATTCGATGCATCGCCGGTATCGTTCGATAAGAAAACAATGGCATCGTGACAAAAAAACATGACACTCGCACAACTATTAATAAAAACACCGATAGTTTCGGCAATAATTCTTCCATACTTTTACCCTACAAATCTCGTTAAATTCGTAAATATATCCAAGGTATAAGACAGCATACGACTAAGCATCCAAGGTCCGAAAAAAATCAAGCCAACCAATACAGCTACAATTTTTGGAATAAACGCTAACGTCTGCTCCTGTATTTGCGTCGTTGCCTGAAAAATACTGACGGCAAGCCCCACAACAAGGGCTAAAATAAGCAGAGGAGCGCATATCATAATCGTGGTATAAACCCCTTTTTCTGCTAAAGAAATAACCATTTCTGAACTCATTGTTTGCACCTACTTAAAAGCTTTGCAGCAAAGATTGAATCACTAAATACCAACCATCTACTAGAACAAATAACAAAATCTTAAACGGCAAGGAAATCATCACCGGCGGTAGCATCATCATCCCCATCGACATTAAAACACTAGCAACAACCATATCAATGACAAGAAATGGAATAAAGATCATAAACCCCATTTGAAACGCCGTTTTAATTTCACTAAGCGCAAAAGCCGGAACTAAAGAGGTTAATGGAATATCCTCTATCGTTTTCGGTTGCTCGGCCTGAGCATAATCTAAAAATAGCTGTAAATCCTTTTGCCTCGTATGTTCACTCATAAATTCCTTCATCGGTATGCTTGCCTTTTCATACGCTTCCTCTAAACCAATTTCATCATTAAGTAAAGGTTTCAATGCCTCATTGTTTACTTCATGGAACACAGGACCCATAATGAAAAATGTTAAAAAGAGAGCAAGTCCAATTAACACTTGAGTTGGCGGCATTTGCTGAGTAGCAAGCGCCGATCTCACAAAGGACAAAACGATGACAATTCGTGTAAAACAAGTCATCAATATTAAAATACTAGGTGCTAAAGACAAGACCGTTAACAATAACAATAACTTAACGGAAGTTGCCACTTGATCAGGTGAACTATCGTTAAATAACTGGATAAACTCATTCATCTTGCCCATTCTCCTTGCTATTCATTTTCCTGATCGCTTTCTCTCTTGAAAGCTTCATATGACTAAGCTTGTCTTCAAACACCTTTTTAAATTTCTCCTGATCTTCATTGGTGCTTGGTTGATCAGACTTCCATTTATTCATGATATTCGACACCATGTCTTTCGGCTGTAGCATTTGATCCATTTGATCATTGTACTGTTGAAGAAAACGTTCATATTCTTCTTGATCACTAATTTCTTTCAATAATTGAATATCCTCACCTACACCAAGTACAAGCAAGCGATCTCCCACCTTAACGATTTGAACGGATCGATTCCCTCCAAGAGGCGTTCCACCAACATGTTGGATCAGCTTCGTCTTTTGATAAGAACGACTTTTTTGATTGACAAATCGCAACAATAAATAAATGAGCGCCACAACAAAAACTAACGCTCCTATCATTTTGACGAAATCCCAAATCGATAGTCCAACGGCTTGACTGTTTTCATTTTCTTTTTCTGTATGTGATTCTTTTGGCTCTTTTGGCTCTTTTTTGTCAACATCTTGCTGACATTTTTCTGGGTGTTCAATACAATCTTTAACATTATTGTTAAATGGCTCTGCCCAGGCAATAGAATAATTGCCTGTGAACAGAGCCACACTAAATAATATGAGAGCTATGGACTTTATCACTTGTTTAATCAAAGGGTGCACCTTCTTAAGCTTAAGCTAAAGTTTTTGAAATGGCCTCAATCACTCGATCAGCTTGGAACGGTTTAACGATAAAGTCTTTTGCTCCCGCTTGAATCGCATCAATAACCATCGCTTGTTGGCCCATCGCTGAGCACATAATAATTTTTGCGTTTGGGTCTAACGCCTTAATTTCTTTTAATGCCGTAATGCCATCTTTTTCAGGCATCGTAATATCCATTGTAACTAAGTCTGGCTGGAATTCTTTAAACTTTTCAACCGCTTGAGCGCCATCTGCGGCTTCCCCAACTACCTCAAAGCCATTTTTCGTTAAAATGTCCTTAATCATCATTCTCATGAATGCTGCATCATCTACAATTAAAATACGCTTTCCCATTATCATGTCTCCTTTTACTTAAATCTTATTTCAAATTATTCAAACGGTCGCTCTGACTCAAAATATCTGTAATCCGAACACCAAAATTTTCTTCTATTACAACTACTTCTCCTTTAGCAATCAATCGGCTATTGACAAGAATATCAACTGGTTCACCAGCTAATTTATCCAATTCAATAATCGATCCTGATGTTAAATCAAGGACATCCTTTACGGATCGAGTCGTTCTACCTAACTCAACTGTCACTTGCAGCGGAATATCAAGAAGCATATTTAAGTTACGAGCTTCATGCTGTTTCAATGCAGGCTGCTCAAATGTAGCAAAAGAAGCTGATTGCACATTCACATTCGGCTGTTTTGGCCGCTCTTGTATATGAAGTGGCACCGATTCTTGCGCTTGTTGAACAGGTACACTTTCCTGCACTGCTGGTTTTGGTTCCGCTTGTTTTGCCCCCTCGTTACTTGGCTGAGTCACTACAGGTGCTTCTGCTGATGGCGCAGCGGATACCGCTTCTTCAGAAGAATTGATCAGCTCATTTACTAAGCTTTTAGCGAAATTCAATGGCAGCAGTTGCATAATATTAGAGTCAATTAAATCTCCAATGGTTAGTCGGAAAGAAATTTTGACAAGTAAATCAAGTTCTGGTATGGTATCGGCACCCTCGCCTTGCTGTAAATCCATTAAAGCAATGACTGGAGGTGAAATATCTACCTTCTTACTAAAAATGGTGGACATCGAAGTCGCCGCCGACCCCATCATCTGATTCATGGCCTCTTGTACAGCGCTTAGTTGAATTTCTCCCAAATCTGGATTAGGCGAAGTACCATCGCCACCGAGCATTAAATCAGCAATAATGGCTGCATCTGTTTGCTTAATGACTAGCAAATTCGCGCCAGAAAACCCTTCTGTATACTCCACTTCAATAGCTACATATGGATGTGGAAATTCGTCTTTTAATTTTTTTCTTTCGATGATTGAAACAGTCGGTGTAGTGATATCCACCTTTTGATTCAATAAACTAGAGAGAGCCGTAGCTGAACTGCCAAATGATATATTTCCTATTTCACCTAGCGTATCTTGTTCAAACGAATCCAAGTAATCTTCCACGTTAGTTAACGATGTACTTGAAGCTTCGTCTTCTTTACTGTCTTCTCCAGGTCCTTTCAACAAAGCATCAATTTCTTCCTGAGATAGCATATCATCACTCATCATCGTCTTCTCCCCCCTCTATATGGTCAAGAATTTGTACAGCCAATTGTTTATTTATTTTACCCGGCTGTGCCGTAAACTTTGGTTTTTGACCAACTTTAACAGACAGGGGCTCGTTAATACGCTGTTTCAATTCAATAACATCTCCTATTGCAAGAGTTAGGAATTCCTCTATCGAAATAGCTGAATGTCCAAGCTCTGCGACAACAGATACATCTGCTTTTTTAATACGTTTCTCAAGCTTTTCGAGTTCACCTGGCGCTCTTTCCTTTTTATCTGGATTTTGCATCCAGTAATGAACAGATAATTTAGGAATAATCGGCTCTAATACAACGTGCGGAATACAGATATTGATCATTCCGGTCGTTTCACCAATTGTCGTGTTTAATGATATCACAACTACAGTTTCATTAGGTGATACCATCTGCAAAAATTGAGAATTCACCTCAAATTCCGCCATCAAAGGATCAATATCGACAAGATTCACCCAAGCTTCTCGATAATTTTCGAAAGCTCGTTCAAACATATTCGACATGATTTTTGTTTCTATTTCCGTTAAATTGTCGACTTTATTGACGCTTAACCCTTTTCCGCCTAACAATCGATCTAACATCGCATATGCTACATTTGGGTTAACCTCCATTAAAATTCTTCCCTCAAGTGGAGGAACCTCAAATACATTAAGAATCGTTTGATTAGGAATGGAGCGAATAAATTCTTCGTAAGGAATTTGATCAGCCGATACAACCGCAATTTGAACGTATGTACGAAGCTGAGCTGAGAAGAACGTCGTTAAAATGCGAGCGAAATTATCGTGCATTCTCGTTAAACTTCTGATTTGATCTTTCGAAAAACGCAACGCCCTTTTAAAGTCATACACTTTAACCTTTTTCTCTTCTTCTTCCTTCTTTAGCTCATCAGCGTCCATTTCGCCAGTAGATAAAGCCGACAATAAGGCATCAATCTCGTTTTGAGATAATATTTCTCCCGACATGCCTTCACCTCCGTCAAATGAATTAATTATTGGATGATATAAGAGGTGATATACACTTCAAGAACTTTTCCATCCTGCATAATTTCGTTTAATTCCATTTTTAATTGTTCTGTTAACTTCTCTTTTCCTTTACTTCCTTTTAACTCTTCTGCCTTCATTTCAGACAGCTGCTTAATAATAATATTTTTTGCTTGAAAGTCACGCTTCGTCATTTCTTCCATCGCTTCTTTACTATCCGTTTGGATTTTAAAAGAAATTCGAATGTAATCATCCGACGCTAAGTTCGTTGTCAATTCAGGTATATCTACCGATGATTCAATGACTTCATCGATCGTCGGTTCTTTCGCACTACCTTCATTTGAAGATTTCAAAATAATAATGACGGCGACAGTACCTACTAGTAAAATAACCGTTAAGAGAACGAGCATTATCGTTAAAAGCTTATTTTTGCTTTGCACTTCTTGTGTTTCAGTCTCCATCCCGATCCTCTCCTATATCTATTTTCCCCAAAAGATGAACGCGACGATAAAAGTCCTCCATCCGCTTTCTTACTTCATCCTCGGATTCACGAACGAGAAACTTCTTTCCATTAGAAAGCGTAATCGTTGTATCCGGAAAGCTTTCCACCATTTCAATATAAATGGCGTTTAATAAAAAGGGTTTGCCATTCAATCTCGTCACATTGATCAATATAATTCAGGGTTGAAGCGACACTCCAACCCTGGACCCTCCCCTATGTGCATAATCACTTAAAATTTTCTCAAATTAGCTATTTCTTGCATAATTTCATCCGAAGTAGAAATAATCCTCGTATTGGCCTGAAACCCTCTCTGAGCAGTAATCATCTCTGTCAACTCTTCAGAAAGATCAACGTTGGACATTTCTAACGCGCCAGAAACAATGGTTCCTGTCCCATCTTCTCCTGGCCAGCTATATATGGGCTCCCCTGAGTTAGCGGTTTCGACAAAAGCATTAGAACCGCTTTTTTCTAGCCCTTCAGGATTGGAAAACTTAGCGAGAGGAATCACTCCTTCTACTACATTATTTCCATTTTGATCGGTATATCCAATCGTTCCATCTTTGCCAATGCTAACATTCTGTGCAGTCGGCGGAATGGTAACCGGAATATACAAAATAGCAGTTAAAGGATTCGCTGGATTCGGCACGGCTTTAATTAAATAGTCACCATCAGAGTTGACTACATGACCATTTTGATCTAAATAAAAATTGCCGGATCTCGTGTATTTTTTATCCGTGATCGTTCCGTTCTCTCCTTTTCCTACCATAAAGAAGCCCTCACCTGAAATGGATAAATCTAGAGCACGTCCAGTTGTTTGCAGACTGCCTTGCGTGTGTATATTATTAATCGCTGACAGTTGCACACCTAACCCCGCTTGCTTCGGATTTACTCCTCCCTTAAACACTTGTCGGGGAGCTGCTCCGGTAATTTGCTGACTCCATACATCTTTAAAAGTGGTACGACCTTTTTTAAATCCATACGTATTCACGTTAGAAATATTATTGCCGATGACATCTAATTTTTTTTGAAAATTAGACATCCCGCTAATTCCTGAATACATCGACCGAAGCATTCAAGTCCCCCCTACTACGCTACTAAATTATCGCTTTAAGTTCACTAGTTCTTGTAAAATTTCATCAGATGTCGTAATGATACGAGTATTCGCCTGGAATCCACGCTGTGCAACGATCATTTCTGTGAACTCTTCAGAAAGATCGACGTTGGACATTTCTAGTGTACCGGCAACAAGTACGCCAGTGCCTTTGTCTCCAGGGGCCGCAGTTGTTATAGTACCTGAGTTTGGCGTTTCTTCAAATAAATTGTTTCCAACTTTCATCAAACCATCTGGATTAGCAAACTTCGCAAGTTGAATAGTTCCAGCTGTTTGTAACGTTCCAGTATCATCTGTATAAGTAACTTTGCCATCAGCGCCTATACTCAACTCTTTAGCTGTTTGAGGAATTTTAATATTTCCAACAGTTGTTCCTGTCCCAGTTGTTCCTTGAATGAAGAGTCCATCACTATTTACTAGATTTCCATCTTTATCTAAATAAAGATTTCCCGCTCTTGTATACAATGTGTTATTGCCATCTTTTACTTGTAAAAAGCCATCACCAGAAATCGCCACATCCAGCGGACGATACGTTGTTTGAGTACTCCCTTGCGTTTGAATCGTATCAATAGCAGCTAATTGTGAACCAAGCCCAACTTGACGTGGATTCGTCCCTCCGCGTCCATTTCCTGGAGCACTTGCCCCTGCCACTGATTGACTGACCATATCTTTAAAAACAACGCGCCCTTTTTTAAATCCATACGTATTGACATTGGCAATATTGTTCCCGATGACATCCAGTTTCGTTTGAAAACCTTTCATTCCACTGATTCCTGAGTACATTGAGCGTAGCATAATTGAATTTCCCCTTTCGATTTTCGAAATATTTTTTTAAGTTTCGTGTTTATTCAATTTTTGTTAACGCGGATGCGGCGATTTTTTCGCCATTGTCTAAATGTAGCCAAATATTCCCATCTTTCATAGATACAGATTGAACGGTAGCTGTTTGTTCAGCTCCCTCTTTCTCCCATGTGACTTTATGACCGATTAACTGACTTGCTTCGACAAGTGAATTGCCACTTGAAGTGGTTCCGCCTATAATCTCAGAAATATTACCTGGTTCTAACTTTGTACCATCTTCAAGCGTAAACTCGACGCCACCCTCTTTGAACTGAACAGAGACGATTTTGCCTGTTCCTTCAATTACCACTGGTGGCTCGTCAGGTTTATCCTGATCAGCTTCAATTTTATGCCATTTGATTTCTTTACCAACAAATGAATGGTAGCCAATCATTTGTGATGCATATTGCACTTGCACTAGTTCCTCTATCGCGGCTGTCATGTTGATTTGCTGTTCAAGAGTCGAGAAGGTCGCCATCTGAGCAATCATGTCTTTGTCTTCCATCGGATTTAAAGGATCTTGGTTTTGCAGCTGTACCATTAAAAGTTTTAGAAAGTCATCTTTTCCAAGTGAGCTGTTACCTGTCTGACGTTGCTTTTTATTATTTTCTAAATATAAACTGTCATCAATGTTTGACACCTGAGACATATGATCACCTAAACTTCCATATTTTCTAGTACATCTTTAAATTGTTCTACTGGTTGGTCTTCTGTTTCTTTTTGTTGTTGTGACTGTTGCTGTTGTTGCTTCGTCTGTTGTTCCTGCTGTGACGAACGATCAAACTTTTGAGGGTCCGCTTGACTATAGGACAATTCAATTTTATCAACTGTAATATTTTGTTGGGCGAATGCTTGCTTTAAGCTATGAACATGTTGCTCAAACAAGTCCTTCACCATGGAGGTCGAAGAAAGAATCTTCGCCGTCATCACACCATTTTGCTGTAATAACTCAATTCTTAAGCTACCGAGTTGCTCTGGATAAAGTTTAATAAGCAAACGATTGCCATTTGGCGTTTTCATTAAGTTAGAATTGCCAAGAACTTGTGAAAATTTTTCAATAAACTGCTCCATATTCATTGGCTTTGGATTGGTTGACACCCTCATCATCAAAGTTTCTATTTTTGACATTGGATGAAAAATAGGTTGAAGGATGATTCCTTCTTTAGGCATTGCTTGAGTTGTTTTCACAACAACAGGTGATGATGGTTCTTCACTTAGATGTTGATAGTTTTTAAATGCCTGTTGTAAAACACTGTCTAATTTACTTGAAAGTTCTTTCAGCATCCCCTTTAATGCTTGTTGTTGCTCTTGAGCATTTACATGGCTATCCGCCTTTTCACTGAACAACTCCCAGACCTTTGCTGCTTGTAATAAGGTGTTAACTAATTTGCCTTCACCTTTAGGCCAATCTTGGGGAGAAGTTGTGGTCAGTAATTGGAGCATATTGAACATGTCACTTATATCCTCGGGGATCATATTGAGCATGTCACTTCTGTCCTTGGGATTCTCTATTTCTTTAGAAGTATCCTCGCTAATGGGGCCTTGTTCTACTGTGTCGTTTCCAGTTGTCATATTAGTGAACTGTTTCATCAGCTTCTCAAGCATACTTTTTAACTCAGTTGTATCCATCCCTAGAAAAAGAGCTAGGTCTTCAAAGGACGGCATTTTCCCATCAGACATCCATTCCTTCGCTACTTTCTTCACCCCTGGGGCCATACCGGTTAATTCATCGATGTCTTTCGCGGTGATGATTTGTTTGATCGCTTCTAACAGCTGCCGTGTTTCATTTGGCATAGTTGTACTCGCTTCACTTGTTTCAGCACTTAACATTGATTGGAATGTGGCTCCGAGTCCCGCTTGCTTAGGTGGTATGGCTTGATTCGTCTGCAAACCACCTAAAAATATATTTCCTACACCTATCATCTATTTGTCACCTCTATGTATTTCTTTCTCATTGAGTGAGCATTTTCGTATACTTTGCAGCTGTTTCTGGCGGGAGCTTCTCTAAAATTTCCGCTTGCTTGTCTGTGCTCATCTCTGAAATAATACTAACCGCTTCATTATCAGATAAATTTACAAGAATATTAGCGATGTTCTTCGGTGACATTGATTCATACGTATCAATCAATGGGTTATCGCCTTTATCATCTGTCTTGCCTTTACCACTGTCTTCTTCTTGTTTTTGCTGTTGTTCCAATTCAATCTCTAATCGATCTTTTTCGGTTAACAATTTCTCGATTTCCTGATCAGAAGCTTCGAGTTTTTTTTGTAACTTCTCGATTTCTGCTTTTTGATCTTCAACTTCTGCCTGTAATGAGACTAGCCGATCCTTCGCTACTTTGCTGTCTTTCGATGATTCACTATCAATCATTGAAGAGACGCCCGGAATGCTCGCACCAAGCTCCTTCGCTTTATCAAAAATATTAACACCAGCGATTGTCATGACAATCAGTGAGACCGTTACTGCAAAAAGGAGGGGAATAATAACAGCAAAAAGAAGCCATTGTAATTTACTAGTTTTATTTCCTTCTTCGTATTCTACGATTTCTTTTTTCTTTTTTCGTGCCATAATCGCTCTCACCTAATTTCTTTGGTTCATAAATTGGATCGTTGAAATTTCATCCATTTGATATTGCTCCGTTACGAGCAAGCATGCATTAAATTTCTTAAAATCTTTTTCTTTCATTTTCTCGTATTTTTTCACTTCGATATTTCTTTCCTGTAATTGCTGTTCGCACCATTGCATTTTATTACGAGCATTAATGACGATTTGCTGTTGAAAAGAGATCGTTTGTTCAAGATTGGAAACAAATTGTTGATAATGCTGAACTTCGTATATCGAAAAGCCACTGACCATTTGCGTTTCTTGATAATCAATTAACTCTTCTTTTTTCTTTAACAGCGTATAGAGCTTTTCAGCTGCTTGCTCAAATTTTTTCATCGATTCCATGTAACTAGTTTGCATTTCCTCTTTTTCTTGTTCTCTTAGCTGCAATATTTTTTCAAATTTATAGTTATAAGCTACCATTATAATTCTCCTTTTTCAGCTAACTGAATGAGGGATTGAATGCTGGTGTCTAATGTCACTTTTTCTTCTGTTTGCTGCTTTAAAAACGAGAGGATCTTCGGGTAATAATGAATGGCTCGGTCAATTTCAGCGGATGATCCTTTTTTGTAGGCACCAATATTAATTAAGTCTTCCGAATTCAAATACGTACTCATCAATTCTCTTATGGTGATGGCTGCTTGTTGATGTTCTTTGGATGCTAAATGACTCATTAATCGACTGACACTTTTTAATACATTAACAGCTGGGTATTGCCCTTTATTGGCCAGTTCTCGATCTAACACAATATGGCCATCAAGAATTCCACGAACGGCATCGGCAATCGGTTCATTCATATCGTCCCCATCTACTAGTACCGTGTAGAAAGCAGTGATCGTGCCATGGTGATTCGTTCCGGTTCTCTCAAGCAGCTTAGGCATAATCGCAAACACGGAAGGAGTGTATCCTTTCGTGGCTGGAGGTTCTCCAACCGCTAAGCCAACTTCCCGCTGTGCCATGGCGACACGAGTCACAGAGTCCATCATTAACATGACATTTAATCCCTTATCTCGAAAATATTCAGCAATGGCTGTGGCAGTAAACGCTCCTTTGATTCTCATTAATGCTGGCTGATCAGAAGTAGCAGCGACGATGATGGAGCGTGCTCGCCCCTCAGGACCAAGGTCTCTTTCAACAAATTCACGGACCTCTCTTCCTCGCTCGCCAATTAAGGCAATCACATTAATATCTGCATTTGTATTTCTAGCGATCATTCCAAGCAAGGTACTTTTACCTACACCACTTCCTGCAAATATCCCTATCCGTTGTCCTTTCCCAACCGTCAATAAGCTGTCAATAGCCCTTACTCCCACTTCCAATTTCTCACTAATAGGTGGCCTGCTTAGAGGATTAGGCGGTTTTTTTTCTGTCCCCACTGTTGTCAATGTTTTCGGCAAGGAAGTACCATCTAAAGGGTTCCCCATAGAGTCAATTACTTTCCCTATTAAAGCAGGGCCCACTTTCACTTCAAGTGATCGGCCTAAATTTTCGACTAAACTACCAGGAGAAATGTCATTAATATCTCCATAAGGCATTAAAACAACCATTTCCTCTTTAAATCCAATCACTTCCGCCGGAATAAACGTCTTAGGTTGTTCCTCTTTATTCGGATAAATATAACAAACATCACCAATTGAAGCTTTCGGACCTTGGGATTCAATCATAAGCCCTATCACTCGTTTGATCCGACCGTATCTTTTATATGTATCTAACTGTTCCATTTTCGATGACAATGTCGTTATATTCACTGTTCTTCACCTTCAAGAAGTTCAAATAATTGTGTTCTCAGTTGCCATAACTGACTATCGATGCCCACATCAATTCTTCCTTGTTTCGTATCTATATAGCAGCCGTTTTCTTCAAGCTCTTCATTTGGATAAATGTAAATAAGAGTATTGACAGGAAACATAGCTTCAATTTCTACTTTTTGATCAACGACGAGCGGATAATTGATTGGATGAACATGAATTTGGATTTCTTTTTGGTCGTATACTTCTTTCAATGCTTGCTGTAAGACAGGAAGGAACATATCGGGATGCTCCTGTAATACCTGTCCTAGAATTTTCTCAGCGGTTTGAATAGCTAGATGCAAAATCGTCTTTTCTGCTTGTTCAACATTTTTTTGATATTCTTGCTGCGAACTAACTACCGTTTGTTTAGCTGCTGCGATTAATTGCTCGTATTCGCTGTAGCCTAGTTGCTGACCTTCTTGAAGGCCGCTTGTTACACCTTCTTCATGAGCTTTCTCTATTAACAGCTTTCTTTCTTCATTCCACGCTTGTCTTTCTTCGTTCACTTGCGCTCTAATTTCTTCGCTTTCTTCTCTAGCTTTTTGGGTGATTGAATCGGCTTCTGCATAGGCCTCACCCAATCGCTTCTGCCTTTCTGCTTCGAAAAAGGCCATTTGATTACTTTCTTCTTGCTTTTGTTCCTCTATCAGTTCTTTCTCTGATTGAACCACTTTTATTTCAATCATTTTTTGGAGCTCACTGATCATTTCTGCTCTTTGAGATTTAATCAATCTAGACAATGATATCATCTCCTCCGCCACGCGCGATGATGATTTCACCAGCTTCTTCTAGCCTACGAATAGTAGCTACAATGCGGGATTGAGATTCTTCCACATCACGGAGACGAACAGGACCCATATACTCCATTTCTTCTTTAAAAGTATCAACCATCCGTTTAGACATATTGCGGAATACAACATCCTTCACTTCTTCACTAGATACTTTCAATGAAAGCAATAGATCTTCATTTTCACAATCACGGATGACACGTTGGATTGATCTGTTATCCAATGTAACGATATCTTCAAACACAAACATCCGTTTCTTAATTTCTTCTGCTAGCTCTGGGTCTTGAATTTCAAGTGCATCCAAAATCGTTTTTTCAGTTGCTCGATCCACACCATTCAACACTTCCACAACAGCCTCTACTCCACCTGTTTGTGTATAATCTTGAGTGACAGTTGCGCTTAACTTCCTTTCAAGAATCGCTTCGACTTCATTGATAATTTCAGGAGATGTACTATCCATGATCGCTATCCGTTTAGCAATATCCGCCTGCATGTCTTGAGGCAACTCAGATAGAATTTGACCAGCTTGTTGCGGATCCAAATAGGATAAAATCAATGCAATCGTTTGTGGATGTTCATTTTGGATAAAGTTTAATATTTGATTAGCATCTGCTTTCCTTGCAAAATCAAAGGGTCTTACTTGCAAAGAAGAGGTCAGTCTATTAATAATCATTTGCGCCTGGTCTTGACCAAGCGCCTTCTCTAAAACGGTTTTCGCATAACCAATTCCCCCTTGACTAATATAGTCTTGAGCAAGGGCAATGTTATGAAACTCTTCAAACACATCTTCTTTAATTTCAGATTCAACCTTCTTAACACCAGAAATCTCTAGTGTTAAACGTTCGATTTCTTCCTCAGACAAATGTTTGTATACTGACGCAGATACGTCAGGACCAAGAGAAATAAGAAGAATGGCTGCTTTTTGTTTACCTGTCAATTTTTTCTCTCTAACGACCACTTCCAACCCCTCCTAATCCTCTGATAACCATGACCGTAATAACTTGGCAAATTCTTCTGGTTTGTCTTTTGCCATTTTCTCTAATTGTTTTCTTTTCATGGATCCTTCGTCTGTTACTTCTTTAATCTCAGCAATAGTTTGAGGGATCTCAAATTCTTCTAATTCTTCCTCTTCCTCTTCCTCTGTATTTCTACGAGAGCGAATCATTAGGAAAACTAATACACCAATGACAACTAGTAAAATTCCACCAATAACATAAGCCCACCATGGCAATAACGGCTGTTCCTCTTCTTTAAAATCAACCTTTCCATTGAATGGCTGAACAGAAACAGCGATCTTATCCTCTACATCTTGATCAGTGAGCTCCGCACCGTAATCCTTATCGATAGAGGTACGAACAATCGTGCCAAGCATTTGTTGAATATCATCTACGCTCTCTTGCGGAAGTGAATCAGGATCGTCAGCCTTAGGCGGTTCAACCATCACTTGAATACCTAAATCCCTGATTTTATAAGGACTTTCGGTAATCACTTTTCGAATTCGATTCACTTCATTGTTAATCGTTTCTTCTGTTCGTTCATAATCACCTGACTCTCCCGTTCCTTGCATATAGGTAGAGCCGAGAGCATCAGCAGGATCTTCTCCTTGAGGAACACCGCCAGCAGCCCCATCACCAGTAAACGTTTCGGTAATCCTTTGGGCGCTAATTTGAATTCCTTCCATATTTTCTTCATCTACAGGAGTGACAAGATTTTCTTCTCTCTTTTCTTGTGTAAAATCGACATCTGCCGTAACAGATACAACCACTTTCTCTGGACCCATTAATGTGCCAAGCATATTTTGAACTTGCCGTTGAATATCACGTTCAATTTCTCTTTTCACATCCATTTGCTGAGCTAGACTATTTCCAGATAATGAGTCTCCATTTTGGATATCAAAATACTCAAAGTTTTGATTCATAATCACGATGTTTTCTGTCGGCAAATTTGGCACACTTTTAGACACTAAATGGTATAAGGATTTGATTTGTTTTTCATCAAATTCATATCCTGGTTCTGTATTTAATACGACAGAAGCAGAAGCTTTCTCCCCATTCTCCTTGACGAACACATCTTCTTCAGGAAGGGTGATCATCACTTTTGCGTCTTTCACCCCTTCAATTCCTGTCATAAGCTGAGCTAGTTCCGTCTGCATCGCATCGAGCTTCATAATATCAAACTCATTATCTGTCATACCAAAACCAGCATTTTCACTAAAAAAGCTATAATCAATACTTCCCGATTTCGGAAGTCCTTCAGCGGCTAAGTCCACTTTTAATGTATCTACTACTTCGCTCGGAACAAGAATCCCCGTTCCACCTTCCGTAATCTCATATGTAACTCCTCGCCCATCTAGATTTTCCTTTATTGCTCCAATCTCAGTAGGGGAAAGATCGCTATATAACGGAACCATATTCTTTTTTGTTGCGAGAAGGACTGTCACCGTGATAGCCGCTACAAATAGTAAAAAAGCACCTATCCCTATCATCTTTTGCTTTTTCGTTCGACTATTCCAGTATTCCTTTATTCTATTTACTTGCTGACTAAATTTATCATTCATCACAATCCCCCGGTTATTTCACTACTAATTGCAAATTTTTTTCATAAGCTATTACATTTGCATTCTCATGATCTCTTGATATGCTTCAACCACTTTGTTTCTTACTTCCATCGCGAACTGCATTGAAACATTTGCTTTTTGACTTGCGATGAGTACTTGATGAAGATCGACATCTTCTCCACGAATCATTTTGTCTGTCATTTGCGTAGATTCTGTCTCTAGTTTATTCAATTCATTGATTGAGTTTTTAAGCGTACTAGCAAAATTTTCTTGTGCTTCACTAGGTGACACTTTTTTGCTATTGTCTATAGCATTTGTTTTCATAAACGGGGATACTCCCTGAATTGATTCGATAGCCACTCTATCCACCTCCGTTATTTACCAATCTCTAACGCTTTCATCATCATTGACTTAGATGCATTGAATACTGTTACATTTGCCTCATAAGACCGAGTAGCCGACATTAAGTCGACCATTTCTCTTAATGGATCAACATTAGGCATTTGTACATACCCTTCTTCATTCGCATCTGGATGGCTTGGATCATACACCATCTTGTACGGAGTCACATTGTCATCAACAATCTTTGTCACTTTTACCCCATCGCCTGCTCCATTTGTTTGCTTACTCATCGCTTTATTTAAAAAGCTAGAGAATTGAGCTTGTTTCGGTTGTAACACGACAGATTTCCGTTGATATGGCTGCCATTCTCCATCGACTAATTTTGCACGAGTCGATTCCATATTGGCCATATTCGAAGAAACAACATCCATTCTCAACCTTTGGGCTGTTAAGGCCGATGAAGTGGTGTTCATGCTTTGGAACATGGACATGTTACTTTCCTCCTTTAATTACATTTGTAAGAGAATTAAATTTCCCAGCCATTCGATCAGTAAGCGCATTAAAGTAAATTTGATTGGTCGCTAAATCCGACATTTCCTTATCAACATCTACGCTATTACCGTTTTGGTTATAAGAGACATTTTGCTTCGTCACAATAGCTGGATGATCACTTGATTGAAATTCAAAATGGCGAGAATCGGTACGGTTAGCAGTCATTGCATTATTGAGCGCATCCGTAAACACTTCCTTAAAGCTAACATCCTTTGCTTTATAGTTCGGTGTATCTGCATTAGCGATATTGTTCGCCAACGTTTTTTGCTTTAGTGCTGAATAATTCAGCCCTTTCTCCAAGGTTACGAAAGAACCATTAAATAAATTCACTTACGATCACTCCAGCTTTCACTTT
Source organism: Bacillus sp. FJAT-52991 (assembly GCF_037201805.1). GTDB lineage: Bacteria > Bacillota > Bacilli > Bacillales > Domibacillaceae > Bacillus_CE > Bacillus_CE kandeliae. Next base: position 1,314,491 of record NZ_CP147404.1, on the reverse strand, counting down.
ATTATTAATTTGATAACAATAACGACAAATCGACATATATCTTTAAAATTCTGCAACTAAATATACTACAAATATATTCATTTCACACTATATTTTACAAAAAATAAATATTTTTTTACAAAGTCACATGTGAAAGCAATTAAAAATAGGATATATGGCATAAAAAACTACTTTTTGGGAATCGCATATCCTTATTTAATCACAAATTCCTATGAACAACAAATGATAAAAAGCACAAATTTCGTAAAACCAATAAAAAATCACCTGTCGTAAACAGGCGATTTTCTATTATATTAGTTTGATTTTAGTTTTTCTAGTTCCATTAAAAACTTATCATTTAGGACTTTAATATACGTCCCTTTCATACCTAACGAACGAGATTCAATAACACCAGCACTTTCTAATTTACGAAGCGCATTGACAATAACTGAACGTGTGATCCCTACTCGATCAGCAATTTTAGATGCAACCAATAGTCCTTCTTTTCCATCTAGTTCTTCAAAAATATGCTCAATCGCTTCTAACTCACTATAAGATAATGAGCTGATAGCCATCTGAACAACCGCTTTGCTTCTTGCCTCTTCTTCAATTTCCTCTGCTTTTTCACGAAGAATTTCCATTCCAACAACTGTCGCTCCGTATTCCCCTAAAATCAAGTCATCGTCATGGAATTGTTCCTCAAGGCGAGCAAGAACCAATGTTCCTAACCGTTCTCCAGCACCACTAATTGGCACGATTGTCGTAAATCCATTTTTAAACAATTCCTTATTTTCGATAGGAAATGCCGTATATTCACTGTTCACATCTAGATTAGAAGATGTCTCTTGGATATTGAAAAGGCTATTTGTGTACTCTTCAGGAAATTGGCGCTCAGCTAACATTTTTTTCATACGCTCATTTTCAATTTGTTGATTAACGCCAAACCCCAATAATTTTCCACGACGACTAACAACGAAGATATTTGCTTCAATGACTTCAGATAAAGATTCTGCCATTTCTTTGAAGTTCACTGCTTTACCAGCTGCATTTTGCAACATTTTATTAATCTTTCTCGTTTTATCTAATAAATTCATAACTAAATCCTCCTACAAATGACTGAATATTCTACAGCCGATCCTAGTATTTCATTTTTTAAACCCATTTCATTTTACCCATAGTTTAGATAATTTGAAACATTATAATATAAATTGACTTAAATCTTTATTTTTAGAAATAGCCTCTAGCTTCTCATTTACATACTGAGAGGTGATTGTGATTTTTTCCATTGTAATATCAGGGGCTTCGAAGGATAGATCTTCAAGTAGCTTTTCCATAATCGTATGAAGTCTACGCGCACCAATATTATCAGTATTTTGATTCACTTCAAAGGCCATCTCAGCAATTCTACGAATAGCATCGTCAGAAAATTCAATTTCTATACCTTCAGTTGCCAATAATGCCTCGTATTGCTTTAACAATGCATTATCTGGTTCAACAAGGATCCGAACAAAATCTTCAACCGCTAATTTTTGTAGTTCGACGCGAATAGGAAAACGGCCTTGTAACTCAGGTATTAAATCTGATGGCTTTGACATATGGAAAGCCCCTGCCGCGATGAAAAGGATAAAGTCCGTTTTGATCGAACCATATTTTGTGACAACTGTTGAACCTTCAACAATTGGTAAAATATCTCTTTGTACCCCTTCCCTTGAGACACTGCCTGAGGATGATGCCGCACCTTTAGCGGCTACCTTATCAATTTCATCAATGAAAATGATTCCTGTTTGTTCCGCTCGGTTCACAGCCTCCTGTGTCACATCATCCATGTCAATAAGCTTCTGTGCCTCTTCCATCGTTAAAGCTTTCCGAGCTTCTTTTACTGTCAGTTTCCGTTTCTTTTTCTTTTTAGGCATTAGGCTACCAAGTGCATCCTGCATATTCATACCCATTTGCTCCATACCTGAGCCTTGGAACATATCGAACATCGATGGCGGTTGTTCTTCTACTTCAATTGTTACTATTTCCTCTTCCATCTCGCCGCGCGCCAATCGATCAGCAATTATTTTTCGCTGTTCACGAATAGTCATTTCTTCCATGGAATCATCCGTACTCGTATCTACTTGATTGCCATTTCCGCCAAATAACATTTCAAATGGGTTTTTCACAGTAGCCGTTTTCTTTTTTGAAGGGACTAACAATTCAACTAATCGTTTATTCGCCGCTTCTTTTGCAGGCTCCTGCACAGCTTGGATTCGCTCTTCTTTCACGATTCTAACAGCCGTTTCAACTAAGTCACGGACCATGGATTCCACATCACGCCCAACATAGCCAACTTCTGTGAATTTCGTGGCCTCCACCTTTATAAAAGGCGCTCCAGATAGTTTGGCAATTCGGCGAGCGATTTCGGTTTTACCTACTCCAGTTGGACCAATCATTAATATATTTTTAGGAATGACTTCATCACGTATTTGCTCATGCAGGAAGCTACGACGATAACGATTTCTTAACGCAATAGCCACCGCCTTTTTCGCATCCTTTTGACCTACAATATACTGATCTAGGCGTTCAACTATTTGTCTAGGTGTTAGCTGTAATGATTTGTTCTCCATGTCTATTCACTCCTCAGTCGAGTTCTTCCACAATGATCTGATCATTCGTATACACACATATGTCGCCAGCAATTTCAAGAGCTGCTTTAGCAATTTCCTTGGCTGTTAAATGTTCACCAGAAAATTTCTTTAGCGCTCTACCAGCGGATAATGCATAATTACCACCAGAACCAATCGCTAGTATGCCATCATCAGGTTCGATTACTTCACCTGTACCGGAAATTAACAACAGATTAGATTCATCCATCACAATAAGCATTGCTTCTAGCCTGCGTAACACTTTATCTGATCTCCACTCTTTTGCAAGCTCAACGGCTGCACGTTGCAAATTCCCATTGTATTCTTGAAGGCGATTTTCAAACAGCTCAAAGAGAGTAAAGGCATCTGCTACTGATCCAGCAAATCCGGCAAGTACTTTTCCATTAAATAATTTACGCACTTTGCGAGCGGTATGCTTCATGACCACAGCATTCCCAAATGTCACCTGTCCATCTCCTGACATAGCACATTTTCCTTTATGCTGTACTGCAAATATTGTCGTTGCATGAAATTGTTCCATCTCTTTAGACTCCTCCTTTAGGCACGCGGATGATGTGATAAGTATGTTTTACGCAAATGTTCTTTTGTAATATGTGTATAAATTTGAGTGGAAGACAAATGTGCATGACCAAGTAATTCCTGCACGGTTCTCATATCCGCTCCATTATTTAACAAATGAGTAGCAAATGTGTGCCTCAGCATATGCGGATGGATCGTTCCTGTTAACGAAGCCTCACTAATAAGCTTCGTTAATATATAGCGGATTCCCCTTGGTGTCAATGGGGTTCCTCTATGATTAACAAATAAATAGTCATGTTTTTTGACCGATTTCATTAACTCTTCTCTTTGTTCAGATATGTATCTTTCTAGTGCTTCATGAGCAAAGCTTCCAAAAGGTACATAACGCTGTTTTTGACCTTTCCCGTGAACCAAGATGACCGACATCTCAAAATCAATATCCTTTAATTCGATAGCGGCACACTCGCTGACGCGCATTCCCGTTGCATAGAGAAGTTCTAACAATGCTTTATTACGGATTTGTAATGGGCTTTCTCCTTCACATACAGCAAAAAGCTCTTTCATTTCTTCCTCGTAAAAAAAGGAAGGTAACTTCTTCGCCTCTTTTGCCTGTTGAACGAGAGTGAAAGGATTTTCTTTAATCACTTTTTCCCGAACTAAATAGCGAAAAAAACTTCGCAAGCTTGAAATTTTTCTAGCAATGGATGACCTAGCCATCTGCTTTTCATAAAGTCTGGTCAAATACAAACGCACATCAAAATATTCAATGTGATCTAATGCGGCCGTTCCTTGTTCATTAATGAACAAAAAGAATTCTTCAATATCTCGGTTATAACCATCTATTGTATAGGCAGAGTAATTTTTCTCGATTCGCAAATATTCAATAAAATCCCTTAAATAATTATTGAAAAGCTTCGACATCAACACACCCCATAAAGGCTACTAAATAGTATCATACTACTGTAGCCCACGCAATAAAGTTTACAAACTTTTCACAAAAGTTTGAATCTTTTCTAATGCTCGAGTAGCGTGCGCTTCATAGCGCTCTTTTTTATTCCTAATCTTGACAGGAAGTTCAGGGAATAAACCAAAGTTGGCGTTCATCGGTTGAAAATTCTTTTCATTAGCGGTTGTGATATAACGAGCCATACTACCAATAGCTGTTTCAGGAGGAGCAATCAACGGGTCTTCTCCCTTCGCTAACCTCGCAGCGTTCATCCCAGCCATTAAACCACTAGCTGCTGATTCAACATACCCCTCAACTCCGGTCATCTGACCAGCAAACAATAGACGATCCTGTTCTTTTAATTGATAAGTTGACTTCAACACTTTCGGTGAATTAATAAATGTATTTCTGTGCATCACTCCGTAACGGATAATTTCTGCTTGTTCAAGACCTGGGATCAATCTCATTACTTCTTTTTGTGGACCCCATTTTAAGTGAGTTTGAAATCCAACGATATTATACAAAGTTCCTGCCGCATCATCTTGTCTTAACTGCACGACAGCATACGGTCTCTTTCCTGTTTTTGGATCTTCTAGACCAACAGGCTTCATCGGTCCGAACAGCATTGTTTTCTTCCCACGCTTAGCTAGAACTTCAATCGGCATACAACCTTCAAAAAATATTTCCTTTTCAAACTCTTTTAAAGGAACGGTTTCAGCTGAAATTAACGCCTCGTAAAAACGATCAAACTCTTCTTCTGTCATCGGACAGTTTAAATAAGCCGCTTCACCTTTATCATAGCGAGATTTCAAATACACCTTATTCATATCTATGCTATCTTTTTCAATAATAGGAGCTGCTGCATCATAAAAATACAAATAATCTTGACCTGTTAATTCCTTTAACTTTTGAGACAACGCTGGACTTGTCAATGGTCCAGTAGCAATCACGGTAATACCTTCAGGAATTTCCGTTACTTCTTCATGAAACACAGTGACATTTGGATGATTCTTTACTCGTTCTGTCACTTTCGCCGCAAACTCATGTCGGTCAACAGCTAATGCTCCTCCTGCCGGCACTGCACAATCATCGGCAGCAGAGATAATAACAGAATTTAACTTTCTCATTTCTTCTTTTAACACACCAACGGCATTTGTTAATCCATTCGCACGCAACGAATTACTGCATACTAACTCGGCAAATTGATCCGTATGGTGAGCAGGTGTTTGCTTCACGGGACGCATTTCATATAAATGTACTTTGATTCCTCTTTCTGCTATTTGAAATGCCGCTTCACTCCCTGCTAAACCAGCACCTATGACGTTAACTGTTTTCTCCATATTTATACAACCTCCTGAACAATTAGTGGTACGTACAATTATATCCCTAAAGCATTGTACAACAGTCGTTCCTATAAAAAAAGCATTATATACTAAAAAAACAGAAAAAAGCGGGTTCTCCCCGCTTTTATGTCTGTGGCTCCTCTTTATAATCACAACTGGTACATTGAATCTGTACACCTTTTTTCAACTTCTTTTCAACTAATAGTTGTTCACATTTCGGACATTTTCTTTCAATTGGCTTATCCCACGATAGAAAATCACATTCTGGAAAACCATCGCAGCCGTAAAAAATTCGTCGTTTCTTACTTTTTCTTTCTATTATATTACCTTCACTACACTTCGGACATTTAACACCGATTTCTTTCACAATGGCTTTTGTGTTTCGGCAATCAGGAAAATTGGAACAAGCCATGAATTTCCCATATCGACCCATTTTAAAGACCATCGGATGACCACAACTTTCACAATCTTCACCTGCTGGCTCATCTTTGATCTCTACTTGTTCCATCTCGGCTTCCGCTTTGACTAAATGCTGTTCAAAGCCTTTGTAAAATTCATCGATTACTTGAACCCATTCGACTTGTCCATCCTCTACACCATCGAGATCTCTTTCCATTTTTGCAGTAAATTCTACATCAATGATATCAGAGAAAAACTCAACCATTAATTCATGGACAATTTCACCTAGCTCTGTCGGAATGAAGCGTTTATTATCTAACGAAACATAGCCACGCTTTTGAATCGTATCTAGCGTTGGTGCAAAAGTAGATGGACGACCAATACCAAGTTCTTCGAGTGTTTTCACAAGACGAGCTTCTGTATATCTCGGTGGTGGCTGCGTGAAATGCTGTTTCGGGTCAATGTCTTCTGCCTTCACTTTGTCTCCTACTTCTAAGTTTGGCAATTGCTTCTCTTTCTCTTCTTGTCCATCATCTGACCCTTCTACATATACCTTCATAAACCCAGCAAATTTAATTTTGGAACCGGTTGCACGAAATGTTATTTCCCCATTGACAACATCTGCACTTACCGTATCCATAATAGCAGGAGCCATTTGACTAGCAAGGAATCGCTCCCAAATCAATTTGTATAAACGAAGTTGATCTCTTGATAGAGAATTTTTTAAGCTGTTCGGTTCTTTTAAAATACTAGTAGGACGAATGGCTTCATGTGCATCTTGAGCATTCGATTGTTTTTTATCTTTCTTTGTTACTCCCTTGGTTGTGAATTCTTCACCGTGAGTTGTCTTCACATAGTCGTAAGCTTCTTTTTGAGCCACTTCAGAAATTCTCGTTGAATCGGTTCTCATGTACGTAATTAAACCAACCGTTCCTTCTTTTCCAAGATCGATCCCTTCATACAATTGCTGTGCAAGCATCATCGTTTTTTTCGCTCTAAAATTCAATTTACGTGCCGCTTCCTGCTGTAGAGATGACGTTGTAAATGGCGGAGCTGGATTTCTTTTTCGCTCTTTCTTCGTCACACTTGCCAACTGAAATTCATTACCTTGAATCGTCGAAAGGATCGCTTTCACTTCTTCTTCTGATTTCAACGCTACTTTCTTTCCAGCTTTCCCATAAAAGGTCGCCTGGAATGTGTCTTGGTCTTTCAAGAATTTCGCATCAATGGTCCAGTATTCCTCTGGTTGAAAGTGTTGGATCTCTTTTTCACGATCGATAATTAACCTTAATGCCACAGACTGCACTCTTCCGGCACTAAGACCCTTCTTCACTTTCTTCCAAAGAAGAGGGCTAATATTATAGCCAACAAGCCGATCTAATATTCTTCGTGCTTGTTGAGCATCGACAAGATCCATATTAATCGGTCTTGGGTGTTTAAAAGATTCTTTAATTGCGTCTTTTGTGATTTCATTAAAAACCACTCGACAATCAGATGAAATATCGAGATTTAAACTGTGTGCTAAATGCCAAGCAATCGCTTCTCCCTCTCTATCGGGGTCCGCTGCAAGATAAATTTTCTTTGCCTTTTTCGCTGCTGTCTTTAGTTCTTTTAAAACTGGGCCTTTCCCTCGAATCGTTATATATTTTGGTTCATATTGATGGTTTACATCTACACCCATCTGACTTTTTGGCAAATCACGCACATGGCCCATGGATGCTTTCACTTTATATCTCTTCCCCAAATAACGTTCAATCGTTTTTGCTTTTGCAGGGGATTCTACTATTACTAAATAATCTGACATGCTTAAACCTCCCCTAGAGGTGAAAATAAATAGATGTAACAAACATTATTATCTGTCTTAATGAGGATTGTCAATGAATTTACGTTTATTTTCTCTATTTCGTTTTCCCTGTATAAATATTTCATTTGCTTTATAGTTAAAAATGATGATTCTTTTGCAAAATTTAATACAGATTACAAAGAATTGCAACCTTTTTTTAAAAAACTTTCCAAAAAGAATCAAAAAAAGGGGAGATCATACCGAGTTTCTTCATTATATTTTCATCAGTTTTTAATGATTTCATTTAAAATATCTTCACTCGTTCTCACTAGTTTTGCTCCATCATTTATTAAATCATTGGTCCCTTCTGATAGAGGATCAGTGATTTTTCCAGGGACACAGAACACTTCTCTTCCTTGTTCTAAAGCACAATACGCCGTGATTAAAGATCCGCTTCTTTTCCCAGCTTGTATGACTAATGTCCCAAGGGAAAGACCGCTAATCACTCGATTTCTTGCTGGAAATTGCCATTTTGCAGGTCTGGTATTTGGAGGATATTCGGATAAGACGAGTTGATATTTAGCCATTTCGCGGGCAAGTGAAATATTTTCTGCTGGATAAAGATGATGAAATCCCCCAGCGATCACAGCTATCGTACGACCGGATAGCTTCATGGCCTCTTGATGAGCAAATGTATCTATTCCTTTTGCTAGACCACTAACGATCACACAATTATGTTCTACTAGTTTAGGCATGAGTAATTGAATCGACTGTACTCCATACTCATTAGCTTTCCTAGCCCCAACAATTGCTAGTTTCCGTTCAGATGATAATAAAGAAAGGTCTCCTAATGCGTACAAACCCCAAGGAGGCTGTGGAAGCTGTAATAAAAGTTCAGGATATTTCTCACTATATAGAGGAATAAAAGATATATTTTTTGATTCATATATTTGGAGAGTAGGCTCAATAGGTTGTTGTAAGTGTTTAATAATCTGAGAGGATTGAGAGCTTGAGATGTTTAATAAGGAAGAATAATAGGAGGATGAATAATTATACAAACCTTCTAAAGTTGGGTCTTTCGTTAATAATAAATAAATCGATTTCCAACCAACCGATGGACAATGCTGTAAGTGAATCAGCTTTTTTGTTAACAGATCCAGAACGAATTCCCCCTTTTTATAATAGTAGAAGCAGCCTCATGTTAGACTACATGAGGCTGCGATCTACTGTGTTTAATTAATGAGTTTTACACTCGTCATAAATACCTTTTTCTTTAATAACTTCGATTAACGTTTCACCCATAACAGATGGTGTTTCAGCTACTTTAATGCCGCACTCGTTCATTACACGGATTTTTTCGTCAGCTGTACCTTTTCCGCCAGAGATGATCGCACCAGCATGGCCCATGCGTTTTCCTGGAGGTGCTGTACGTCCACCGATAAAGCCAACAACTGGCTTCGTCATGTTTTCTTTCACCCATAATGCTGCTTCTTCTTCAGCTGTTCCGCCGATTTCACCGATCATGATTACCGCTTTTGTTTCTGGGTCTTCATTGAATGCTTTTAATACATCAATGAAATCCGTTCCATTTACAGGGTCTCCACCGATTCCAACAGCTGTTGTTTGACCGATACCAGCTTGTGATAATTGATGAACCGCTTCGTAAGTTAACGTACCAGAACGGGAAACAACGCCAACATGACCTTTTGTATGAATGTAACCAGGCATGATACCAATTTTACATTCTCCTGGTGTAATCACACCTGGGCAGTTTGGTCCAACTAAGCGAGTTTTCTTATCTTGCATATAGCGTTTTACTTTCACCATATCAAGAACTGGGATATGTTCTGTAATACAAATAACTAAATCAAGTTCAGCGTCTACTGCTTCAACGATCGCATCTGCAGCAAATGGAGCTGGAACGTAAATGACAGAAGCGTTTGCTCCAGTCGCTTTCACAGCATCTTCTACTGTATTGAATACAGGAACTCCCTCTACTTCTGTTCCACCTTTACCAGGTGTTACTCCACCAACGATTTTCGTACCGTACTCAAGCATTTGCTTTGTATGGAAAAGAGCAGTAGAACCAGTAATACCTTGAACGATTACTTTCGTATCTTTATTAATAAATACACTCATGCCTATACCTGCCTTTCTATTGTCAACTCTCCGAAATTATTTGCCAACAAGCTCAACGATTTTTTGTGCGCCATCAGCCATAGACTCAGCAGCCACAATGTTGATGTCAGATTCACTCAAAATTTGTTTTCCTAAGTCAACGTTTGTACCTTCTAAACGTACGACTAATGGCACAGAAAGACCTACTTGCTTAGCCGCTTCGACAACACCAGTTGCGATAACGTCACATTTCATAATTCCACCGAAAATGTTAACGAAAATTCCTTTAACGTTTTGGTCAGAAAGAATGATTTTGAATGCTTCTGTTACCTTTTCAGCTGTTGCGCCGCCCCCAACATCAAGGAAGTTAGCCGGGTCTCCACCGTAATGCTTAATGATGTCCATCGTTGCCATCGCAAGACCTGCACCGTTAACCATACAACCGATGTTACCATCAAGAGAGATATAGCTTAAGTCGTATTTAGATGCTTCGATTTCTTTTGGATCTTCTTCTGCTAAATCACGATAGTCTAAAATATCTTTATGACGGTATAATGCATTGGAATCAAAGTTCCATTTCGCATCTAACGCCATCACGTTGCCGTCACCTGTAACTACTAACGGGTTAATTTCAGCGATTGAAGCGTCTTTTTCAACGAATGCTGTGTAAAGACCCATCATGAATTTCACTGCTTTGTTAACAAGCTTCGCCGGAATGTTAATGTTGAACGCAATACGACGTGCTTGATATGGCATTAATCCTGTTACTGGATCAATTACTTCTTTGAAAATTTTCTCAGGAGTAGCCGCTGCTACTTCTTCAATTTCCGTTCCGCCTTCTTCAGAAGCCATTAATACAACTCTTGAAGTCGCACGATCAAGAACAAGACCGATGTAATATTCCTTTTGGATATCACAGCCTTCTTCAATTAGTAAGCGTTTTACTTCTGTTCCGTCTGGACCGTTTTGATGCGTGATAAGCGTCTTACCTAGAATTTCTTCTGCATATGTACGCACTTCTTCAATATTTTTTGCTACTTTTACTCCGCCTGCTTTACCGCGGCCACCTGCATGAATTTGTGCTTTAACTACACAAATTTCTGTGCCTAATTCTTTCGCTGCTTGAACTGCCTCTTCAACAGAGAAAGCAACTTTACCGTTTGGAACGGCTACCCCGTAACTTCTGAGGATTTCCTTACCTTGATACTCATGGATATTCATACTGATCCTCCTATCAATCTCAAAAAAAGTAGACTGCGCTTTCATTGTATATAAAGTCTGTATTTATGTCTACAATTTGAACATATTTTGTTCGTAGTCCCAATTTTTAATGTTTTCTTAATTATTTCATTGTTTTTGAATTTTTCTAGAACCATAAAGCGCAAGTAACGCAGCCCTTATTTATGTTGTCCCAGATTGAAAAGTTTACACCTATTTTTTGTTATTTTTTCTGCTGATCCAATCGATAAATAAAGGCAAATACTTCTGCCACCGCTTGATATAATTCCTCAGGAATCGACTCATTGATCTCAAGTTTACCTAAAATTTCAACGAGGCTCGGATCTTCCTGAATCGGAATATTATGCTCTTTAGCTTTAAGAATAATATTTTCAGCGATTTTTCCTTTTCCTTTCGCTAACAGCGTTGGAGCCTGTTGCCCTGGTTGATAAGATAAAGCGGCCGCTTGCATTCTTTTTTCTTCTTTTTTCATATTCGAATATCCACTCCTGCATATGCTTGCTCATTCATAGCTTGAACGAAAGGTATCACCTTCTTTTCCTCAGGTTGTTTAAACTGAACAGTTGATAGTTGATACCCTTTTGTTTCCACCCCTGCTTTTAAAGCGGGTAACATTGGAGCAGCCAGGGTTTGAATTCCAGGAGTATCATTAAAAATTTGCAAACTAATGATTCGGTTTTGCACTTGCATATCAATCACTGTTTCCTGTAAATGTTCAAGATTTAAGTAAAATAGCACTCGGCAATAGTCGGCATCCAGTTGGCCATTTTCCTTTTTCCTTCCTGACCATTGCAAAGTTAAATCTGTTTGAAATCCAAATAAGTTTAAGGGAATTTGCATAATCAGTTGTTGAAGCGGACCGTTTTCAGCCGATAAAATATGTTGAGCATTTATTCGACCAATCATTTTCTCAGCGAGGTCTCTTATCGATAATGGCATTTCCTCTCCTAACAACTTTAATAGTTGTGTCTTCATCATTTGCTCTACATTCATTTCTCCCGTGCTTTTCGATCCAAGTCTCGCCTCTAAATCGACCCCTAAAGAGGTAAAAGCCTCTTTTATTAAAGCATAGGCCTCTTTTCCCATCATTTGAAGTCTTGCTTCATTGTCGACCGATGAATGTAATTGTTGAAACAATGCTTCTTCTGGAGTAAGTGATACTTGTGGTTTCACTACAATATTCGCCGCTTCTTGTCGAAAATTTTGAATGACTGTCTCCTCTCTTTGATTTAAAAAAAGAGCTAACCCCTTCACCGCTTCTAACTGATTTTCATTGAATGTCATAAGCTTCGTTGCTAGTTTAAAAATGGCTGGAAGTTGTTCTTGGGGCCGTTTATTTTCTTTTAAAGCCGATAAGAGTAAGTCAATCTCATCAACAATGTCTTGCGGAACAGCGGCTTGCTGAGATACATTCAACAGTGCCTGCCTCAATCTTTCAATCGCTTGACTATTAGCCTCCGTGAGCATTTGAGTGACAGCAGCTTGCAATTCATTGATTGCTGCATGAATCGGTAGCTTCTGGGTATTCCCACTCATGTCCGATGCCTTTGTATCATTGACCTTCCATTGCTGAATAATTGCTTCTAAAGCCTCATGTATGGTTGACGCTGAATTCGGTACAAGCCCTAATGATTTTAATGTATGGAGAGCCACATTTCTTTCGCTGCTCGACTGATTTGGTTGAGTGGCCATTTCTATTAAAGACGTCAACGCCTGTTGAACCGTACGTGTTGTTACTGGTTGCTGCCATTCCTTGATCGTTCTTAATAACTGTACAGCGGACTCAGGTGGATCAGTGAAATTTTGCAAGTTTATTGCTAACTGTTCCGCTAACTTGCCGAAACTGACTGGTGATTGTGCAGTTACCAATGCTTGAAAGACATCTTTTGTAAACGGCAATGAACGATCAATCATCGCTTTAATCGCTTGAATCCCTTCGTTAATGCCTGACTTTGCAAACCATTCTCCTACCTTCGTCACCATATCTTTCGTCAGTGGCAAACCTTCTTTAATCATCATTTGTACAAAAGCCTTGTTTTCTTTCGTCGGTGGCAGCATCAGCTGTTTTAAAATCGATTCAGCCATTTGCTGTACATTACCTCTCAATGAACCAGAGTCGGCCACTACCTTTAGCTCAAGACCATTTTCTACAGAGGTGACATTAAACCAATAACGTTCTCCTGCTTGTAGCGGTGTCTCTAGCTTGGCTATCAGCTTGTTAGACCCCACCATAACCTCTGCCATGTCGTTTGAAAGAATTTTCACCACTTTTCCCGAAAAAATTTGCCCTTCACTTAATTGCAAAGACTTTTCTTTACCAACTAGACTTTTATTCGCTGCAATTAGCTCAATATTCAAGGTATGCCCCTCCTATTGTTTCGCCGTTTTGATCATCTCTTTCACAGGTGCAAAGCTTTTACGATGAATGTCAATCGGTCCAAATGCTTGTAATCCTTCTAAATGTTCTTTCGTACCATATCCCATATTTTTTTCAAAGCTATAGTGCGGATAGACAAGTGCATATTCTTTCATCAATCTATCTCTCGTTACTTTCGCTACTACTGAAGCCGCAGCAATGGAAACACTGTGTGCATCGCCTTTAATAATGGATGTTTGACCAATTGGCACATCTACTTTCATGGCATCGATCAACAAATGCTCCGGTTGCGTTTTAAGGGCACAAACGGCTGTTTTCATCGCTTGTTTTGTCGCTTCATAAATATTAAGCTGATCGATGCCTTCAGAGGAGACAATACCAATGCCCACATCTGCTTGTTCTACAATCACCTCATAAAACTGGTCTCTTTTTGCTTCACTGAGTTTTTTTGAATCATTTAACCCTGGTAAATAAAAATTTAAAGGCAAGATGACTGCTGCGGCCACAACTGGACCAGCGAGCGGCCCTCGTCCGACTTCATCGATTCCTGCTATATACGTCATTCCTTGGTCAATGAGTTGTTGCTCGTATTTCAGCATTTCTTTATAAATCAGGTGGTCCCGTTCAAGCCTCTCCTGCGCTTTATACCATTGTTGCAAAGCTTGTTGGACACCTTTACGTGAATCGTCTATCAACGATGTCAACCGTGGATCTTCTTTTGAATGAATTTCTTTTAATAATGCTTTCACTTCAGATACAGATAGTGCCATATCGTTTCCTCACTTATCTATTGATTGTCCTACTACATTTGCTATTTATATCGGATTTTTGGGAACGAAATAAAGGCCCTTTTTAAGGACCTTTAATTTTAGTTATTGAGGGATGTATTCAGGATCATCAAAAGTTAACCTGCCTAACTTTTCTCCACGAATGTCACGGATAATTACTTCAGCCGTTTTATCGTAGTCCACTTCGAATTTACTCGCTAAACAACCTCTTAATTTTCCGATATGGTTAAAAACATCGACCACTTCATCAAATAGTTCTTCCATCTCATATCGCTCTTGTAATCGTTCAGGATAGTGTGTTTCTAAAAAACGGAGAGCAAAAATAGCTACATCTTGCAAATTTAAAATAGCATCCTTAATCGCACCGGTTAGTGCCAACTTATAACCAGTTTCAGGATCTTCAAATTTTGGCCAAAGAATACCCGGTGTATCTAACAGCTCCATCTCTTTCCCGGCTTTAATCCATTGTTGAGCTTTTGTGACGCCCGGCATATTTCCTGTTTTCGCGATATTCTTTTTCGCTAATCGATTAATCAATGTTGATTTTCCTACGTTTGGAATACCAACGATCATTGCCCGAATCGCTCTCGGTCTAATTCCGCGAGATTTCATCCGCTCAAGCTTCTCTTTTAATACTTCTTTCGCCGCTTTGCTAATGGTTTGCAGTCCACTACCCGCTTGTGAATTGATCGGTAAGGCTTTAATTCCTTCCTTCTCAAAATAAGCTAACCACTTCGTTGTCATTGCCGGATCAGCTAAATCGGCTTTATTGAGTAACACTAGTCGCGGCTTTTGCTGAATGATCTCATCAATCATTGGATTTCTAGATGAGATTGGAAGCCTAGCATCTACTAGTTCAAATATAATATCGACAAGCTTTAATTTCTCCGTTACTTCTCTTCTTGCTTTTGCCATGTGGCCTGGAAACCATTGAATCGTCAAAAGCTCCACCTCCGTTCTATGATGTATGTCTAGTTTAGTCGACTAAGCGCATGTTTCCCAGAGGCCAGAAAACGACATTTGTACTTCCGACTACTTCATCCATACTCACTGTTCCAATGTGTCGTCCATCTTTACTATAGAGACGATTATCACCAAGAACAAAAATCTCTCCTTCTGGCACAGTTTTACGCCCTGTTATTTCTTCCAAAGTAAAATCAGGAGTAAGCGGTCCAGGCTCTTGACTTTTATATTCATCTAAATACGGTTCTTCGTAGTATTTACCATTAATGTATAGTTTATCGTCTTTATACTCAACGGTATCTCCTGGAAGACCAATAACCCGTTTAATATAGTCCTTGTTTTCTGGAGCATGAAAGACAACGATATCAAACCGTTCTGGAGTGTCCATTTTATTGACCATCATCCAATCTCCATTGTTCAAAGTTGGCATCATGGACTCTCCATCTACAACAATCGGTGCAATAATAAAATATCGAATGATAGCTGCGAGTCCGATTGCAATTAAAAAAGCCTTCGTCCATTCCCAAAATTCGTTTTTTTCCTTCGCCAAAATAACCACCACCTATTTTTTATACTACAATCATATCATGTAAAAACACTTCAAGAAAAGTAAATGGGATTGAAAAAGGAGCTTGTTTCCAAGCCCCCTTTTTCAAATCTTACATAATTATCGAATTTCTTTAATACGAGCAGCTTTACCACGAAGGTTACGTAAGTAGTAAAGTTTTGCACGACGAACTTTACCGCGGCGAAGCACTTCGATTTGAGCGATTTTTGGTGTATGAAGCGGGAATGTACGTTCCACACCAACACCGTAAGAGATTTTGCGAACAGTAAATGTTTCGCTAATTCCGCCACCACGACGTTTAATTACTACACCTTCAAATACCTGAATACGCTCACGAGTACCCTCGATAACTTTTACGTGTACGCGAACTGTATCTCCAGGACGGAAAGATGGTAAGTCTGAACGAAGTTGTTCTTGAGTAAGTTCTTGAATTAATTTGTACATTATATTCCTCTCCTTCTAACAGATGCTCTTATCGGCTATCATTTGCCCCAGCGGAACACCGTTTTAATGGGCTGCAGCTCTTGCCACAAACCACTTGTAAATTCTATCAAAATCAAATGAATAAATCAAGTTCTTTTTTGTTGATTCCATTGATGTATCCAAGTTAATTGCCGTTCTGTTAATGGGTATTTTTCCAATAGATCTGGCCGTCGTTCCCATGTGCGCCTTAAAGATTGTTGATCTCGCCACTCATCAATCAATCGATGGTTCCCTGAAAGCAGAACGTCTGGCACCTTTAACCCTCGAAAATCGGCTGGTCTTGTGTACTGAGGATGTTCAAGCAAACCGGATGAGAAGGAGTCTAATACGGGTGAATCTTCATTTCCTAACACATCAGGTAGCAAGCGAACAACACTATCAACAACGACCATCGCACCGAGCTCTCCCCCGGTTAACACATAATCACCTATTGAAATTTCATCTGTGACAAGATGCTCTCTAATTCTCTCGTCATAGCCTTCATAGTGACCACAAATAAAAATTAAATGCTCTTCTTTAGCGAGCTCCTCCGCTTTCTTCTGAGTATATCGCTCACCTTGAGGGCACATTAATATAATTCGAGGTTGAGAGGAGGCGGCTTTCTCCTTTAAATGAGCAACTGCATCAAATACGGGTTGAGGCTTTAACACCATTCCGGCTCCTCCACCATAAGGATAGTCATCTACTGTATGATGCTTCCCTTCAGCAAACTCCCTAAAATTAACGACGTTGTACTGAACTTTCCCCTTCTCCTCTGCTTTTTTTAACATAGAGGAATGAAAAACACCTTGAAACATTTCAGGAAAAAGCGATAACACATCAATGTTCATCATGATAAAAGCCCTTCCATCGGCTCAATAATGATCACTTTCTCCTTTATATCTACCTTTTTTACAATTTGCTCAATATAAGGGATATAGTGATCTTTTCCTTTTTCTCCTTTAACGACCCACACGTCATTCGCGCCAGGCGTCAGGATTTCTTTTATTTTACCGACTTCTTCACCATCGAGCGTTTGCACAGTACACCCGATGATTTCATGAAAGTAATATTCTCCTTCTGGTAACTCACCAAGCTGACTTTCTTTAATTTTTAATAATGCACCTTTTAAAGATTCTACTTTGTTAATGTTGTCAAACCCTTCTAACATCAGCAAATCAAAATTTTTATGTTTACGGTGCGAAGTAATAATGACAGGCTTTCCTTCTGTTTCCTCTGACATAAACAAGTAAAGAACATTGCCTACTTTATATCTTTCGTCTGGGAAATCCGTTCGTGAAATCACTCTTATTTCTCCTTGAATACCATGAGTGTTCACGATTTTTCCGACGTTAAACCATTTTTCCATCTTGTGCTTCACCTCTATCGAATGTCAATGATGATGCCATCTTTAATGATGATTGTTTTCTCATTTTCAATGTCGCTCCAACGGTCACCAACATTCACTTCCGTCATCGTCTGGAGCTCTTGTTCCTTCAGTTCACTTCCAAGCGGTAATAGACTTAGCTGGTTTACCTGAAATTCGATATTTTGTATCTTATCTAAACGTTTTTGCATTTCCTTTTCATACAACTGCGCACTCTCTTTTTTGCTATTTTTGTACTTCTTTTCTGCTTTCTTTTGCTCAAAGCGAAGTTGTTCATATTCTCTTTGAAGTTGACTCTTTTGCTCCTCATATGAAAGGAGTAGCTGACGCTTCATTTTCTCAGTTAATACCTGTTTCACGACTACCGTTTGTAAAATGTACATGAATAGAACCTCCCATTCATTTTAGGGAAGAATTTATAATTATATACACAAAAAGGGAGGTTTTCTCCTCCCTAATTGATGATTGCTACATGCAATTTAAAATTATTTGCCTAATTTAGCGTTATGGAATTTCTCCATGATGCCTTCGTTAGAGAACAGGTTACGAACCGTATCAGATGGTTTCGCACCGTCTTGAAGCCATTTAAGAGCAAGCTCTTCGTTGATTTTTACTTCAGCTGGTTGAACAACTGGGTTGTATGTTCCAATTGTTTCGATTGAACGTCCATCACGAGGAGAACGAGAATCTGCTACTACGATACGATAGAATGGGGATTTTTTTGCACCCATGCGTTTTAAACGAATTTTTACTGCCATTTTTAAAGCACCTCCGAATAGTTTTACACAAGATAGTATAATAGCAAATAACACTATTGTTTGTAAAGGGTTTTTTCTTTACATGAAAGGAAATTTGAATGGCATGCCTTTTTTCTTTCCTTTTTGTTGCATACCAGACATTTGTTTCATCATTTTTTTCATTTCTTCAAATTGCTTTAGGAGGCGATTTACTTCCTGAATGGATGTACCACTGCCTTTAGCAATTCTTTTTTTGCGACCTGCGCTGATGATTTCTGGGTGTTGCTTTTCTTCTTTTGTCATCGAGCGGATAATCGCTTCAATATGGCCAATTTGTTTATCATCGACTTGAATATTATTCAAGCCTTTGATTTTATTAGCTCCTGGAAGCATTTTAATAATTTCATCTAAAGGCCCCATAGAACGAACTTGACCTAATTGATCTAGGAAATCATCAAATGTGAACGACATTGTTCGCATTTTCTGTTCTAGTTCTTTCGCTTTCTCTTCATCGACATTAGATTGAGCTTTCTCAATTAAGGTAAGCACATCTCCCATGCCGAGAATTCGAGAAGCCATACGTTCCGGGTGAAAAGGTTCTAGTGCATCTAGCTTTTCTCCCATTCCGGCAAACTTAATCGGCTTATCAGTGACTGCACGAATGGACAAAGCAGCTCCTCCGCGTGTATCACCATCAAGCTTTGTTAAAACAACGCCTGTTACTCCAAGCTGATCATTAAAGCTTTGCGCTACGTTGACAGCATCTTGACCAGTCATTGCATCAACGACAAGGAAGATTTCATCAGGTTTCGTCAGCTCTTTAATTTCTTTCAGTTCGCCCATTAAGTCTTCATCAATATGAAGACGCCCAGCCGTATCAATCAATACATAATCATGATGATCCGCTTTCGCTTTTTCAATTGCTTGCTTAGCAATCTCCACAGGACTCACTTGATCGCCTAATGAAAAAACAGGCATATTCAATTGCTTCCCGAGAGTCTCCAACTGCTTAATGGCAGCTGGTCGATAAATATCGGCAGCAACTAATAGCGGTTTGCGATTATAGCGTTTACGAAGCAAATTCGCCAGTTTTCCTGTCGTAGTTGTTTTACCAGCACCTTGCAAACCAACCATCATAATCACCGTTGGAGGTCGCTTAGCTACAGCAATTTGACTTTGCTCTCCCCCCATCAACGTTGTCAATTCTTCCTTAACTACTTTAATGACCTGTTGGCCGGGAGTTAAGCTTTGCATGACTTCTTGACCGACGGAGCGCTCACTGACTTTTTTAACAAAATCTTTGACAACTTTAAAGTTAACATCCGCTTCTAAAAGGGCAAGACGCACTTCACGCATCATTTCTTTTACATCTGCTTCTGTTACTTTCCCTTTGCCTCGGATTTTTTGCATCGTATTTTGCAGTCGGTCGGCTAATCCTTCAAACGCCATCTATGCCGCCTCCTAATCTAATTTCTCCAGCGCTTCAATGATCAGCCATTCCTTATCAGAAGTCATTTCTTTCAACTTCTGCAACAGCTTCGTGCGCTCTTGAAATTTTTTAAATAAAAACAATTTGCTTTCATATTCCTCCAACATGGATTCCGTGCGTTTAATATTATCATAAACCGCTTGGCGGCTCACTCCATACTCTTCCGCAATTTCACCAAGGGAGAAATCATCCAAATAATAAAGGGACATATAGCTACGTTGCTTTTCAGTTAACAACGATTGATAAAAATCATACAAATAATTCATTCTCGTCGTCTTCTCAAGCACACAAAGCCCCCCTTTGTTAAGTTAAAAACCTTTACACTGAATTATTTTACTCACAAACCTAACCAATGTCAAGAAAAAAACTTTACAACGTGGAAAAGCGGAAGCGCCTTGTTCAGCCCCGACAAGCACAAGACGAGTCGGCTGAAAGGTTGCTCTTTAACCTTTTGGACGGATTGGCTTGTGACCTCGAGGGGCTAGGTGCTGGAGCTGGACAATATGAAAAGCGGAAACGGCTGTTTAGACTCGGCAGACATAAGGGGGACCGTCGAAGTGGCGTTCTTTGCCACACAGACGTGACGACTTATGTCCGAAAGTCTAGCCGTTGCAGCTGGACAAAGAAAAGCGGAAGGCACTTACTCCGCTTCTTCCTCCTCCATCTGTAAACCTGAGAATAATCCATATACATATTTTTCGGCATCGAATGGCTGAAGGTCGTCCATTTTCTCTCCTAATCCAACGAACTTCACCGGAATATCCAGTTCTTTTCGAATCGCAAGAACAATTCCACCCTTAGCTGTTCCATCTAGCTTTGTTAAAACTATACCGGATACATTGGTTGCTTCTTTAAATGTTTTCGCTTGAACCATCGCATTTTGTCCTGTCGTTGCATCAAGAACAATCAACACCTCATGCGGAGCGCCTGGAATCTCGCGCTCAATGACTCGCTTCACTTTCTCCAACTCATTCATTAAGTTGACTTTATTTTGAAGTCTTCCCGCTGTATCGCAAAGCAAAATGTCTACATTTCTTGATTTAGCTGCACGAACAGCATCATACATGACAGCAGCTGGGTCTGACCCCTCTCCTTGCTTAATGACCTCAACGCCCGTTCTTTCGCCCCATACTTCTAGTTGATCAATGGCTCCGGCACGGAAGGTATCTCCTGCAGCAAGTAAGACTTTTTTCCCTTCAGATTTATACTTATGAGCAAGCTTACCAATCGTTGTAGTTTTACCTACACCATTTACACCAACGAATAAAATAACCGTTAAGTCATTCTCTTGAATGTTCACTTCATTTGGTGTGTCTTCACCCGCTTGATAAATCTCTACTAATTTCTCTGTAATAATATCTTGTACTTCCGCTGGGTCCTTTGTATTACGGCGTTTCACTTCAAATTTAAGTTGTTCTATTAATTCCATGACAATCTCAAAACCGACATCAGCCCCAATTAAAATCTCTTCCAATTCTTCAAAGAAATCCTCATCAATTTTGCGATAGCGAGCAACAAGATCATTCACTTTATTAGAAAAATTATCTCGAGTTTTCGTCAAACCCGATTTAAATTTTTCAGTGGCTTGATCAGTTGTAGATGTAAATTTCTCTTTTAACTTTTTAAAAAAACTCATTTTACGCTTTCCTCCTTCATTTGCGGAGTTTCCTCCATTCGAACAGACACTAATCGAGATACACCCGACTCTTCCATCGTCACTCCATAGAGCACATCTGCTTCTTCCATTGTGCCTTTACGGTGGGTAATCACGATGAATTGTGTTTCCTCGCTGAATTGCTTTAAATACGTACTAAAACGATGAACATTCGCTTCGTCCAATGCCGCTTCGACCTCATCAAGCACACAAAACGGAACGGGGCGCACTTTTAAAATAGAGAATAATAAAGCGATCGCCGTAAGGGCTCGTTCTCCGCCAGATAACAGGCTTAAGTTTTGCAATTTTTTCCCCGGAGGCTGCGCGACAATATCTACCCCTGTATTTAATAAATCATTGGGCTCAGTCAGTTTTAATTCTGCTCTGCCTCCACCAAACAACGCTTGGAAGACCGGTAAAAAGTGAGAGCTAATCGCTTGAAATGTTTCTTTAAATCTTTTCGTCATTTCTACATCCATTTCTTCAATCACTTGCACAAGTGTATCTTTTGCTTCTTGCAAGTCTACCCGCTGTTCTTCAAGAAACGTATATCGTTCATAAACACGTTCATATTCATCAATAGCCCCGATGTTGACATTGCCAAGTTCCTTAATCGAAAGCTTAATCAATTTCACTTTTTTGCGAACTTCCTCTATAGAAAATGGCAAAGGATACGTTTCTTTCGCGTATTCATAGGACATCGAATAATCTTTACGCAATTGCTCTAAGCGATTTTCCATTTCCACATCCAGACGATTAATTTTCACTTCTTCATCTTGAACCGCTTCGCTCATTGCCTTATAAAGCCTTTTTAGCTCCTTTAGTTCTAACTCTTCGTCTTCTAGTTTTTGTTGTTTCTCTAAACGTTCTTCCCTACGCAAGGAAATTAGCTTGATGGTTTGTTCTTTATCTATTTGCTTGATGCGCGCCGCTTGTTCAAGTTCTTCTTCCCCTTGATGACTGGAAGACATTTCTGATTTCAGCCAATGCAGCTCTTCTTCCCACTGATGATATTTCTTTGTAGCCTCATCCAATTCTCTTTGCACTTGTGCTAATCGAGTTTGACCTGTGGTTAACTGTTCTTTTTTGACAGCAAGCATTGATTTCATATCACTCATCGACTGCATTAAAGATTCTTTGAGTGAGCTTTCTTTTTGCTTTTTCTCCGTTAAGCTCTTAATTTCAATATTAAGTGCATCTATTTCCTTTTGTTTACTTGCCAATCGTTTTTCGACTGATTGATAGCGACTCGCTAGCTGTTCTTTTTCTTCTTGGAATTCTTTTTTCTCTCTATCATATAAGGATAAGCGGTCATTGATCGTTTGATAAGAAAATTGCCATTCGAGCAGTTCATTTCTCCATTGCTGCTCTGCCACTCTCAATTGTTCGCCTTTTGTACGCATTTCCTCTAATAGGATTTCATTTTTGGCAATGGTCTCTTTCAATTTCTTTACTTCCCGCTCGACTTTTGCTGTTTTTTCTTCCATAGAAGCAAGCTTCATCTTTAAATCTTCTAATTCGTTTTTACGGGTTAATAACGAGCTTGTTTTTTGTTTAATGGCTCCACCTGTCATTGAACCTCCAGGATTGACAACATCCCCTTCTAGAGTGACAATCCGATAACGATAACCGAGCATTTTAGCTAATTCATTCGCACCTGTTAAGTCCTTGGCAATGACGACAAGACCTAGCACATTCATAATCGCTCGTTTATATTGTTCATCATATTGGACCAAATCGGAGGCAACCCCGATAAAGCGAGGGTCGGTTTGCAATTGAGCAAGAACTGCTGCTGGAAATATCTTTTCTTTCATTGCCGTTAAAGGTAGGAAAGTTGCACGGCCATAACGGTTATTTTTCAAGTAAGCAATCGCGGCCCGAGCTGATGCTTCATCTTGAGTAATAATATGCTGTACGCTGCTGCCAAGAGCAATTTCAATCGCTGTTTCATACTCTTTTGGTACGTCAATGACTTCAGCTACCGCCCCTTCAATCCCTGAAAGTGTACGGTTTCTAGCTTTTAATATTTCTTTCACTCCTTGAAAAAAGCCGGAGTAATCCTCTTCTAAAGATTCAAGCATCTCTTTTCTTGACTTAGCGTCTTGTAAAATTTTATAGGCTTGATATAAGTTCGATTCTTGTTTTGTATACTTCAACTTCAGCGCTTCTAACGTTTGTTGCCCACTTCGAAACGCTTCAACATGTAAAGTAAGCTCTCTTTGGGCAGTGGCTAGCTTTTCTTCAATTTGTTTTTTGTTTGTTTCTATTTGTTGTCTTTCAGCTACTTGTTTTTCATTCTCTACATCGATTCTTGCTCTACGACGAGTAAGTTGTTCCATTTGTTGAGTGAGATTATGCAGCTCATTTTTTGCCGATGCCTGCTCATTCAATCCTTCAATGTAATCAGCTTTTAACGACTCAATCTTCGCTTCTAAATCTTGCGATAAGGTTTGCATTTCCTGTCGTTTTTCCATAAGCCGACGGCGTAATTGTTCCTCTTCTAGCTGATCCGCTTCTACTTTTTGTGTCAGCTCTTCAGCAAGTTGTGAAAGCTCGGTCATCTTCTCTTTCGTTTCTTTCATATAATCCGCTAGCTGCCCTTCATTTTGAACGGCATTTTTCTTGCGTTCTTTTAGCACCTGCTTGCGACCCTCTAGCTTTTCAAGTTCCTCACTAGCCGCTAATAAAACATTTTGTAAATCATTGACTGATTCATCGATCGCCGTTATTTGATCGCGCAGCGCGGCTGTTGCGGCTTCTTTCTTTTGCAAATTAGCAGATAGCTGCATTTCTTGTTGTTGATGTAACGTAAAACTTTCCTTTAGCTTTTGCCATTCCGCATGGAGTTGATCAATTTCATAAACGATGGAGGCAATATCATATGATGTTAGCTCTTCCTTCTTCTCAAGGTAGTCCTTCGCCATGGAAGCCTGAATTCGTAACGGTTCTACTTGACTTTCAAGCTCGTATAAAATATCTTGGACACGATTTAAGTTTTCTTGTGTTTCAGTCAGCTTTTGTTCCGCTTTTCGCTTGCGTACTTTGTATTTAAGCACACCAGCTGCTTCTTCAAAAATCGCACGCCGATCTTCTGGCTTGCTGTTTAATATTTCTTCTACTTTCCCTTGTCCAATAATCGAAAAAGCTTCTCTTCCAAGACCTGAGTCCATAAATAATTCAACAATGTCTTTTAACCGGCAGGACTGTTTATTAATGAAATATTCACTATCTCCTGATCGGTACACCCTTCTCGTCACATTGACTTCATTGTATTCAATTGGGAGTATTTGCTTCTCATTGTTTAAAGTTAACGTCACTTCGGCAAAGTTTAGCGCCTTGCGAGTGTCACTTCCCGCAAAAATAACATCTTCCATTTTTCCGCCACGTAAACTTTTGGCCGACTGTTCTCCTAACACCCAGCGAACGCCGTCCGTAATGTTGCTTTTTCCAGAGCCATTTGGACCAACGACCGCTGTGACCCCATCGACAAAATCAACAGATGTTCGCTCGGCAAAAGACTTAAAGCCTAAGATCTCCAATCTCTTCAGGAACATATTTCTTTCCTACTTTCTATTCTTTATGTTGCAACGCTGCTAAAGCCATTTGAGCAGCACATTGTTCCGCTTCCTTCTTTGATTTCCCCTGACCGTTTCCAAGTACCTCATCATTAAGCGAAACTTGAGCAACGAACTCCTTGCTATGTGCAGGTCCTTTTTCTTCAAGAATTCGATATTCAAGCTGACCTTTCGTTTTTCGCTGCACTAATTCCTGCAGCTGACTTTTGTAATCCATCATATGAGAAAAAGCACCGGAATTAATTTTCGGAAAAACCACATCTTCTAAGAATGCAATGACCGTTTCCATTCCTTGGTCTAAGTACAAGGCACCAATGAATGCTTCAAAAACATCTGCCAACAGAGCAGGTCTCGTACGACCACCTGTCATTTCTTCTCCTTTTCCGAGTAAAACAACTTGGCCAAATTGTAACTCATTGGCAAACGTCACAAGGGAAGGTTCACAAACGATCGCCGCTCTTAGTTTTGTTAAATCGCCTTCTGACAATAGCGAATATTTTTTAAACAAAAATTGCGAAACGGTTAACTCTAAAACAGCGTCTCCTAAAAACTCTAATCGTTCATTATCTTCATATGGTTTTTTCCGATGCTCATTCACATAGGATGAATGAGTAAACGCTTGCTTCAATAATCTCTCATCATTAAATTGAATGCCTAACTTTTGCTGAAATTGCTTAAAGGATTCATCTTTTTTATGGGATGGTTTTCGATAATCTTTATTTGCTTTCTTCATGGGACTTCCTCCGCTATATAACAAATTTACACTTAAAGACAGTTTAGTCGAAAATGAAAAAAATCGCAAAAGAAGAAAGCTCCGTTTAGATAACGGAGCCTACATCTTTTGAACGACTAGTTTTTGCTGTTTATGTAATTCACAGCGTCACCCACTGTCGCAATTTTCTCTGCATCATCATCAGAAATTTCCATATCGAACTCATCTTCTAATTCCATTACAAGTTCAACTACATCTAAAGAATCTGCTCCTAGATCTTCTTTGAAAGAAGCTTCTAATTTTACTTGAGATTCTTCCACTCCAAGACGATCTACGATAATTTTCGTTACACGCTCTAATACGTCTGCCATATTCGTTCACCTCCCCTCAAGTCATTATAGACGAATTCCCGTAAAGATTAAATAAATTTTCTCTTACATGACCATGCCGCCGTCAATGTGCAATGTTTGGCCTGTCATATACTTTGAATCTTCTGATGCTAAAAACACAACCGCTTTTGCAATGTCTGTCGGTTCACCAAAGCGAGCAAGAGGAATTTGGTTCAGCATCGCTTGCTTCACCTCTTCAGGCAAAGTATCTGTCATATCCGTCGTAATGAAACCTGGAGCAATCGCATTGACCGTGATGCCTCTTGAAGCTAATTCTTTCGCTGTTGTTTTTGTTAAGCCAATGACACCCGCTTTGGCAGCCACATAATTCGCCTGTCCTGGATTGCCACTTACCCCTACGATCGAAGCAATATTCACGATACGACCACTTCTTTGCTTCATCATTGGGCGAGTGACAGCCTTTGTGCACAAAAAAACACCTTTCAGATTCGTATCGATGACGTCATCCCACTCCTGCTCTTTCATACGCATAAGTAAGTTATCTCTCGTGATACCCGCATTGTTGACCAGAATATCTATTTTCCCAAACGTGTTGACCGTTTGACTGATCATTTCTTGCACAGATTCACCACTTGATACATTACACTGGATCGCAATCGCTTGACGACCAAGCGCTTTAATTTCTTCCACCACTTCATTTGCTTTCGCTTCACTGCCAGAATAGTTAACAGCTACATCCGCTCCTTGACGAGCAAGTTCAAGAGCAATTTCTCGACCAATGCCGCGTGAAGCGCCTGTTACTAAAGCTGATTTCCCTAACAACTTCATTGAGATACCTCCTTTAATTGTGCTGCTACCGTCTGAATCGACTCTTCATCTTGAATAGCAAACGTTCGCACTTGACGATTAATTTTTTTAATCAGGCCAGAAAGCACTTTCCCTGGACCAATTTCGATAAAGGTGTCCACACCCTCTGCGATAAGTGCTTCAACACTGTCTTCCCACAACACAGGAGAGTACAATTGCTGCAATAGTTTTTGCTTAATTTCATCCGCCTGTTGAACCAACTTTGCATCCACATTGGCCATGACAGGTACTCGGCTATCATCAAGCTCGATTTCATTCAATACCGCCTCTAGCTGTTCCGTTGCCGGTTTCATTAAAGATGAATGAAACGGACCGCTGACATTTAACGGAAGAACTCGCTTAGCTCCTTTTTCTTTCGCTAGCTCAGAAGCTTGTTCCACCCCTGTTTTTGTTCCCGAGATCACAATTTGACCCGGACAGTTTAAATTAGCAAGACCAACAGCATTTCCATTAGCTGTTACTTCATCTACTACTTCCTGTAACACACTTCTTTCCATCCCTAATACAGCTGCCATTGTTCCTTCTCCAGCTGGTACGGCCTCTTCCATGCATTGACCGCGCTTATGAACAGCATACACAGCATCTTCAAACGATAGAGCACCAGCAGCTGTTAAAGCTGTATACTCTCCTAAGCTATGGCCTGCCACATAATCAGGAACGATCCCTTCTTCAGAAAAGCGCTGCAATACCGCCATGCTAGTCGCTAATAAAGCCGGTTGGGCATTCATTGTTAATGTCAGCGTTTCTTGCGGACCATTAAACATAATATCACTTAAAGAGAAACCTAGTCTCTCGTCTGCCTTCATAAATAATTGACGAATGTCTTCATGTTGATCGGCTAGCTGCTGTCCCATACCAACCACTTGTGAACCTTGACCTGGAAATACAAATGCTATTTTCCCCATGTTTTCGCCCCCCTTAATTTTTATCATCTATTACAAAGTTAGCAGCCTCTTGAATCTTCGCTGGCACATTTGCTTGTGCCATTGTATAAGCTTGTTTCAACGCATTATAAAACGCATTAGCATTAGATGAACCGTGAGCCTTAATAACGGGTGCTTTCAAACCAAATAATCCAGCCCCGCCGTATTCTGTGTAGTCCATTTTATTTTTCAGTCCATATAGTTCAGACTTCAGTAAGCCCGCACCTACTTTCGCCTTTAACGAAGAAGTTAAAGAAGACTTTAACATCGAGAAGATGGAGATAGCTGTACCTTCTAATGTCTTAAGGACCATGTTGCCAGTAAAACCGTCCGTAACGACCACATCAGCCACACCATTCAATAAATCTCTTGATTCAACATTTCCGATAAAATGAATGTTTGTTTGCTGTTTCAGTAGTCCAAATGCTTCTTTTGTTAATTCATTTCCTTTTTTCTCTTCGGTACCGATATTTAAAAGACCGACTCGTGGCTTTTCAATCCCTCTCACTTTTTCAGCATAGATCGAACCCATTAGAGCATATTGCACTAAATGCTCGGGTTTCGCATCTGAGTTGGCACCAAGGTCTAACATCACAAAGCCGTTGCCATCGATCGTTGGTAACGTAGGAGCTAAGGCAGGACGCTGAATACCGTCAATTCGCCCGACGATAAATAAGCCAGCCGCCATCAACGCTCCTGTATTTCCTGCTGAGACACAAGCATCCGCGTCTCCGTCAGCAACTGCTTGTGCCATCATCACCATCGATGCTTTCTTTTTGCGACGTACGGCGCGAACGGGCTCATCCGTTCCTAAAATGACTTCCTCGGAATGAATAATGGTGGCACGACTCATTGGAGTTAAGTATGGCTTGATTTTTTCCTCATCACCAAAAATCAGTACTTCGAGATCTTGGAGCTCCTCTAAAGCTTGATTCGTTCCTAAAATAATCTCTTTCGGCGCATGATCTCCGCCCATCGCATCTACCGCTATTTTCATTTTGTTTCATCCTTTGCTCATATATTGGAACGATACATCGTGAAATCTCCTTGAAACACTAATTCATGACCAACATAGCTATGTACTTCAACGATCGTTCTTTCATTTTCTATATTCACATCGATCACTTTCGCTTTTGCTACCACTCGTTCACCTTCACGAACAGAACGTTTAAAGTGAATATTGGCCTTTGCGGTCAAAGCGAGTTCATCATTAATGACCGCTACGGCGAGCGAGTTGGCTTGAGCAAATAAGTGATGCCCCCGTGCAATTCCATTTCTAGTGAAGACATGTTCTTTCTGGACATCAAAAATGGAGATAGCACTTTTGTCTAACTCAATATCAATCACATCGCCAATCACTTCCTCGATGGGCAATGAGCGAACTTCATCCGCTAATTTCTTCTCTGCTACATGCTTGATTCTTTCACGTAATTCCGGTATCGATAACTCCATTCGATCTAGACGAATCGTCTGCACACTTACCTCGAAACGATCAGCTAACTCTTCATCTGTTATAAATGGATTGTCTGTAATTGTCTCTTTTAACTGTGATTGTCTCTCTTTTTTTGAACGTCTCATCATATTACACCATCCGATATTAGGACTAGGTACTAACAGTAGTATAAAAGTAAAAAAAACAGAATGCAAGGAAAATCTTGCATTCTCAATTAATCTAGTTTTTCCCCCGAAAGAACACCAGATTGCTGAAGGGATTTTCGAAGGATCGAAAATTCTTCCTTCCGCCAAAATTCTTCGGATTCAATTAACCTTTTGGCATCTTCTCTTGCGACTTCTAACGTGCGATAATCGTGCACCATATCAGCTACTTTAAATTCAGGTAAACCACTTTGTTTTTTTCCGAAGAAATCTCCCGGTCCGCGCAGTTCCAAATCTTTTTCACTTAATACAAATCCATCATTTGTTTCCGTCATAATCTTCATGCGCTCTTGACCGACTTCTGTTTTCGGATTAGCGAGTAAAATACAATAAGATTGCTCACTTCCCCGACCAACACGACCTCGAAGCTGATGCAGCTGAGATAACCCAAACCTCTCTGCATCGTAAATGACCATCATCGTAGCATTGGGTACATTGACCCCCACTTCTACAACCGTTGTGGAAACGAGCACTTGAATGTTATTATCCGAAAAAGCCTTCATTACCTGATCTTTTTCTTCAGTCGGAAGTCGGCCATGCATCAAGCCAACTTCAAAACGACCATGAAAATAATGAACCAATTGTGAATGGACATCTAAAGCGTTTTGAAGATCCATTTTCTCCGACTCTTCTATTAACGGACAGATCACATAAGTTTGTCGACCTTTGACTAATTCTTTTTCCATAAAACCGAGGACGCGTTGAAGCATTTCTTCTCTCGCCCAATACGTTTCAATCGCTTTTCGCCCTGCAGGCATTTCATCAATGACTGAAACATCCATCTCACCAAAAACAGTGATAGCAAGCGTTCTTGGAATAGGAGTAGCCGTCATAAATAACACATCCGGATTCTCTCCTTTTTCCCTTAACACTTTCCTTTGATTGACGCCAAAACGATGCTGCTCATCTGTAATGACGAGCCCAAGGTTGCGAAAATGAACCTCCTCTTGGATTAACGCATGAGTCCCAACGACCACATCAATTTCTCCAGCCTCGAGCCTCGATAGAAGCTCTTTTCTACGTTTCCCTTTCACTGAACTCGTTAAAAGAGCTAAAGAAAGGCCCATTGGCTCAAACATTTCACTTAAAGAGTCGGCATGTTGTTCGGCTAATATTTCTGTTGGTACCATTAAAGCCCCTTGATATCCTGCTGTTACACTGGCATATAACGCAACAGCTGCAACAGCCGTTTTCCCACTTCCAACATCTCCTTGAAGAAGACGATTCATTCGGTAAGGGGACTTTAAATCGCTACAAATATCATTAATTACCCGCTTTTGGGCATTTGTCATTGTAAAAGGCAATGAATCAATAAAGACCTTTAACTGATTCACATCATAATTTTGCTTAATTCCTTGAGAATGTTCCCGTTCAAATTTTCGAAGAGCTTGCATTTTCAATTGAAAAGCTAAAAACTCTTCATATACGAATCTTCGTCTAGCCTGTTTCATTTCCTCACCATTTGCCGGAAAATGAAGCGCACGAAGAGCATCGCGACAAGTTAGCAGCTTATATTGCTGTAAAAACTGAACAGGCAATGTTTCTTCAATCCACTCTCCATATTGTGACAATGCGAGCCCCACATATTTACGAAATAATTTAGGAGACACAATCCCTTTCAATGAATAAACAGCCTCAAAGTCTCCCTGCTTTTGATGAGGACCGAGGTCGAGCTGCTGAGCAGTAATCGTTTGTCTATTTTTATCCCATTTCCCAGTCAGTGTCACGGTGTCATTAATATTAACTTTATTCTTTAAATACGGCTGATTAAAAAAGACCACACTGACTAAATAACGACCCACTAGTAATTTAAACGTTAAACGGGATTTCTTCTTAGAATAAAACATTAATGACGGGACACTATGCACTTTTCCTTCTACTGTTACACGTTCATCATGAGCAGTTTCTGCTAAATCCTTTAGCCGATAATCTTCATAACGATAAGGGAAATAGTACAGTAAATCATAAACCGTTTCTATACCAAGCTCTTTTAAAGAGGCGGCTGTTTCCTTCCCAACCCCTTTTAAACTGCTTGTTTGTTGAAAAAGGGGGGAATTATTGATTTTTAATTCCGATTGTTGATCCATAAATTTGTTCCTCCAACTTACGCCCGGTTGGTGTCGCGGCTAATCCTCCGCCTGCTGTTTCTCTTAAGGCAGTAGGCATCGTTTGACCAATTTTATACATGGCATCAATGACTTCATCACATGGAATTCGACTCGTTACGCCAGCAAGGGCCATGTCGGCTGCTACGAGCGCATTGGCCGCTCCCATCGCATTTCTCTTTACACAAGGAACTTCCACTAAACCAGCCACAGGGTCACAAACAAGTCCGAGCATATTTTTTAACACAATCGCCACGGCTTCCGCACTTTGCGCAGGGGTTCCGCCTGCCATTTCTACAATGGCGGCAGCGTTCACTTCATTGGTCGCAACCGCTTTACTCACTGCATCCAATATCAAACACACTTTTGTATTTCATGTTATCGCCCCCTCATATCATTAGATTGCTCTAAATACGTCAATATCTATATTTTATTATAGGCAATCAAAAAATGCACAAATAAAAAAGAAGAGGAATCTCCCCTTCTTTTTATTCAACTGAGAAAATAAATGAATACAGTGGCTGCTTCCCATTATGGACTTCTACTTCCACTTCTTCATAATTCTCTTCTATAAATGAAGATACCGCCTGCACTTCATCAAGCTCCATATCTTCTCCATAAATAATCGTCACAATTTCAGACTCTTCATCAATCAAATGATCAAGTAATGCTTTCGCTGCTTCGATTTTATTAGGATTGGTTAAAACGATTTTACCATCCGCTAAACCCATAAAGTCATCTTTAGCAATTTCAACCCCATCAATGTTCGTATCACGAACAGCAAAGGTGATTTGACCCGTTTTCACATGAGAAAGAGCCTCTGTCATAGCCGATTGGTTTTCCTCTAATGTAGCTTCAGGGTTGAAAGCAAGCAATGCTGCCATTCCTTGAGGCACCGTTTTAGACGGGACAACAATCGCGTCTATACCAACAACTTCAGCGGCTTGTTCAGCTGCCATGACAATGTTCTTATTGTTAGGTAAAATGATCACTTTTTTTGCATTTGCTTCTTCGATCGCCTTCACAATGTCTTCCGTACTAGGGTTCATCGTTTGTCCGCCTTCAATTACTGCTGAAGCACCGATACTTTGAAGCAATTGTGAAACTCCTTCACCCATGGCAACTGTAACCACCGCATACTCTTGCTGTACAGCTGGCTTCTTAACTGCTGGCTTTTTAGGTGTATCTCCACCAACAATATTGCTATGTTGCTCTCGCATATTTTCGATTTTCATACTAATTAAGCTACCATATTGTTGCCCGTAGGATAAGACTTCTCCAGGTTGTTCTGAGTGAATGTGAACTTTAGCAATTTCGTCATCAGAAATAACAAGCAGTGAATCGCCGTACACACTTAAATCCGCTCGAAACTGCTCTTCTGAAAACGGGTGCTTAGTTACCTTCTCTTCTTCAAAACGAACCATAAACTCCGTGCAATAACCAAATTCAATATCCGCTGTGTCCATAAACCCTTGAACACTTTTATGATGCTGAGCACTAACAAGCTCTTCCATATTAGGAGCAAGACCTGGGCTATCAGGTAACGCTTCTCCTTTTAAAGCGGCAAGAAATCCTTCGTAAACAAGCAAAAGTCCCTGACCTCCACTGTCTACCACACCTACTTCTTTCAATACAGGGAGAAATTCAGGGGTACGTGCTAATGAAGCTCTACCTTCCTCCACTAGAGCTTCCATCACGGCAATGATATCTTTTTGTTTTTTGGCCACAGCTACCGCTTTTTTGGCTGCATCTTTCGCGACTGTTAAAATTGTTCCTTCTACAGGCTTCATTACTGCTTTATAAGCTGTTTGCATGCCTGATTCAAATGCATGAGCTAATTGTTTACTATCCACTACCGGTTGTTGTTCAATCGCTTTTGTAAACCCTCGGAACAATTGCGACAAAATAACACCTGAGTTGCCTCGTGCCCCCATTAGCAACCCTTTAGATAGAGCAGCAGCTGCTTGTCCAAAATGATCACTTGACTGTTGTTGAACTTCCTTTGCTCCAGAAGTCATTGATAAATTCATATTTGTCCCTGTATCACCATCAGGAACGGGGAAAACGTTGAGTGCATCTACCATATCAGCATTCACTGAAAGATGATTGGCTCCCATCTTTACCATTTCGGCAAACTTTTTCCCATCTAACGAAGTAATTGACACAGATCTTTCCTCCTCACACTACGAGTTCGTCACTCGAACTCCTTGCACAAAAATATTAACTGAATCAACAGCTAGTCCAACTGTCTGATCGAGCGTATACTTTACTTTTGACTGAACATTGTTCGCTACTTCAGAAATTTTCGTTCCATAGCTTACAATAATATACATATCAATATTCACTTGATCTTCTTCTTGGCGAACGATCACACCGCGCATGAAATTTTCGCGGCGCAATATATCAGTAATTCCATCTTTTATTTGGTTTTTCGATGCCATTCCAACGATTCCATAGCAATCTACCGCAGCTCCGCCAGCAATCATAGCAATGACATCATTTGAGATATCAATTTGCCCGTACTTTGTTTTAAGCTCAATAGCCAATGAGAACCCCCCCTTATGAATGTGGCTAATCTAATGACATTTTACTATACTTACTACTTTTTTAAAAGCAATGTATTCACCGTTTTATATCATTTCAAAAGATAGGATATCATGTCAAGGCTTTTTTCTTGAAAGACTTACGAAGAACTATTGCATTCAAAAAAGTTGTGTGGTAAATTATTAAAGTATCTTTTAGAATATAACGAAGTGTTGAAACAAATTTTTTCAGCTTCAATGGTGAGGAGTGAATAATATGCCAAAAAAATGTGTTGTTTCTGGTCGTAAAGCTCGTTCCGGCAACGCTCGTTCCCACGCTATGAACGCTAACAAGCGTACTTGGGGTGCTAACCTTCAAAAAGTTCGCATTCTAGTAGATGGAAAACCTAAACGTGTTTGGGTTTCTGCAAGAGCATTAAAATCCGGAAAAGTTGAGCGTGTATAATACTTTTCAATGAAAAAAACCAGCTGAATTCAGCTGGTTTTTTTCTATTCTACCCTATTCATCTATTCTTAGCTTTGGACGACTTCACTTTTTGAATGTTCCAAGCATGGCACGAACAATTCCACCTAAAAATTTAGGTAATTTAATAGTATAAAATTTCATGATTGCCACCCCTCCAATATAGAACTTCAACCATCAGAGCTTCTTATCACCATTAGTATGCCAGAAGAAAAAGAAAAAGTACCATTTTCTTGGTCTAGCTCATTGCTGACGTACAAAGTTGAACCTGATCGAACCGTATGGTTGCTTAGCGGATACTTAAATCCCTTTAATGTAAAATTAGTCACCTCATTCGTGATAGCAAAAAAAGAAAAATATGTTTTTCCGATATCCACAAACACAGTATATGTACCTGGCCCATAAAGAGATACACGATTTTGTTTATCCACTAGTTCTATTTTTGTTCTAGATGACATGATTTCCTTATTCATTAGCAAGCTAATTGTACCGAAAAAATGATCTAGTCTTCCACCTGTCGCACCAAGAATAAAGATCGTCTCTGGCTGTTGCTTCATCGCCCAAAAAATCGCTAATTCGAGATCTGTTTGATCCTTTTCAGCGGGAAAGCGATGGATATTCTCTTTCCCTACACCGCACTCAATCATTTGCCACTCCGCTTCTGTAACTGAATCAAAATCACCAATCGCTATTTTTGGAGTAATGCCTCTTTCTAATAAATAAATTGTCCCTCGATCCACTCCTACAAAAACCATATCTTCTGTAGCATAAGTTTGTAAATCGACCAATTCCGTTTCTGGTCCACCGGCAACTACGGCAATTCTCATTATAAGACCT
Organism: Bacillus sp. FJAT-52991; assembly: GCF_037201805.1. Classification (GTDB taxonomy): domain Bacteria; phylum Bacillota; class Bacilli; order Bacillales; family Domibacillaceae; genus Bacillus_CE; species Bacillus_CE kandeliae. Next base: position 1,279,061 of record NZ_CP147404.1, on the reverse strand, counting down.
CCTCCATACGAAAAAAGGAACCGACTGAAACGGCTCCTCTCTTTTTATCCAACTGCTTTCATCATTCAGCAGATGCTCTAATCTCCTCAATCGCTCGTTTGCGATCTTCCTTATTATAAACCGCAGAACCAGCCACTAAAATGTCTGCTCCTGCTTCTGTGCAAAACTTCGCTGTTTCGATGTTGACACCGCCATCGATTTCAATTTCAACATCCAATCCTTTATTATCAATCATCTGTTTCACTTGACGAATTTTAGGAACGACTGAATGAATGAACGATTGTCCCCCAAATCCAGGATTCACTGTCATAAGCAACACCATATCGATGTCTTCTAAAATATGTTCAATCATGTAAGCCGGTGTTGCTGGATTGAGAACGACTCCTGCTTTTACCCCGTGAGAACGAATCAATTGAATCGTGCGATGAAGATGAGGGCAAGCTTCCACATGAACGGTAATATAATCGGCTCCTGCCTTTGCAAAGGCTTCAATATATTGATCAGGGTTCTCAATCATTAAGTGAACATCAAGTGGCAGCTTCGTAATTGGACGAATGGCATCGACAATCAGCGGGCCAATAGTAATATTGGGAACAAAATGCCCATCCATGACATCAACATGAATAATATCGGCTCCTCCCATCTCGACATCCTTTATTTCCTCTCCCAATCTGGAAAAATCAGCGGATAAAATCGACGGTGCTATTTTGACCATAATTAATACCTCGGCTTTCTCTCTTTTATTTCTTCCATGAATTGCAAATAATGCTCATAGCGATAAGCAGGTAGGTCCCCATTTTCAACCGCACTTTTGACTGCACATTTTGGTTCATTTATGTGCAAACATCCTCTAAATTTACATTTATGGCTCATTTTAACCATTTCAGGAAAACAAAACGGCAAATCCTCTACCTCTACTTCCGTAAATTCTAACGAACTAAAGCCGGGAGTATCGGCCACAAGACCATTGTCAACGTGAATTAACTCCACATGTCTTGTCGTATGCTTCCCGCGGCCAAGAGCATCGGATATTTCATCCGTTTTCAACCCCAGCTCTGGACGAAGAGCATTGAGCAAGGAAGACTTCCCAACCCCTGACTGACCAGCGAACACAGACGTTTTTCCTTGTAAAAAAGAATGTACTTCTTCTAAATTCATGTCATCTTCTGAAGAAGTTAATACAACAGGATAACCAAAAGCCCGATATTGTTCGGCAAATTGATTAATCGCTTCTTCTTGATGCTCAGTTAACAAATCCATTTTCGTTATACAAATGATCGGTTCGATCTGCTTCGATTCAATTAATACTAAAAAACGGTCTAATAAAGCTGTACTAAAATCTGGTCGAACAGCAGAGAAAACAAGAATCGCTTGATCTACATTAGCAATAGGCGGTCTAATGAGTTCATTTTTTCTTTCTTGAACGGCTAGAATATACCCTTCTTGGTCATTATCTGCTTGGTATTCTACATAGTCTCCAACAAGTGGTGAAACTTTCTTTTTGCGGAAGTTGCCTCTTCCTCTACATTGCACAAGACGTTCACCATCTAAGACATAATAAAAACCACTCAGAGCCTTAATAATCTTTCCTTCTGACATTACATTCCTCCTTGATTCTCTCCCGCATCCTCTGGGTATGGAATGGTTTCATCAAAAATCACTCTTTGATCACGAATCACTTTATATCCTGCTTTACTGCCTTTAGAAACGATGAATTCGAGTGTTTTCTTCGTTTCCTCGTGGATCGTGAATACTTCATAAGGCTCGGTCATACTGCGATTCATATCTTCAATATATATTTGCACTTCTTGAGGTGCTCCGAACTCATCCGGCTCATATGGAATCGTAATTTCTTTTGTCACAGTGACTGGTGGAATTTCTTTCGCTCCTTTTGAAATCATCACTTCCACTGTGTCTCCTTTTTCTAACTTCGTCCCTTGCTCAGGTGTTTGAGATAAAACTAATCTTTTTTCAATTTTATCGGAATACTCCTCACCAGCAATAACAATGTTTAAACCTGTAGATTCAGCATAATCCTTCAAGCTTTTTTCATTATATTCTGTCAAGTCGATTAGCGAAATTTTCTCCGGACCTAAGCTCACAGTAAACGATAATTCTGTCTCTTCTGGAACTACTTCATCTGATGCTTCTGGAGCTTGATCAATAATTGTTCCGGCTTCACTTTCATCATGAACACTTTCCTTGTGAATCGTTTTAAACCCCTGTTTTTTGAGCTCTTCATAAACCTCTTCGTATGGTTTGCCTTCGTAATCCTCAAGAGTAAATGTTTCTTTCCCACTGCTTATATAAATATTAACATTTGATCCTTCTTGAGCGATCCGCCCTGCACTAGGGCTTGTTTTAATTACCTCTCCTTCGGGGATCTCATCACTAAATTGCTCATACGTTTCCTTTACAACAAAACCGCTTGTCACTAGCTCTGACACCGCTTCATCTAATTTCTTTCCCTTAACATCTGGAATTTCTATCTCTTGTGGTCCTAGCATACTAGGTACTAGAACAGCTATTAAGCCACCTAATACAATAAGAAAAGAAATCATTAATAAAATGATGGGCCCTCTTTTTTTCTGTTTCTTTTCTACAGGTTCACCAGCCTCTCCTTCTTGTTTCGAGTCGAATGCTGGCCGAATCATGGTAGTTTGTGTGTTTTCTGTTTGCTCCATCTGTTTAATAATCGGTAATTCTTTCGTTTCATCTTGGTCTAGAGGTACGGTAAACTTTGGCTCATTTGCTCGTTCAGGATCGAGTGCTGTTGATAAATCTTGCTCCATATCTTCTAAAGATTGATAGCGATGAAAAGAATCTTTCGTGGTTGCTTTTAACACGATGTTCTCAACGCTTTGTGGAATAGATGGATTCCACCTTTTCATTGAAGGTGTTTCCGTTTGCAAATGTTTCAGTGCAATCGAAACGGCCGACTCACCTGAAAAAGGCAATTGCCCTGTTAATAATTCAAACATAACAATACCAAGAGCGTAAATATCTGATTTTTTCGTAGCCATTCCACCACGTGCTTGCTCTGGAGATATATAGTGAACAGAGCCTAAAACAGCATTTGTTTGTGTAATCGAGGTGGCACTTAACGCCATCGCAATTCCAAAGTCAGTAATTTTCACAGTACCTTCAGCATCTATTAAAATATTTTGAGGTTTAATATCGCGATGAATAATTGAATTATGATGAGCAAAAGCCATCGCCGAAGAAAGCTGCTTCATAATATCAATTGCTTTTTCCACTGGAATCGGTGAAAATTGCTGAATATATTGTTTTAAAGTCATGCCCTCGACATATTCCATGACAATATAATTAATCCCTTCTTCTTCACCTACATCGAAAATATTGACGATGTTAGGATGAACAAGACTAGTAGCTGACTGTGCCTCCCGTTGAAAACGTCGAAGAAATTCTTCTTCATTGGCAAAATCTAAGCGCAGCACTTTAATAGCTACTTCCCTCTCTAGGATCACATCTTTGGCTAAATAGACATTGGCCATTCCACCGCCGCCGACCATTTTAATGATTTTATAGCGACCACTTAATCGCTTTCCTATTAGCATTCTCTTACTCACCCACTTTCAAGGCCAGCAGAATGTTTGAGAATCACGAGTGTAATATTATCTTCCCCGCCCTTTTCATTTGCCAATTGAACAAATGAATCAGCTTTTTCTAATAAGGAAAGGTCATTTTGCAAAATTGCTTGTATTTCTTGCTGTGCCAGTTTGTTAGATAAGCCATCTGAACAAAGAAGTATATAATCTCCTTGTTCGAAGGTAATGGTGTGATAATCAGCCGTTACATGTGCATTCGTTCCAAGGGCCCGTGTCAGCACATTTTTCCGGGGATGATGTTCTGCCTCTTCTTTTGTGATCTCTCCTGATTTGACTAGCTCATTCACAAGCGAATGATCGTCTGTCACTTGTTTAAAGCCATCATCATTCAGTAAATAACAGCGGCTGTCTCCGATATTGGCAATCGTACAAAAACTAGTAGTACATAAGACTGCGACAAGCGTCGTCCCCATTCCATTGCATTCCAGGTGATTGTTTGCATGGGATAAAATTTGCTCATTGATCTGATTGATGGTCGATTTCAACCATTGTTCCGCTTGATTCGCACTTTCAATCTTCCCAATTTGTTGCCATAGTGACTTCATTGACTCAATCGTGATTTGGCTAGCGATATCACCAGCATTATGACCACCCATGCCATCCGCTACGATGGCAAGGTAGTCATTTGCTGCATTGATAAATACACCACCATTATCTTCATTATGAGCTCGAATTCGGCCTTTATCTGTCCGAAAGACGGAATCCATCTTTACTCACCTCGTTTCTTCTTTCCGCTCTTTCGCACGAAGTTGACCACATGCTGCGTCAATATCATGACCATGTTCACGGCGGATTGTGACATTGACTCCGTGCTTTTTCAACGTATTTTCAAACTCAAAAATTTGACTTCTCGGCGTTCGGACGTAATCACGTTCAGGGACATAGTTAACTGGAATTAAGTTAACATGACATTTGATGCCCTTGATTAATCGAGCAAGCTCTTCTGCATGCTCAACGGAATCATTCTCTCCACCAAATAAACCATACTCAAAACTGACTCTTCGTCCCGTTTTATTTACGTAATAACGAACCGCCTCCATTAAATCAGCAAGCTTGTACGCTTTATTGATTGGCATCAATTTAGTTCGCAGTTCATTATTTGCAGCATGTAAAGAAATGGCAAAATTAATTTGCATATCCTCATCGGCAAACTTGTAGATTTTCGGAATGATTCCACTAGTTGATACGGTAATATGGCGAGCACCAATATTTAGCCCTTTATCATGGTTAATGATTTTTAAGAAAGCAAGCATTTGATCGTAGTTATCAAATGGCTCACCAATTCCCATAATAACAACCGAGCTCACTCGCTCTTCACTCTCATCAAGTGCTTGCTGAACCTTCACTACTTGGGCGACAATTTCTCCCGCTTCTAGATGACGTTTTAATCCTCCTAGTGTCGAGGCACAAAATGTACAGCCAATCCGGCAACCTACTTGAGTTGTTACACATACAGAATTGCCATATTCATGGCGCATTAAAACCGTTTCAATGGAATAGCCATCATGAAGCTCAAATAAAAATTTGATCGTGCCATCTGCCGACTCCTGCTGAATAATCGTTTTTAACGTTGTTAGTGTGAAATGGGCGGCTAGTTTCTCTCTTAACGATAAGGATACATTGGACATATCTTCAAAACTGCTGATTCTTTTCTTATATAACCAATCAAAAATTTGTTCCGCCCGAAATGGTTGTTCATTTTGTTCTTTTAACCAATCTTTCAAATCCTGCAGTTGCAAAGAATAGATGGATGGAAGTTGCGGCTCGTTTGCTGATGAATCCTTTTGTAATTTTGTTTGCTCCATTATTGTACCTTCTTTCTAAATTTGCTGATAAAGAACCCATCCCCACCAAAGTCTTGCGGAAACACTTGCAGCATATGATCAGCTGTTAACGCTTGAATCTGAGGAGGTAAATGATCCAATGCTGCTGGTTCAAACTCAGGGTTAGAAGCTAGGAATTTTACTACTGTGCCTTCGTTTTCTTCACGATCAACCGTACATGTACTATACACAAGCACCCCACCTTGTTTTAGAAGAGGAGTGACTGCCTTTAAGATGGCTAATTGTACATGTTGTAAAGCGAGAAGATCTTCTTCCTTCTTAGCATATTTAATGTCCGGCTTTCTGCGAAGAACACCAAGACCGGAGCAAGGAGCATCTACTAAAATCCGGTCAAAGCTTTCTTTTTGAAACATCTCACCTGCTTTTCGGCTATCAAGCGCTTTCGCTTCCACATTTTCTAACCCTAGTCTTTCAGTATTTTCTTTAATTAATTTAATTTTATGTTCATGTAAATCAAGGGCTGTTACATTCCCTGTCTGTTGAAGCTTTTCTGCTATATGTGTTGTTTTTCCTCCAGGAGCTGCACAAGAGTCAAGAATGAATTGATCTCGTTCAATATCTAGTGCATAAGCAACGATCATCGAGCTTTCATCCTGAATCGTAGCAAGACCCTTTTCGAACACTTCCGAGCGAGCAATGTTTCCTTTCAAAATTCGAATCGCTTCTGGAATAAACGGACTCAATTCTACTTGAAAACCTTCTTCTTGTAATTGGTGAAGCACTTCATCCCGATCGGCCTTCGTCCTGTTCACCCGAATGGTTTGCATCGGTGCTATTAAGTTCAATTCACACATCTCTTGCGTTTTTTTCGCTCCGAATTGGTCGATCCATCTTTGAACTAACCAAAGAGGGTGACTGGTCGCAATAGATATGCGTTCTGCCTCATCTTTGATTTGATTAACGTCTTGTAGCCCTTCTCGTTGAAGAGAACGAAGCACCCCATTGACTAAACCACTAATCCCTTTATGACCTCTTGCTTTGGCAATTTCGACCGCTTCGTGAATGACAGCTCGCTCCGGGACTTTATCAAGATACACCATTTGGTAGATCGACATGCGCAAAAGCTGTCTAACCCATGGTTCAATTTTCTTTTTTAAAAACGGAGCTAAATAGAAATCTAATGTCATTTTTCGTTGAATCGTTCCGTAAGTAATCTCTGTCAATAAAGCAGCGTCTCTACCGGAAAGATCGTGCTTTTCGATCGCTGAATGCAGTAAAAGATTACTGTAGGACTGATGTTTCTCTACTGATTCTAGCATATCAAGTGCAATCTCTCGCACTTGTTTCTTCTTTTGCTTCATATTATTCTCCTAACTGCTTGCCGATTGATAAATCTGCACCGGCTCCTCGTAAATACTGCTGAGCAGACATTCTCTTTTTCCCAGAAGGTTGTAAGTCTGTCACTTTAATCGCTGTTTCGTTTCCTGTCGCCACAACAAAACCGTCATCTTCAATGGAAAGAATCGTACCAGCTAGTGCTTCCTGATGAGTAGTAACTTTTTCACCCCACCAAATTTTCATGGCTTTTCCATCTAATTGTGTATAAGCGACCGGCCAAGGATGAAGTCCGCGAATATGGTTATAGATTTCTTCCCCATTTTTTGACCAATCAACCTTTTCCTGTTCTCTTTTAATATTAGAAGCGAAGGTAGCTTTCTGCTCATCTTGTTTAATCGGTTGAATCTCACCTGCCAGCAATTTGGGAAGCGTACCTGATAAAAGCTTTGAGCCAACCTCGCTCAACTTATCATGTAGACTACCTACATGGTCCGTTTCTTCTATTATTACCTCTGCTTGGCTAATGATATCCCCAGCATCTAGCTTTTCTGCCATGTACATAATGGTGATACCCGTCTTTTCTTTTCCTTGTAAAATGGAATAATGAATCGGTGCTCCACCACGCAACTCCGGAAGTAAGGACGCATGAACATTGATACATCCATATTTCGGGGCTCCTAGTAGCTCCTTTGGCAACAGTTGTCCGTAAGCAGCTGTCACAATCACATCAGGTTGTAAATCAATGATTTGTTGCAGCTCTTCTGACGATCTTAATTTTTCTGGCTGCAATACGGGAATATCATGTTTTAAAGCTTCCACTTTCACCGGGGGAGGAGTCAATACGCGCTTCCTTCCAACTGGACGGTCTGGTTGTGTGACAACCGCTTGAATATGATATCCGTCTTCAATTAATGTTTGTAGTACAGGGACAGAGAAATCAGGTGTGCCCATTAAGACGACATTCGTCATTCTGCTCCCTCCTTTTCTAATTGTTCTTCCGATATATATTTCTCCACTTTTGAAGTGAATAATATTCCATGCAAATGATCAATTTCATGCAAAATCGCTCTTGCTAAGAAGTCGTGCGCCTCAATTAAAAAGTAGCGCCCTTTTATATCTTGCGCCTTCACTTTGACGTAAGAAGGTCGAGTCACATACCCATATAACCCAGGGAAGCTAAGGCAGCCTTCTACATCTGTTTGCTTTCCTTTCTCTTCTAAAACAACTGGGTTAATTAAGGTGATTAATCCATTGTCATCTTCTATATCCACTACGGCCACTTGCAGATCAACGCCAATTTGTGGAGCAGCTAGTCCTACCCCATCGGCTTCGATCATCGTTTCATGCATGTCACTCACTAGCTTTTTTAACTTTTTATTAAACTCCGTTACACGCGTACACTCTTTTTCTAGAATGTCAGCAGGAGCCTCTACAATCGGTAAATAGGCCAAACAACACCCTCCTCAATCTTCCTTTGCAACATTTCACTTTACATCATAATAAATGGATTGACATCTATAGCTACTTGTAAATGCTTATCTTTATGTTGTTTTGTGTAATGCTCCAATATCGTTTTTAATCCTTCATTTAGTTTCGGTTCCCGTTTGTATTTTATCAAACATTGATAGCGATATCTATCATTGATCCGCGGAATTGGCGAGGCTACCGGCCCCAGAATAATCGCTGATTTAGACAAATGGGATCGCAAATAATTCGTAATCTTTTCCGTAATAGATGAAGCTGTAATCACATCATAATGACTAACTGTCACTAAGGCTAAAAAATAAAAAGGTGGGTAATGTCCCATCTTTCGAATCATCATTTCCTGTTGATAAAATTGATCGTAATCCTGCTCTCCAGCAAGTTGAATACTGTAATGCTCCGGGGTATACGTTTGAATGACGACTTCCCCTTGAAGCTCATGGCGCCCAGCACGTCCACTAACTTGCGTCAACAATTGAAACGTCTTTTCTGACGAGCGAAAATCAGGAATATGAAGCATAGTATCAGCAGTAAGGACACCAACAAGCGTAATATTAGGAAAATCCAACCCTTTAGCAATCATTTGTGTTCCTAATAAAATATCCGCTTTCCCCTCTTCAAATTGACGAAGAAGCTTTTCATGGGCGCCTTTTTTGCTCGTTGTATCAACATCCATCCTGACCACTTTCGCATAGGGTAATAATTTCCCAAGCTCTTCTTCAACTTTTTGTGTTCCCGTACCAAAATAGCGTATATGCTCACTGTTGCATTCCGGACATGCGTGTGGAACAGGCTCCTCATACCCACAATAATGGCATTTCATTTGATGGCTATAGCGATGGTACGTTAACGAAATATCACAATGCGGACAACCAGATACATATCCACAATCTCTACACATAATAAAGGAAGAATGACCTCGTCTATTCAAAAACAAGACCGTCTGTTCTCCTTTTTTCAGCCGATCCTCTAGCTTTTCAAATAAAGCACGAGAAAACATCGAACGATTCCCGTCTCTCAATTCTTCTCGCATATCGACAATTTCAACGTCCGGCAATGCTTGATCATTCATACGTTTTGATAAAGTAAGAAGTTTGTATACACCCTTTTGCGCTCGAGCAAAACTTTCTAACGCAGGAGTGGCACTACCTAAAATAACCGGGCAATTATAGTGTTGCGCTCGCTTGATCGCTGTTTCCCTTGCATGATAACGTGGATTTTCCTCTTGTTTATAACTCGTTTCATGCTCTTCATCAATAATAATAATTCCAAGGTTTTCAAAAGGAGCAAAAATGGCCGAACGAGCACCTACGACCACTTTCACTTCCTTGCGCTGTATTTTTCTCCACTCATCATACTTCTCTCCGATCGATAAGCCGCTATGTAATACCGCTACATCATCACCAAAGCGGCCTTTAAAACGGTGAACCATTTGTGGAGTTAGAGATATTTCTGGAACTAACACAATCGCTTCCTTCCCTATTTTCAGCACTTTTTGAATCGACTGCAAGTAGATTTCAGTTTTTCCACTGCCGGTAACTCCATACAGTAAAAATGTTTCATGCTGTTCTTGTTCAATCGATTGCAGAATGGGAATGATCGCTTTCTCTTGTAATTCTGTTAACGGTAATGGTTCTGTTTTTTGAAACTCCCGATTTTCATAAGGATCCCTATACATTTCCTGCTTCGTTTCTACTATGAGACCCTTTTCAATTAAACTCTTTAACGTCGCACTCGAAGCACCGCTTGCCTCCATGGCTTCTTTCGCCGATACAAATTTAGATGTCTGCTTGACTAAATACTCTAGAACAAGCTTTTGTTTCAGTGCATTCGCCGGCAGCTGCTCTATATATTCTTTACTTTGATTAGCCGGGAGCGCACAGCCAATCATGCGGATCATTTTTTTGTTTCCTTTACTTTTCACTTTATACACTAACTCGATTCGATTGGCTTTCACTTCTTGGCGAAAAACAGTAAGCAGCCCTAACTTCGCCACTTCTTCCCATAAAATCTCTGTTCGATTTTGAAATAGCTCTGCTATTTCTTTCGTTGATGGTGTTTTCCCATCGATCAAACGAAACACTTTTTCATATTTAGCTTTCATAGCTGCTGGCAACATCGCTTGATAGGCAGATATTTTAAAACATAACGTCGTTTCAGTTAGCCAATCCGCGAGCGACAATAGTTCTGCATTTAAAACCGGCAATAAATCCATCGGTTCGATCAATGGTTTCAACTTTTCAACTTCCGATCGACTCTTTACTTCTGTCACAAAGCCTTGAATGCTTCTCGGTCCAAAAGGGACAATGACTCTCATACCCGGTGCGATCATACCGGACCATTTATCTGGAATTAAATAATCAAATGAACGATCCGTTTGCATAGCTGCTACGTCGACGATGACGCTCGCTACTTGCATTCGATCTCACCCTTTGTTAATTCAGCAACCGCCTCTGTCAAAATCTCATAGGCTGCCTCTTTTTTCGTCATCAAGTCAAAAGCTTTTTTCGAGCCATCTTTTTTGTAAATGGTAATAATGTTTGTTTCACCACCAAAGCCAGCCCCTACTGCTTTCACATTGTTGGCCACGATCATGTCCGCGTTTTTCGTTTCAAGCTTCCGCTTCGCATATTCTTCTACGCGATCTGTTTCAGCAGCAAACCCAATCAGCAATTGATGAGTTTTCTCTTGCCCTAATGTTTTTAAAATATCTTTTGTTCGCTCCATTTCAAGGACGAGATCGCCTTCTTTTTTCTTCATTTTGTCAGAATGAACGATTTTTGGACGGTAATCGGCCACCGCCGCCGTTTTAATCACAATATCTGCGGCATCGAACTTCTTCATTACGGCTTGATACATCTCTTCTGCACTTTGAATTTGAGTGAATTGAACCCCTGTTGGCCTTGGAAGAGAAACTGGCCCAGAAATTAACTCCACATTCGCTCCTAACTCTCTAGCCGCTTCTGCCAGAGCATAGCCCATCTTTCCTGATGAATGATTCGTTAAAAAACGAACGGGATCAACCGCTTCTCTCGTCGGCCCAGCTGTGATCATCACATTCTTCCCTTTTAAAGGCTGACTATTTTTCTTATAAAAAAATTGGTCCATTAAGGCAACTATTCTCTCTGGTTCTTCAAGACGTCCTTTCCCCACATAACCGCAAGCAAGATACCCTTCGCTCGGTTCAACAAATTGGTAACCAAAACTAGCTAACGTGTCAATATTACGTTTGACAGCGGGATGATCATACATATGAACATTCATTGCTGGAGCAATCCAAACAGGAGCCGTTGAGGCAATAATCGTTGTAGAAATCATCTCATCTGCCAAGCCATTCGCTAGCTTCCCAATCATATTCGCTGTAGCCGGTGCCACTAAAACTAAATCTGCCCAGTCTGCTAAATCAATATGAGCAATGACTTCTGGCTGTTTTTCATCAAATGTATCTGTATAGACATCATGTCGAGATAATGCTTGAAATGTAAGAGGTGTAACAAATTTCTGAGCAGAAGAAGACATAAGAACCTTTACTAAAGCCCCAGCCTGAGTCAATTTGCTTGTTAAAGCTGCTGCTTTATAAACCGCAATTCCTCCGGTCACACATAATAATATTTTCTTTCCATTTAACATAAAAAAACCTCCAGTTATCGAAAGGATCGGTCCCATATGATTCATAAACATGTTCAAATGAAAAAATAAGGTGTCCCAAAAGCAAAGAGCCAGGCACCTCCACCGCCATATATAGTTTATGAAATCACTATATGTTCAGCTTAAAAGTGGAGAAGCCAGGCACTTAAGGGACACCCTCTTCGTTTGGTTTACATTAAACTTCGTCAGAGTATGTTTCGTTTACATCCTTTTCTTTCATAGACAATTTATCAGCATAAATTTCTTCTAACGCTCTCCCTACAAATTTGTGAGAAACATAAGAATCGAGCATTTGAGTAGAGCTATTTTCTTGCAGGCTACGGGCACGTTTAGCCGCCACACTGACTAACGAATATTTTGAATCAATTTTAGTTAAAAGATTATCAATTGATGGGTATAACATATTATTCACTCTCCAACATTTTTTTGTAACGGTGCTGCACTCGCTCAAGGCGACAATGTTCAGCAACAATAATTGATTGAATGCGACTGCACGCCTTTTCTACTTCATCATTTTCAACGACATAATCATAAAGCTCCATCATTTCAATTTCCTTGCGAGCTTTCTCCATGCGTCCTTGAATGACTTCCTCACTTTCTGTACCGCGATTCGTAATTCGGCTATGAAGAACGGAAAGACTTGGCGGTGCTAAGAAAATAAACAAACCTTCCGGAAACTTTTCACGAACTTGTTTAGCCCCTTGCACTTCAATTTCTAAGAAAATATCTTTCCCAGCATCTAACGTCTCACGCACATAGTCAACCGGCGTTCCATAATAATTGCCAACGAACTCAGCATATTCAAGCAACTTTCCTTCAGAGATTAGCTGTTCAAACTCCTCTCTCGACTTAAAGAAATAATCCACCCCATCTACTTCTCCTTCGCGGGGAGCACGAGTGGTCATTGAGATTGAATATTCAAAGTTTAAATTAGACTGTGAAAAAATCTCTTTTCTGACTGTTCCTTTCCCCACACCTGAAGGTCCTGACAAGACAATCAGCAACCCTTTTTCTTTCATGACGTTCCCTACCCTTCTTCTGGCTCTTCCTCTTTCGAAACGATTCGCTGAGCGACCGTTTCTGGCTGAACAGCGGATAAAATAACATGATCACTATCCATCATGATTACCGCTCTTGTTCTTCTTCCATACGTAGCATCTATTAATGTTCCGCGATCTCTTGCCTCTTGCACTAGCCGTTTAATCGGTGCAGATTCTGGACTGACAATGGAAATAATTCGATTGGCAGAAACAATGTTTCCAAAACCAATATTGATCAATCGAATGGACATAAACTTCCCCCAAACTATAGCTTCACAGCTTGCTCTGACGTTATTCGATATTTTGAACTTGTTCCCTCATTTTTTCAAGAGTTGTTTTGAGTTCAACAACAGCGGAACTAATCGTTGAATCATTGGCTTTTGAACCCATTGTATTCACTTCTCGATTCATCTCCTGAATCATAAAGTCGAGTTTACGACCGATGGGCTCTGTCAATTCAAGCGTCTGATGAAATTGCTGAATATGACTGTGGAGCCGAATACACTCCTCATGAATATCTGATTTCTCGGCAAAAATCGCTGTCTCTGTTAATATTCGATCTTTATCAAATGGAGTTGTTGTCAGTTCTGTTAACCTTCGTTCAAGTCGTTGACGATACGACTGTACCACCAATGGTGCGAATTGTTTCACTTCGTCGAGCCTTTGTTCAAGGCTTGCTAATAGACGGATTAAATCCTTCTTTAATTCGCACCCTTCAACTTGCCTCATTTCATGAAGATGTTCAACAGCCTGCTTAACCGCTTCCAGAACAAGCCGCTCCATCACAATGTTCTCTTCTTCATTCTCCTCGATTGTAATGAAATCCGGACGCTGTAGCAAATCTTTTAATTCTGGCTGGCCTGCGAGTTGATACTTAGCCGAGACTTCCTCCATCAGTTGAATATACTCTTCTATTAACTTCCAATCTACATGAAGTTTCCGATGAATAAATCCCTCTCCATCAATGGTAATAAATAGTTCAACTCGACCTCTATGTATGTATTGTGCCAATTCTTTCTTTATTTTATCTTCAATTTTCATTAATTGTCTGGGCATTCGTATTTGAACTTCACTGAAGCGGTGGTTAACCGACTTCATTTCTACCGTTATCACATGATCAGCTGATTTAAGTTTACTTCTGCCAAAACCTGTCATGCTTTTAACCATCAACTACTCACTTCCCATCAAAAAAATAAAAGGCAATAGAGACTACTCTACTACCTTTTTCATTGTACCATATTTTATCGGCTTTTTCTTGCAAAAAATGAACCTGCTAATAAAAATGTCGGGATGGCTGACATTCCTACTACAAGTAACCATGCTCTCATTTCTAACGGCACCGTGTGAAAAATAGGCTGTAAGCTTGGCACGTAAATAACAGCGACCATCAATAAAAAAGATGAAAGGACAGCAGCAATTAAATGTACATTTCCAAACGGATTTCTAGCTAGAATGGAATACTCACTCCTACAGTCAAATACGTGTATAAGCTGTGCGGTCACTAGCGTGGCAAAAGCAACAGTTTGGGCATAAGCCAGATGATCTGGATGTTCTTTTAACGTGATCATAAAAGCAATTAATGTCACGGCACCTATTAAAAAACCTCGGGAAATAATCTTCCATCCCAGCCCTCTTGCAAATACTCCCTCTTTCGGATGCCTCGGCGGCCGCTTCATCACATTTTCTTCTGGGCGGTCAAGTCCTAGCGCTAACGCTGGTAAACCATCTGTTACTAAATTGACCCATAGTATTTGAATCGGTACTAAAGGCAGCGGAAGGGCTAAGATCATCGCAAATAACATCACTAATATTTCCCCTACATTTGAAGCTAGTAAATAACGAATAAATTTTCGAATGTTTTCATATATGCTTCTTCCTTCTTCAACGGCTGCTTTAATCGTCGCAAAATGATCATCCGCTAATACTAAGGAAGACGCTTCTTTTGCCACATCTGTTCCGGTAATCCCCATTGATATGCCGATATCAGCCGCTTTAATAGCTGGTGCATCATTGACCCCATCGCCCGTCATCGCCACAAGATGTCCGTTTTTCTGAAGTGCTTTTACTATTTTTAGCTTATCTTCTGGAGAGACCCTTGCATATACGGTCGTCTTTTCTGCGGCATTCGCCAGTTCGACATCGGTCATTTGACTTAACGCCTGTCCATCTAATATTTTTGATGCATCCTTTGCAATTCCTAAATCATAGGCAATCGCGGCCGCTGTTTGAGCGTGATCTCCAGTAATCATCACCGTTTTGATTCCAGCTTGCTTGCATTCAGCGATAGCTTGCTTCACTTCTTTACGTGGAGGATCGATCATTCCTTGCAACCCGATAAGCGTCAGACCGTCTTCTACCGTTTTTCCTTTGTTGTTTAGTGAAGAAAGTGGTTTATAGGCAATAGCAATCATGCGAAGTGCTCGAGAAGCTAATGACGCCATCATTGCTTCTGTCTGATCGCGATAATCTTTTGTAAATAACTGTTTTTGTTCATCCCACAAAATATAATGACTGTGGCGCATTAATACATCCGGTGCTCCCTTCGTCACCGCAAACCGTTGCCCTTTTGTATCCTTTACAACCACGGTCATCATTTTTCTCGTGGAATCAAACGGAATCTCCTCTTCAATAACAAACTGAGCAAAGAGATTCTCCCGATGTAATCCTGCTTTTAAGGCAGCGGTCACTAACGCTCCTTCTGTCGGGTCGCCTTGAACGACATACTCTTTCTCCTTTTCCTTTATTTCTGCATGATTACACAAAAGCCCGAATGTCAGTAATTGATATAAACTTTTTTCAGAAGACGGTTGAACTTCCCGCTGGTCTTCAAAAAATTTGCCTTGAGGTTCATAGCCTTTTCCGCTGACAAGCCAATGCTTTCCGCCGCTCCAAACATCTGTCACCGTCATTTGGTTTTGCGTCATCGTCCCTGTCTTATCTGAACAAATAATCGTCGTACATCCTAATGTCTCAACAGCAGATAACTTTCGGACAATCGCTTTTTGTTTGATCATTCGTTGAACCCCTAGAGATAATGCAACGGTCACGATCGCAGGCAATCCTTCTGGGATCGCCGCTACCGCTAAAGAGACACCAGCCAATAACATCGTATATAACTCATGACCTTGCCAAACTCCAAGGATGACAACAAGCATCGTTAAGAGAAGTGCTGCGACAATTAAATACTTCCCAAGTTGTTCTAGTCGGCGCTGAAGTGGGGTTTCTGTTTTTCCAGCTTGCTGCAACATCGTAGCAATATTCCCCATCGCTGTTTTCATTCCAACTGCCGTTACAACGCCAATCCCATTTCCACGTGTGATCAGCGTCCCCATAAACGCCATATTTTTTAAATCAGCAAGGGCAACAGCTTCCCCTTTCATTGGTGAGGCATGCTTTTCAACAGGGACGGATTCTCCAGTCATCGAGGATTCTTCAATTTCTAAATTCACCGCTTCAAGCAGTCTGACATCGGCTCCAATCCGGTCACCAGCAGAAAATTTCAAAATATCACCAGGAACAATGTCTTTTGAGGGTATTTTTCTCCACTCATTATTTCTCAAAACAAGTGCTTGAGGAGCGGATAATTCCTTTAACGCTTGGAGTGACTTTTCTGCTTTTCTTTCCTGCAAAAAGCCTAATACTCCATTAATAAAAATGATCGCCAAGATTGCGATCGAATCAATATATTCACCCATTATCGCTGATATAACAGTCGCTGCCACTAACACAAACACCATAAAATCATTGAATTGCTGGAAGAAAACAAGCCAAGCAGAAGGAAGCTTGGCCTCTTGTAATTCATTAAACCCAGAATGCTTCCTCCTTTTTACGACCTCTTCTTCTGTTAATCCGCGCTGAACGCTAGTTTGAAGCTGGCTCTCAACCTCCTCATGTTTCAGCTGATGAAAATTCATCTACTCACTCCCTTTAGCGAACAAACTTGTCCTTCTCATAGCAAGATTATTCAGTGAAACGCAAAAACATGATATGATTTGAGTAAGTTTTTTAAAGAAGGAAATTTATATGAAGAAAAGGAAGACAGCCTATGTCATTTGATGGTTTATTTACAAGAGCAATTACAAAAGAATTATTGGAACAGCTGCAAGGCGGCCGTGTCAATAAAATTCATCAACCATATAAAAATGAAACTGTATTAGTGATTCGTGCAAAAGGCAGAAACCATAAACTATTATTGTCTGCCCACCCTAGCTATGCACGCGTACAGCTCACAAATGAAGCCTATGAAAACCCGCAAGAGCCCCCACTTTTTTGTATGATGATGAGAAAGCATTTAGAAGGAGCGGTATTAGGAGATATTCAACAAGTAGGGTTGGATCGATTACTTATTTTTGAGTTCAAAGGCAAAAATGAGATTGGGGATCTCTCATATAAACAGCTGTTTGTAGAAATTATGGGACGACACAGCAATATTGTACTGGTAGACAAGCAAAAAGGAACCATTATCGACAGCATTAAACATATATCAGCAGCTGTAAATAGCTATCGTTCAATTTTGCCTGGCTATGAGTACATCGCCCCTCCTGCTCAAAATAAAGCCAATCCATTAGAAGCGGATGCAGAAGAAGTGTTACGAAAAATAGACTTTAATAGCGGGCGCCTTGATCGTCAGCTTGTGTCTAACTTCGCTGGCCTGTCCCCTATTATAGCGAAAGACATTGTATTGACATGCGGAATGGCCAATCGAGAAACACTCCCAGGTGCGTTTGTTAACGAAATGTCGGCAATCAAACAACATCGATATGCACCCATATTCATCGAACAAGAACAAAAATCATTTTTTTATATGAAAGACTTGCCTCATCTAGAGGGAGAAAGAAAACGATTCGCCACCTTGAGCGAGTTGCTTGACCGCTATTATGTAGGAAAAGCGGCACGTGATCGAGTGAAACAGCAAGCAACGGACCTTGAACGATTCATTAAAAATGAAAAAGAAAAAAACGAAACAAAATTAGGCAAGCTGAAACATACGCTTGAAGAGGCAGAAAACGCTGATCATTTTCAACTGATCGGAGAGTTATTGACGGCTCATTTATATGCGGTAAAAAAGGGAATGACAGAAGTTGAGGTGATCAATTACTACGATGAAGAAGGTGGAACAATCATCATTCCACTCGACCCAAGAAAAACACCTTCTGAAAATGCCCAAAAATATTTCTCTAAATATCAAAAAGCGAAAAATGCTCTATTAGTTGTACAGGAGCAAATTGAAAAAACACATGAGGAAATCCGTTACTTTGATAGCCTGCTCCAGCAAATCGAATCCGCTTCGCCAAAAGACATTGAAGAAATGCGAGAAGAGTTAGCCGAAGAAGGATATATCAAATTAAAAGCGACAAAAAAGAAAAAGACAGCCAATAAAAAGCCTGATATTGAAGCATTTACAGCAAGTGACGGCACCCTTCTGTATGTCGGAAAAAATAATAAACAAAACGATTATTTAACAAATAAATTCGCTCGCCGAGATGAAATTTGGCTGCATACGAAAGATATTCCCGGTTCCCATGTCGTCATACGCAGTGAAGAGCCATCTGATCAAACTATTTTAGAAGCGGCTAATCTCGCGGCCTTTTTTAGTAAAGCAAAGGATTCTAGCTCCGTTCCAGTGGACTTCACAAAGGTGAGACATGTCAAAAAACCAAATGGCGCCAAACCAGGTTTTGTCATTTATGATAATCAACAAACCGTCTATGTCACACCAAATGAAGACCTCGTGTTAAAGATGAAAGAAACAAAATGAGTCGATTCTTGTAAGAACCGATAAAAAAAGCGTCTTCCTAATGGAAGAACGCTTTTTTTATCGGCTATATTAGTTCCAGCTGCTAGGGTTTTCCTGCCACTTACGTAATGTTTCAAGATCGCTTTCTTGTACGTATTGCTTCTCTGCCGCTACTCCGATTAAAGTGGAGTACTCACTTAAACTGTGGGAAGAGACATTAGCTGCTGCTAATTTTTCTTTTCCAGCCTCTAATTCGTATGTAAAAATTGATACGATTCCGAGTACATCACAGCCCGCTTCACGTAAAGCTTCGACAGCTGTTACAGCACTTCCGCCAGTGGAAATCAAATCTTCGACAACGACTACTTTCGTTCCTGGTTCTGCTTTCCCCTCAATTTGGTTCCCTTTTCCATGTCCTTTCGCTTTTGAGCGTACATAACACATCGGAAGATCCATTAAATCGCTCACCCAAGCGGCATGAGGAATACCTGCAGTAGCCGTGCCTGCAATTAATTCTGCCTCTGGATAATGTTCTTTAATTAATGAAACAAGACCACTCGCAATCGTCTTTCTTACTTCTGGATAAGATAGCGTTAAACGATTATCACAGTAAATGGGAGATTTAATACCTGAAGACCATGTAAAAGGTTCATTTGGTTGTAAAAATACCGCCTTAATTTCTAATAATTTTTCTGCAATTTGTTTATTCAACATGCTACATTCCTCCCCATAACTGCTTGACTTTTTGATAAGCTACAAGCGGTTGTTCCGCTTTTGTAATTGAACGACCAACAACGATCATGGAAGAACCAAGCGTTCTTGCGAGTTGCGGGTCCGCTACACGCTTCTGATCGTTCGCGTCGTCTTCTTTCATGCGAATGCCCGGTGTAACTTTTAAAAACTCCGTCCCGCACACCTCGCTAATTTTTGCTGCTTCATGAACAGAACAAACGACTCCATCACACCCTGCCGCTTTCGTTAATTTGGCATAATGAAGCACCGATTCTTCTAAAGAAACCGGTATAAGTTGTTCCGTTTGCATTTGTTCTTCTGATGTCGACGTCAATTGAGTGACCGCGAGTAAGATTGGGCGTTGTCCAGAAGTACCTTGCTCCAAGCCTTCACGAGCAGCCGCCATCATTTTTTGACCACCTGCTGCATGGACATTAATCATATCCACTCCAAGCCCAGCCAATCCCTTCATCGCCTGTTGAACCGTGTTGGGGATATCATGTAGTTTTAAATCTAAAAAGATTCGATGATTCATCTTTTTTAAATTTTCTACGATAGAAGGTCCGTTTTGTAAGTAAAGCTCCATTCCTACTTTGACAAATAAAGATTCATTTTCAAAAGGCTGTAAAAAAGGTTCGGTTTCTTGCCAAGTTGGAAAATCAAGAGCAATGATTGGTTCTTTTTCCACTTTCACTCCAGCTCCTTCCCGTTAATTCACTAATATGATCAATGTCGTTATTTTGTAAAAATTGATCAAGCTCTGCAATCAGATTTGGGCAAATAAACGGATCTACAAAATTGGCTGTGCCGATCGCAACTGCATCCGCACCTGCGTAGAAAAATTCGATAATATCTTCCACGGTTGAAATTCCACCCATTCCAATGATTGGGAGATTCGTCTGCTGGCTTACTTCGTAGATCATTCGAATGGCTACCGGTTTAATCGCTGGTCCAGATAATCCGCCTGTTCGATTAGCGATAATCGGTTTGCCTGTTTTAATATCAATTCGCATGCCGATCAATGTGTTAATCATCGTTAATCCATCGGCACCGCCGTCTTCCACCGCTTTCGCCATTTCAACGATATTTGTTACATTAGGAGAAAGCTTCACATAGACAGGGACTTCTGATACTTCTTTTACTTTCTTCGTTAGTTCTTTCGCTGTTTCGGGAATTGTACCGAAAGCAATACCACCTGTTTTTACGTTCGGGCAAGAGATGTTTAGTTCTAGTGCGTGTACATTTTCCACTTTCGAAATGTTTTTCGCTACTTCCACATAGTCATCTACTTGAGAGCCCGCTACGTTCGCAATAATTGGCACATCAAATTGAGATAACCAAGACAGTTCATTCTCGATGACCTTTTCTAATCCAGGATTTTGTAAACCAATCGCATTAAGCATTCCAGCCGGAGTTTCTGCAACCCGTGGCGTGGGATTCCCAAACCTCGGCTCCTCTGTCGTCGCTTTAATCATGATCGCTCCTAGCTCACTTAAATCATAAAGCTGGCCATATTCACGACCGAAGCCGAAGCAACCTGAGGCTGGCATGATTGGATTTTTTAATGTTAATCCCGGAAGTTCTATGTTCAATCTACTCATAAAGCCACCTCCCCGATAGGAAATACTGGTCCATCACTGCATACTTTACGATACTCGGCACCTGTTGGATCGCTTTGCGGATGACACACGCAAGCAAAGCAAGCGCCAATGCCACACCCCATCCGTTCCTCTAACGAGATAAATCCTTTTTTCGTCAGTTGTAAGGCTTCTAATGCTTTTAACATGGGGATCGGACCGCAGGAATATAAAATATCTGCCGTCAAGTTATGTTCCTTAATCACATCTGTAACGAAACCTTTCGTTCCAAGTGATCCATCCACCGTTGCCGCATACGTGTCGCCTAGTTGAGAAAACTGGTCCATATAAAAAGCCGTTTCTTTATCTTGAAAGCCCAGCACATGAATCGTTTTGACTCCTTGAGCGTTTAATCTCTTAGATAGTTCGTAAAGCGGCGGAACTCCAATACCGCCACCGACTAAAATAGCCGTTTCACCTGATTTAGCTTCCTCTACAGGGAATCCATGTCCAAGCGGGCCAAGCACATCAACCGCATCGCCTGCTTTTTTTTCTGCTAATAATTTCGTTCCTTCTCCTTCTGCTCGATAAATCATCGTAAACTGTTGCTTTTCTTGATCAATGTTAGCAATGGAGATCGGACGTCTTAACAGCGGCATCATTTGGTTGCTTACTTTAAGATGAACGAACCGGCCTGGTTCGTTCATCTCATTTACAAGCTCACCTTGAAGAGTGAGCTCATATATATGCTTAGTAATCTGTTCTTGGGAAATAACTGTCATCCATTCCTTCTTAATCATGAAAGCACCGCCTCAGTTTCAGAAGAAAATTCTGATTTAGGCATCGCCTCTGCAGAGAAAATCATGGATTCAAGTACAAGCAAGATCGCTTCTGCTGTATCTAATGAAGTTAAGCAAGGAATGCCATTCTCTACTGTTTCACGGCGAATTCGGAATCCGTCACGAGCTGGCTGCTTTCCTTTTGTTAATGTATTAATCACAAACTGAGCTTGACCAGAGCGAATAATGTCTAGCATATCTGGTCCTTTCGCTCCAATTTTCGCTACTGTTTCAACAGGAATATTTGCCTCACTTAACGATTGTGCTGTTCCTTGTGTAGCTAACAGTCGATAGCCAATGTTATGGAATCGCTTTGCTAATGCCAAAGCTTCTTCTTTATCCTTATCAGCCACTGTCATTAAGACAGCTCCTTTTGTTGGGATTTTGATGCCTGAAGCAACTAACCCTTTATAAAGAGCTTTTGCTAAAGTGGCATCTTTCCCCATAACTTCACCAGTTGATTTCATTTCAGGGCCGAGCGTTGTATCTACACGACGTAGCTTCGCAAACGAGAAGACAGGAACTTTCACGAATACCCCTTTTTCTTCCTTCACTAATCCAGTGGAGTAACCCATTTCTTTCAATGAATGCCCAAGGATCGCTTTCGTTGCTAGATTCGCCATTGGCACATTCGTAATTTTACTCAAGAATGGCACTGTACGGCTTGAGCGCGGATTTACCTCAAGGACAAACACATCACCTTTTGACACAACATATTGGATATTTAACAATCCAACAATGTTTAATCCTTTAGCTAGCTTAATTGTATAGTCGATGATCTTGTCTTTTTGATCTTGCGTCAATTGCTGTGGAGGATAGACTGCGATTGAATCCCCTGAGTGAACTCCTGCGCGTTCAATATGCTCCATGATTCCTGGAATGACTACATCTGTTCCATCAGAAATTGCATCTACTTCGATTTCTTTACCTGTTAAGTAGCGGTCAATCAGTACTGGATGGTCCGGATTTATTTTCACAGCATTTTCCATATATTGCAACAGTTCCGCTTCTTTATACACGATTTCCATCGCGCGTCCGCCTAGTACATAAGATGGACGAACAAGCACTGGATAGCCAATCTTATCAGCAATTTTGACAGCTGTTTCTACAGAGAAGGCTGTTTTTCCAAGCGGTTGTGGAACACCAAGTGTTTGCAAAGTTTGCTCAAACTTATCACGGTTTTCCGCACGGTCTAAATCCTCAAGGCTTGTACCTAAAATTTTCACGCCGTGCTCCACTAGTTTTTCCGCAAGGTTAATCGCCGTTTGACCACCGAATTGGACAACGACACCTTCTGGTTGTTCCAAATCAATGATGTGCATAACATCTTCAACTGTTAACGGCTCAAAGTATAATTTATCAGAAATACTGAAATCTGTTGAAACCGTCTCCGGGTTATTATTGACGATGATCGCTTCATATCCTGCTTCTTTAATCGCCCAGACAGAGTGTACAGTTGCATAGTCAAATTCTACCCCTTGACCGATACGAATCGGGCCAGAGCCTAGGACGATGACACTTTTACGATCAGTGACAATCGATTCATTTTCTTCTTCATACGTACCGTAATAATATGGTGTAGCAGATTCAAATTCTGCCGCACAAGTGTCTACCATTTTGAAAACTGGGATGATGCCATTTTCTTTGCGCCAGTCATAAACTTCCTTCTCACTGATGCCCCATGATTTAGCAATCGTGCAGTCAGCAAAGCCCATTTCTTTTGCTGTCTTTGCTACTTCTGCGTTAAACGGCTGTGCTTGCACATCTTTTTCAAATTCCACAATATTCGCGAACTTCTGTAAGAAGAAGAGATCAATTTGGCTCCAATCATGGATCGTTTCGATCGTCACGCCGCGGCGTAAAGCTTCACCAATATAGAAGAGACGCTCATCTCCAGCTTTTCTAATACGTTTTTCGATCATCGCATCATCCATCTCTTTAATTTCGTCAAGTTCAAGATGATACACGCCGCTTTCAAGAGAACGAACAGCTTTTAATAAAGATTCTTCAAGCGTACGGCCAATTGCCATGACTTCTCCCGTCGCTTTCATTTGCGTACCAAGTGTACGGTTAGCCGATTCAAATTTATCAAATGGCCATCTTGGAATTTTAGATACGATATAGTCAAGTGCTGGCTCAAAGCAAGCGTAAGTTTTTCCCGTCACCGGATTTTTCATCTCGTCTAATGTTAAACCTACTGCAATCTTAGCAGCAAGCTTAGCAATCGGATAGCCTGTTGCTTTGGATGCTAGAGCAGATGAACGACTCACACGCGGGTTAACTTCGATAATGTAATATTGGAAGCTATGCGGATCGAGGGCTAACTGAACATTACATCCACCTTCAATACCAAGGGCACGAATAATTTTTAAAGAGCAATTTCTAAGCATTTGATATTCGCGATCACTTAGCGTTTGGCTAGGTGCGACAACGATCGAGTCTCCCGTGTGGATACCAACCGGATCGATGTTTTCCATATTACAAACGACGATCGCATTGTCATTAGAGTCACGCATTACTTCATATTCGATTTCTTTAAAGCCGGCAATACTTTTTTCGAGTAAGCATTGCGTCACCGGGCTGTATTTCAATCCGCTTGTTACGATTTCAATTAATTCTTCTTCATTCGTACAAATCCCTCCGCCTGTTCCTCCAAGCGTGTAAGCTGGACGGACAATCACCGGATAGCCAATTTGCTCAACAAAAGCATACGCTTCTTCGAGTGTATGAATAATTTCACTTTCAGGAACAGGTTCATTCAGATCGTTCATCAGTTGGCGGAATAAATCACGATCCTCCGCTTGCTCGATCGCTGACAATTTCGTTCCTAAAATTTGCACTCCATACTCTTCCAGCACGCCCGCTTTCGCTAGTTCAACGGCCATGTTTAAGCCTGTTTGCCCTCCTAATGTCGGTAAAAGAGCATCTGGACGTTCTTTTTGAATAATGCGGCTAACAAATTCAAGTGTGATTGGTTCAATATAGACAGCATCCGCAATTTCCGTATCCGTCATGATGGTAGCTGGATTGGAGTTGACCAAAATTACTCGGTACCCTTCCTCTTTAAGGGCAAGACACGCTTGTGTGCCGGCATAATCAAATTCTGCTGCCTGACCAATGACAATTGGGCCAGACCCGATTACTAAAATGCTTTTAATATCTGTACGTTTAGGCATTTTGAAGCTCCTTTCCTGCGTTTGCTTTCATCATGTTGATAAATCGATCAAATAGTTGGTTATCATCCTCTGGTCCTGGAGAGGCTTCTGGATGATACTGAACAGAGAATGCTGGGAATTCTTTATGAGCTAAACCTTCAATGGTTCCATCATTTAAAGCTACATGTGTGACTTTTAATGCTGTTTGTGCAATCGACTCTTCACTCACGGCATAGCCATGATTTTGAGAAGTTAAAGCTGTTTTTCCTGTTTCTAAATCTTTCACCGGATGGTTTGATCCACGATGACCGAACTTTAGTTTGAATGTATCTGCTCCAGAAGCTAGGGCAAACAATTGGTGCCCAAGACAGATTCCGAAGATTGGTACTTTTCCAATTAAGCCTCTTATCGTTTCAATTGCATGTGGAACATCTTTCGGATCCCCAGGTCCATTGGAAAGCATAATGCCATCTGGATTAAATTGCAGGATCTCTTCTGCTGTTGTATCATGCGGAACTACTATCACATCACAATCACGTTTGTTTAGCTCGCGCAAAATACCATGCTTCATACCAAAGTCAATCAACACCACACGATAGCCGCGTCCCGGACTCGGGTAAGCGGATTTCGTAGATACTTGCGCAACTTGATTAGTTGGGAATACAGTCGCCTGTAGTCGGTGAATGATCTCTTGTGCATCTTCTTCTATCGAAACGATCGCACCTTTTAATGTTCCGTGTTGACGAATGATTCTAGTCAATTTTCTTGTATCAATCCCAGCAATTGCTGGGATGTTTTTCATTTTTAAATACTCATCTAACGTAACTTCACTCCGGAAATTAGATGGGTAATCCGCTGCTTCTTTCACAATTAATCCTTTTACTGCTGGTTGAATGGTTTCGAAATCATCGCGATTAATTCCATAATTACCAACTAGCGGGTAAGTAAATGTGACAATTTGTCCACAGTAGGAAGGGTCTGAAAGAACTTCTTGATAGCCTGTCATTCCTGTTGTAAAGACGATTTCTCCAGTCGTATCTTTATCGCTTCCGAAACCTTTTCCGATAAAGACTGTTCCATCTTCCAAAATTAATTGTTTTTTCATGCTTGCACCTTTCCTTCCTGCCAAACAATTTTTCCTTCTAAAAATGTCGCTGTCGGCCAACCGTTGCATGTCCAGCCAGCAAATGGTGTATTTTTACCTTTTGATGCAAATTCATCAGGGTTAATTTCTTTTTCAGTAGTTAAATCGATCATCGCTAAATCTGCGATCGCTCCAATTTCTATTTTTCCGTATGGAAGGTCAAACGCTTCTGCCGGTTTGATTGTCATCCAGTCTACTAACTGCTTTAAGGTGACGACCTCTTTTTTTACTAAGTTTGTGTACAATAGCGGGAAGGCTGTTTCTAGACCAACGATCCCAAATGGTGCTGATTTAATGTTTGCCGCTTTTTCTTCCGCTGTATGTGGGGCATGATCAGTAGCGATAAAATCAATCGTGCCATCGAATAATCCTTCCAATAAAGCTTGTTGATCCGCTTTTCCTCTTAGAGGTGGGTTCATTTTATAGTTTGTATCAATCTCGGGAATGTCCTCATCGCAAAGCAACAAATGATGCGGTGTTACCTCAGCTGTTACTTTAATGCCTGCTTTTTTCGCATCTCTAACAGTTCTTACGGATTCCTTTGTGCTGATATGACAAACGTGATAATGACAGTTTGCTGCTTCTGCAATCAGT
The DNA here is from genome assembly GCF_037201805.1 of Bacillus sp. FJAT-52991. Taxonomy (GTDB): domain Bacteria; phylum Bacillota; class Bacilli; order Bacillales; family Domibacillaceae; genus Bacillus_CE; species Bacillus_CE kandeliae. Next base: position 1,252,362 of record NZ_CP147404.1, on the reverse strand, counting down.
ACATCTCTTGCAATATGTACTGCTTCACAAATGGAAGGAATACCAGGGATGTTATTTTTTTCGGCAAATGTTCCCTCATGAACGGCTCCGCCATAGATTAAGGAATTATCTTCACAATGGGCAACAACCGCCTTATCAATAGCTGCTGCTTGCTTCATTGCTTCGTACATCATACCCGCTTCTTGAACTCCGACACCATCATCGGTAAAAGCGAAGGCACCTGCTTGTTTTAAGCTGTTAAAATCAGTTAATTCTTTTCCTGCTTCTCTAATCGTAATTGATGCATATGGAAGGACTCGAACATGCGCCGTTTCTTCAATGCGTTTATTTAAAGCCGTTAAGTGCTCGACTGTATCGGGTACGGGACGAGTATTTGGCATTGGTGCAATCGTTGTAAATCCACCTTTTGCTGCTGCCAATGTACCTGTTTCAATCGTTTCTTTATGCTCCCCTCCTGGCTCACGCAAATGAACATGTAAATCGATTAATCCAGGAACAATTAATTGACCATCCGCTTCAAATACATTCTCACCGTTTTCCGAGAGTTGATCACCCATCTCTACGATTTTTCCTTCTTGAATACGAATATCTTGCTTAATCATTTCTCCATTATCAGCAAGAATATTTCCATTTTTGATTAGCCAGTTCATTTGACATTCTCCCTTCCAACACTTGTTTTAACACAGCCATTCTGACATACACGCCATTTTCCATTTGTTTAAAAATTCTAGAGCGTTCACATTCAACTAGACAATCTGCAATTTCCACATCACGATTGACTGGTGCCGGATGCATAATAATGCTTCCTTGTTTCATTCTTCGCTCACGCTCAACCGTTAATCCATACATTTGATGATATTGCTCTTTTGTCATCGCGGCTTCGCTACCATGACGCTCATGTTGAATTCTCAGTAGCATGAGAACATCTACTTCTTCTACGAGTTGATCTAACTCTGTAAATTGTCCTGCCTCTAAATATTCTTGTTCAAACCACTCTAATGGGCCTGAGAAGCGTACTTCTGCACCTAGCTTTCTTAAAGCCTCTGCATTCGATCTCGCAACTCGGCTGTGACGAACATCTCCAACAATTCCTACTTTCAAGCCTTCAAAGCGGCCAAATTCTTGTTGAATCGTAAATAGATCTAACAAGCATTGAGTTGGATGTTGTCCGCAGCCATCGCCTGCATTAACGACTGGAATGTTTACCTTATCTATTAATTGCTGATAGTATGCCTCTTCTTCATGACGGATCACCACGGCATTGACACCAATTGATTCAAGGGTGCGAACGGTATCATATAAGGTTTCCCCTTTCAACACACTTGAGCTTCCTGCTTCAAAAGGAACGACTTCAAGACCGAGCTTTCTTTCCGCTACTTCAAAGCTTGTTTTTGTACGTGTGCTTGCTTCGAAAAACAAATTAGCGATGAAAGTTTGTTCTCCTGGATGCCAATTTTCTCCTTGAGCAAATTTTTTCGCTTGCATTAATATTAACAGAATCTCATCTTTATGCATATCCTTAATTGATACTAAATTTCTTATCATTGCAGATCCGCCTCCATTTTCATGAAAAAAACACCCTTTTTCAAGGGTGTTGTGTAATTGAAGACAACGATTTACACAGTTTAATACTGCGTTTTGTCTCCCTCTACCCTTGTATGCCTCTCTGGACATTTTTAAAAGGTTTTTTATTCATTTTTTTGTATAATCGCATGAGCAAATGGAATGTTTCGATCATTCGTTTCTCTTTGCCAGTCTCTCTGGACAGCTATTAAAGAGTTTGCTTATTCATGAATCGCTACTTTATCTATATCATCTACTTCTTCTAATGTCACAACAATTCTTTCACTGCTAGCAGAAGGAATATTCTTTCCTATAAAGTCTGCTCTGATTGGAAGTTCACGGTGTCCTCGATCTACAAGTACAGCCATTTGAATTTGTGAAGGACGACCGATATCCATAATGGCATCTAAAGCCGATCTAACCGTTCTGCCTGTATAAAGGACATCATCGACCAAAATGACCGTTTTATTCGTTATATCTATCGGAATATCCGACCCCCTTACTTCAGGGTCTTTACTTTCTGTTTTAATGGACAAATCATCTCGATAAAGAGTAATATCTAGATCACCAACAGGAATTTCTTCACCTTCTATTTGCTTTATTCTCTCAGCCAAACGCTTAGCTAAGAAAATTCCTCTCGTACGAATACCGACGAGGATGCAATTTTCGATTCCCTTATTCTTTTCTAATATTTCATGAGCTATTCTAGTTAAAGCACGCCGAATGGCTTGTTCGTCCATAACCACCGCTTTTTCCATTTGATCTCACCTCTCGAGCATTTCCTAAAACAAAAAAGCCTCTCGCCACATGGGTGAGAGGTCAAATTTTTCGCAAGAAAAACGAAGAATACTCCTCGTATATTCTTAAATTCCGATACCTTCTCAGCCTCACGGGACTGTTTTTTAAAGGTCATATTCAACTGTTAACAGCTTACCGCTTCTTTTCAGGTTTGTCAATTGTTTTTCGATAAAAACTCAAGAAGATCCACAAATTCCTGAGGTAACGGTGCTTCAAACTGCAAGTATTCCTCCGTTCGAGGATGAACAAAACCAAGAACTCCTGCATGAAGAGCTTGCCCTGCAATATCGAGCGTTTTTTTCGGTCCGTATTTCGGATCGCCAGCTAGTGGGTAACCGATGTATTTCATATGGACACGAATTTGATGTGTTCGGCCTGTTTCTAGCTCACATTCCACTAACGTAAAATCTTTAAACCGTTCTAGCACTTGAAAGTGAGTCACTGCCTGTTTGCCGCCATCAACAACCGCCATGCTTTGCCGATCTTTTTGATCACGTCCAATTGGCGCATCAATCGTTCCATGGTCATGAGGAATCACTCCATGTACAATCGCTTTATATTTTCTTGTTACAGACTTATCAACGAGTTGTTGAACAAGCTTTTCATGTGCTAAATCATTTTTAGCGACCATTAATAAGCCAGATGTATCTTTATCAATTCGGTGAACAATACCAGGGCGCATCACACCGTTTATCCCAGATAAATCTTTACAATGCGCCATCAAGCCATTTACTAATGTCCCTGATACATGTCCAGGTGCAGGATGAACGACCATTCCTCGAGGTTTGTTAACAACAAGAACGTCCGCATCTTCATAATAAACATCTAAATCCATTTCCTCCGCTTCAATATCAAGCGGTTCTGGTGCAGGAATCTCAATTATCAGCTGATCTCCAGGCACACATTTATAATTGGCTTTCACCGATTGTTGATTTACTTGAACAAGACCGGCTTTAATCCAATCTTGCACCTGCGTGCGCGACCATTCTTCATTCAGCCCAGCTACTACTTTATCTATTCTTGAATTCTTTTCCTCTTCAAGAACGATGTGTTCAATTTTTTCCATTTAGAAGCTCCTTTTCTTTCCGATCTTCAATAATCATAGCAATCATTAATAGAACGACACCAATGGTTAAAGCCGCATCCGCAATATTGAAAATCGGAAAATCATAACTAAAAATATACGTATTAATAAAATCGACCACTTCTTTTCGAAAAATACGGTCTATAAAGTTGCCGATTGCTCCTCCTAATAAAAAAGCGAGCGACACTTGCATCAACGGTTTATTTTTTGCCTCAGTCTGCATATAATAAACAATTCCAATGACAACGATCACCGTTATAATGTAAAAAAACCACAGTCGGCCTTCAAGCATTCCCCATGCTGCCCCAGTGTTTCGATGAGAAGTAATATAAAGAAAATTTTCTATCACTTCTACACTTTCTCCAATGCTCATGCTCTTCACGATTAGCCATTTCGTCCATTGATCTAACAGTATGACAAACAGTGCCAGTAAATAATACAAGAGATTTCCTCCATTCATCAAGATGAATCATTGAAAGATCCTTTTAAGATATTTTCGTATCGTTACCTTTTCAACAAAAAAGCTGTCCTGCCGTTAAGTCTGCTTCCGATGATTATTCCAAACCGGTCTAATATATCAGAAAACAAACACGAGCAGGACAACCTTTTCAACCACCCATTTCAGCTATGTTTATCAGATTAAGCCTGAGAATAATTCTCTTCTACTACATTCGCACAGCGTGGGCATAGAGTCGAATGAGCCTTGTTTTGACCAACTGTAGGTGTCACGATCCAACAACGTTCACATGTTTCACCTTCTGCTTTTTCTACTACAACCGCCCCATGCTCAAGCTTCATAGCTGCTTCAGGAGCATCTTCGAGAGAACTAGCAATTTCAAATGCAGAAACAATAAATAACTGTTTTAAATCTTCTTTAATGGAATCAAGTAATGTTTTCGTTTCCTCATTAGCAAATAAAGTGACTTTCGCTGTTAATGATTTTCCGATCACCTTTGCATTTCTGGCTTCTTCTAGTGCTTTTAAAACATCATCACGAACCGACATAAATTTCGTCCATTTATCTTTTAACTCTTCCGCCCGCTCTAGCTCTTGATATGTTGGCATATCTGTTAGCTGTACACTTTCCTCTTCCACATTCGAAATATATGGCCATACTTCATCGGCTGTATGCGATAAGATTGGTGAAAGCATTTTCGTTAAGGTTAAAAGCGTGTCATATAATACGGATTGAATCGCGCGACGATCCTCATGATTTTCCGCTTCAATATACAGAATATCTTTCGCGAAGTCTAGATAGAATGAACTTAAATCAACCGTACAGAAATTATTAATCGCATGATAAATTGTTGCGAATTCATAATTCTCATAATGATGATGCACTTCTTTAATTAAATCATTCAGCTTCACAAGCATGAATTGATCCACTTCACGTAAATCATTATAAGCAACTTTATGCTCCGCTGGATTAAAGTCAGCTAAGTTACCGAGCAAGAAGCGGAATGTATTACGGATTTTGCGATATACTTCAGCCACTTGTTTTAAAATCGCATCCGACACACGAACGTCTGCTTGGAAATCAACTGAGGCAACCCACAAGCGTAAAATATCGGCACCTAACTGCTGCATAACTTTAGAAGGAACAACAACATTTCCTAATGATTTACTCATTTTCCGGCCTTCACCGTCAAGAGCAAATCCATGGCTCAATACCCCTTTATACGGTGCTTTCCCAGTCACAGCTACGCCTGTTGTTAAGGAAGAGTTAAACCAGCCGCGATATTGATCGGACCCTTCTAAATAAAGATCCGCTTGGCGAACAAGATCGTCACGCTCTTCTAGTACCGCTTGATGGGAGGAACCAGAATCGAACCATACATCCATAATATCGTTTTCTTTTGTAAATTCACCGTTCGGGCTTCCTGGATGAGTAAATCCTTCAGGCAGTAATTCTTTTACTTCTTTTTCAAACCAAATATTCGACCCATGCTCACGGAATAAGTCAGATACATGCGCAATCGTCTTATCGGTAATAATAGCTTCACCGTTTTCAGCATAAAATACTGGAATCGGCACACCCCATGCACGTTGACGAGAAATACACCAATCGCCGCGGTCACGAACCATATTAAATAAACGAGTTTCTCCCCATGTCGGTACCCATTTTGTTTCTTTCACTGCTTCAAGCAACTCAGCACGGAATTTATCAATTGACGCAAACCATTGTGCCGTCGCTCGGAAAATAACAGGTTTTTTCGTCCGCCAGTCATGTGGGTACGAGTGTGTGAAGAATTCCAGTTTTAATAACGCACCGACTTCTTCTAGTTTTTCTGTAATTGGTTTATTCGCTTCATCATAGAACAAACCTTCAAATCCTGGTGCTTCTGCTGTCATCACACCACGATCATTCACTGGACAAAGAACATCTAATCCGTATTTCTTTCCAACAAGGAAATCGTCTTCCCCATGACCAGGTGCGGTATGAACACAGCCCGTACCTGAATCTGTCGTTACGTGTTCACCTAGCATCACTAACGAATCTCGATCATAAAGAGGATGCTTTGTTAAAATATGCTCAAGCTCTGCCCCTTTTACCTTTTTCGTTACTGTTGGGTCTTCCCAGCCAAGCTTTGTCGTTACTTCTTCAAGCAACTCTTCAACAACGACATATTGTTTACCCGCTTCTTCTGCTACCACATAGGTCAAATCAGGGTGAACGGAAATTCCAAGGTTCGCTGGAATCGTCCATGGTGTCGTTGTCCAAATGACAATATTTGTTCCTTCTTCAAGCACTCCTTTTCCATCACGAACAGTGAAAGCAACGTAAATAGAAGGTGAACGCTTGTCTTTATATTCAATTTCAGCTTCTGCCAAGGCAGACTCACTTGATGGAGACCAATAAACAGGTTTCATTCCTTTATAAATATAGCCTTTTGTCGCCATGTCACCGAATACTTTAATTTGTTGTGCTTCGTATTCTGGCTTTAATGTAATATATGGGTTTGCCCAATCTCCACGGACACCAAGTTGCTTAAATTGCTGTTTTTGGCGTTCGACTTGCTCATACGCATATTCTTCACAAAGTTTACGGAATTCAGCAACCGTCATTTCTTTACGTTTAACACCTTTGTTTGTTAGCGCTTGTTCAATAGGTAAACCGTGCGTATCCCATCCCGGAACATACGGGGAATGAAATCCGCTCATCGATTTATAACGAACGATAAAGTCCTTTAAAATTTTGTTTAGCGCATGCCCCATATGAATATCCCCATTGGCATACGGAGGGCCATCGTGAAGAATGAACATCGGACGTCCTTTTGTCCGCTCTTGCACTTTTTTATAAATGTCCATCTCATCCCACTTTTGTTGCATATCAGGTTCACGTTTTGGCAAGTTCCCTCTCATTGGAAATTCCGTTTTTGGCATTAATAATGTATCTTTATACTCCATTTTTATCCTCCTTTATGTGCACATTGCGTATTGAATATAAAGTGAAACTTCAATCAGTGGGGGGTTTTCTTCATCCCCCACTGATTGTTAGTTGAACCAATCGGGCGTTGACGGGTTGTTGATCCCCCACCTACATGTCTGCGTTTCTTCTGCCATGTTGAGGTGGGGGTCTTACAGCCCGTTAATGCGGGATAAACAAAAAAACCTCCTCATCCCCTAAAAAGGGACGAGAAGGTTTCCCGCGTTACCACCCTGCTTAACAAGTCTCTAGACTTGTTCACTTGAACATTCGTATCGTGAATGACTCGCTCTTCTCTACTAAGATGCTACTGTTCGAGTTGAGCACTCCAGGGTGATCTTCCATCTCCCGCTTTTACTAGGCTTCCACCATCCCCAGTTCGCTTTCAAAAGCTATAGACATGTACTTTCCCTATCATCGCATGAATATATAGTTAATAATGTTTCAATTATAGAAATTGAACACCTTCTCGTCAAGCTTAGACGCCTTCTTCACTCAACTTTTCTAATTCCTCAGCATCTACTTCAAAGTCCATCAGGGCATCCCAATCATCATTACTTAATAAATCAAGCTGGGCTTCCATTAACATTTTGAAGCGCGTTCGGAACACTTTAGACTGCTTTTTCAATTCCTCAATTTCAATCGCAATTTTTCTTGCTTTTGATAAAGATTCATCGACAATGCGATCCGCATTTTTTTCGGATTCTCGAATTAATAGTTTCGCTTCTTTGTGAGCATTTCTTTTCACTTCTTCAGCAGTTTCTTGAGCAATAACAATCGATTTATTCAATGTTTCTTCAATATTAGAAAAATAATTAAGTCTTTCCGTTTGCGCTGCAAGCTGCTCTTCTAACTCTTTTTTCTCACGAATAATCAGTTCGTAGTCTTTAATAATTTGATTGAGAAAGCTATTTACTTCATCTTCATCGTATCCACGGAAACCTCGATTGAATTCCTTGTTATGTATATCTAACGGCGTTAAAGGCATCAGCCCACCTCCACTACAGATCTCAAATCAACTTTTTTCATCATGCTACATATTATAATGGTTTTTTAGCTGCTTGTGATAAAAATCGTGAAATTTTAATAATTTATTTCAAAATACCTAATGTTATGCGCCATTTGTCCTTTTTTGTTTTTCCTTCATTTGTTAAAAACCTGCTTCTACCTATTCCTCTGACAGAAAAGACATCCCCCTCTGAACATTCAAATGCAGGGTCTTCAACCTTTTTCCAATTTACCTTTACCAGACCTGATTTGATTAAAGTTTGCACTTTTTGTCGCGATAAACGAGAAAGTGCGGCGATGATTGCATCAAGTCGCAAGGAGGAGACAGTTGTATTGATTTCTTTCCATTCTTCTTCTTTTGTTAATGCATCTTCAAATGCTTTCTCCTGTAGGCGAACAGCTACTTTTCCGATATGGCTGACGTTTAACTGAATATAGCTGCTGACTTCCTTCGCGGCTAGAAATTGAAATCGCTGACCGTCTGTTAAAATATCGCCAAACTTTCCACGGCGCAATCCGACCCCCATTAAGCTCCCTAATATTTGCGAATGCTGAATCGAAGTAAACTTCTCCGGATAGGAAATTTCGTATAGTGTAATATCAAAATCTTGATCTTCAGGCTGAAAGTATTCGGGTGTAATCAGTGCTCTTTTTCTCTCCGTATTCACTGCTCCACCAAAGAAAACGACCTTTACTTCACCATGACTGCCAACGACCGCTTGCACGATCTCCTGCTCTCTAGGATCAAGAAAATCCGTCAGTTTAGGTGCATATATTTGTTCCGCTTCATTTTTCCATTGTAGGGTCTGATCAATAAACTCTTTTTCTTCTGGTCGAAAATGCTGATAAATTGACATGATCATCTTGGCTCCTTTGATCGATACAAAAAAGGAGGCTGATTTCGCCCTCCTTTTTTTGATCACAACGATTAAATTATCCACATCGCTAATTGATAAAGTCCCTTTGTCGCTAAGTTCAGAACTAAAAACGCAACAAGTGGAGATAAATCAAGCATACCAAGTGGTGGAACTATTTTTCTAAACGGCTCTAAATATGGCTCGCATATTTTCGTTAAAAATTGCCCAATGCTCGTTTCACGTGCATTCGGAAACCAAGACATTAAAATATAAATGATCAATGCCCAAGAATAAAGTTGAATGGCCTTAATTAAAAGGTTAAAGACAATTAGCATATTATTTATTACCACCTCGAATTATCAATGTCTGACTCAGGTAAAAATTGAGATATATTCCCCGACACTTCCACATTATCAGGTGTACAAAGAAATATCTTTGGACCTAGCTGTTGAATTTCTCCACTAATAGCGTAGACGGTTCCGCTTAAAAAATCAACTATTCGCTTCGCTTGATCATGCTGAATACGTTGCAAATTCACAATCACCGCTTTTCTATTCTTTAAATGATCAGCAATTTCTTGTGCCTCTGCAAATACTCTTGGTTCAAAAAGAATGACTTTTGAAGCCTTCTGTACACTTTGCAAACTAACTACATTTTTCTTGACAGACTTAGGCTGCTTTATCTCTTCCTGTTCCGCCGTATCTGTTTCTTCTGCTAGCTGATAGTCATCATCATCCAAAAGAAAAAACGCTTTAAATTTAGATTTGATTCCCATCATTCCACCTCCCGGACTCTATTCTCCAACAAGAGCCGTACCGATCCGAATCATTGTTGCTCCTTCTTCAACGGCAATTGCATAGTCATTACTCATTCCCATTGATAATTCTTGACATGGTGCATACGCTAAACCCAATTGTTGCACCTTTTCTTGTAGCTGTTTTAATTGTCTAAAACAACCTCGCAACAAGTCTTCATCATTCGTTAAGGGTGCCATAGTCATTAATCCGCAAACCGTCACTTTCTCCAACCCCTCTAATTGCTGAACAAAGGGAATAACCTCTTCCGGATGCAGACCATGTTTCGATTCTTCTCCAGATACATTGACTTGAATCAAGCAATTCACCGATTGACTCGCCCTCTTATTAATCTCTTCAGCAAGCGACAAACGGTCAAGAGAATGTATGTATGATACATGATCAATAATATTTTTTACTTTTCTTGTTTGCAAACTACCTATGAAGTGCCAAACCGGTTCTTCCTTTAGCACTTCCCATTTTTTCAACAATCCTTCATCTCTATTTTCACCGAGATGAACAATTCCTGCTTCAAGCGCTTCTTGAGCTCGTTCAGTTGATACATATTTTGTAACCGCGATCAATTTGATTCCATCAAGATCTCTGTCTACTTTTTGGCAAGCCTTTTCTATATTCATTTGAATATCTTTTAAATTATCTATTACTTTCATACTACTTATTTCTCCTTCCAACCAATGAACCCTATCATTCTCCCCGTCTTTCCAAGATCACGGCGATGGGAAAAGAATTCACTACTACAACTTGTACAATAATGAGTCGTTTTAATATTTTCTCTCGGAATACCGGCTTTCATAAGAATCCATTCATTAAGCAGCTGCAACGATAAATAATAACTTCCCTTTTGTCCATTAACTGGAGCATAAGGTAATTCCCTCTCTGAATCGACCCAGCTACGTACCTTTTCTATTACATAGTCATCCACTATATAGCAATTTTTACATATGGATGGTCCAATGACAACCTCAATGTCTGCTGGTCGAATACCATCTTCCTTCCATTTCTTCACCATTTCAAACCCAATTCCCAAAACTGTACCTTTCCAGCCAGCGTGTGCTGTTCCTATGCGATTAGACTTATTGGAAAAAAAGTAAAGAGGTACACAATCCGCATAGCATAATGTCAACAATATTCCTTTTTCATCTGTAAAAAAACCGTCTATTGCTTTGAAACTTGTTTCGTAATCGAGTGCACCTTTTCCTTTATCTTTTTTCCCTACTGCAACGATTCGATCTCCATGTGTCTGAACAGCTCCTACCCAATTGGACACCGGAAAGTCCAACATCCCACCTAATAATTGGCGATTTTCACATACATCTTCTGCACAGTCATCGACATGAAACCCAAAATTCAAGCTTTTAAAGGCACCAAGACTCAATCCCCCCTCTTTTGTGGTGAAACCAGCGACAAGATTAGGGGCGATATCTTGCCATTCTTTAATCACATATACACTGTCATGAACAGAAACAAATGGTTCCTTCATTCTTCATACTCCCGATTATTTTCCTCTAGTTTAACATAAAATCGCTTTAGACATATCAAGGAAAGAGAAATTATTCCTCTTTTGATTCCTTATCAATAGAATTAGCGGTAGCAGAGTGCCGAACTAAAATAACATCCTCTCCAATTTTGACAATTTGAGGCCACGGGATGACAACCTCTTCTTCCTTTCCAAAAAAACCAAACATTTTTCCACCTTTACTAATGACAATAGAGTCGATCGTACCGGCTGTCAAATTCAAATGAATATCTGTAATATTTCCAAGCTTCTTTCCGTTGGCGACGTTGACAATATCTTTTAGCTGGAATTCTGATATTCTACTCACTTATTTGCCTCCCGTTCATATATTTACTGTTTTCATTATATGCCGAGACAAAAAAATAAGACTCTTCTTGCGTGGATCGCTTAAGAGTCAAATTGAGAATATTAGTTAATATTTTTATTCATTTGTTTAATAGCTGCTTTTTCAAGCCTAGAAACTTGCGCTTGTGAAATACCAATCTCATCTGCTACTTCCATTTGTGTTTTCCCTTGATAAAACCGTTTACGAATAATCATTTTTTCGCGCTCATTTAACCTTTTCAACCCTTCTTTTAACGCAATTTCTTCTATCCAATTCGTATCCTTGTGACTTTCATCGCTTAATTGATCCATCACAAATATCGGATCTCCGCCATCGTTATAAATAGGCTCAAATAATGAGACCGGATCTTGAATCGCGTCAAGTGCAAAAACGACTTCTTCCTTTGTCAAGTCAAGCTCCTTACTAATTTCTTCTGCCGTCGGCTCCTTAGACGTCTCAGTCATGATCCTTTCTCTCACTTGTAACGCTTTATAAGCAATGTCCCTTAAAGAACGAGAGACTCTTATAGGGTTGTTATCCCGCAAATACCTTCTAATTTCACCAATAATCATCGGTACCGCATAAGTAGAAAATCGAACATTATGACTTAAATCAAAATTATCTATAGATTTCATCAAACCAATACAGCCTACTTGAAACAAATCATCCACATACTCGCCGCGATTATTAAAGCGCTGGATCACACTCAGCACAAGCCGCAAATTTCCATTCACAAGTGTCTCACGTGCTGACCATTCTCCCGCCTGAAGACGCTTAAACAGCACCTTCATCTCTTCATTTTTCAATACAGGGAGCTTCGAAGTATCCACACCGCAAATCTCAACCTTATTACGCGCCATTATGAAAAATCCCCTCCTTGCAGGAACTGCTGTACAACCACAGTATCCCCCTGCAAAAAGAAAACTATGCATAAAAAAAAAGCGGAAGGTGCTGTTTAGCGACGGATGGACTGAAGTGATCCGCACGAGATAAAGGAAACACGATGAACGACAGTGAATCGATGTTGACTTATCGCAAGGAGGAGAACGGAAGTCCACTAGTCGCTAGCACCTAGAGCTGGACATCAAGAAAAGCGGAGCCGACTGTTCAGACACGACAAGCAAATGACAGAATGACGAAATGGCGTTTTTCAGCCATGCAGTCAGGCTGGCATTTGACTCGAGTGTCTAGGAGGTGGGGGCTAAACAACAAGAAAAGCGGAAGCGACCGCTTAGACTCGGCAGACATAAGACGGACCGCCGAAGTGGCGTTCTTTGCCACACAGGCGTGACGGCTTATGTCCGAGAGTCTGGTCGCTGCAGCTGGACAACAAGAAAAGCGGAAGCGCCTTGTTCAGCCCCGACAAGCGCAAGACGAGCCGCACGGAAAGGTGTTCTTTACCTTTCTGGGAGGATTGGCTTGCGACCTCGAGGGGCTAGGCACTGCAGCTGGACAAGAAAAGCGGAAGGCTTCGATGTTACACCATCTTATTGAATTCTTTTTGAAGTCGATGAATGATTCGTTTCTCTAGTCTAGAGATATATGATTGCGAAATCCCAAGGAGATCGGCCACATCTTTTTGGGTTTTTTCTTCACCACCCCTTAAACCAAATCTCAATTCCATGATTTGTTTTTCTCTATCTGACAGCTGCTCCATTGCTTTAAATAACAAGCTTCGATCTACCCCTGCTTCAATATCTTTTGTAATAACGTCATTTTCTGTACCTAAAACATCTGAAAGCAATAACTCATTGCCATCCCAATCGACATTTAATGGTTCATCAAAGGAAACTTCTGACCTAATTTTATTATTCCTTCTCAAATACATTAAAATTTCATTCTCAATACACCGAGAAGCATAAGTAGCTAATTTAATCTTCTTTTCTGGATTGAATGTATTCACTGCTTTAATTAAACCAATGGTCCCAATGCTAATTAGATCTTCAATATTGATCCCCGTGTTTTCGAATTTCCTTGCAATATAAACGACTAATCGCAAGTTTCTTTCAATCAACAACGCTCTAGCCGCTTGATCTCCAGTTGGAAGTTTTGATAACAACTTTTCTTCTTCATCTCTTGAAAGAGGTGGTGGGAGAGCTTCACTACCGCCGATATAATAAATTTCATCGGTTTTTAAACCTAATTTAATCAGAAGCTTATACCAGTAATAAACTATTTTTATCTGTAGATCTTTCATAAAGCAACCTCCCTCTTAATAAATTTATATAAACAGAATGAAACCGCTTTAAGAAACTTCTTCATAAGAAAGGGGAAGCACCATTTTGGGGTGTAAAATACAGGAAAACTGATCATCTGAAGATAACGGTACTGCTGTAAAGCTCATTAATACTTTATTTAAATCAATTTGTTTGCATCCATTACATATCTGCACCTTGTCCGGTTTAAAAGCGAGCAGTAACTGTTGAGCGTTGCCAACGGATTTTGCAGGCACGATTCTCATTTTTTCCACCCACTCATGTGGCAGGCATAACTCATCTAATAACAACCGTTCTGGTTGATCAGCACCCTCCATAACTTCAATCGGTAACTGTTCTTCTAATCCTTTTGTGGACACTAACATCACAGGCATTTTCGAAATTGGGTCTTGTAATTGGTTGCCTGTATCTACTAAACCTTTCACGAGTAAAACTAAGCCGTTAATTTCAATAGTTACATCCATTAACTGATCATACTGTATTTGAGCCGTTTGAAAGTCGTCCATTCTGTTTTTAGCAAAATACCAAGCTAATGGAAAACCAAACATCACGAATATCCAACTAATCGGATCACCAATACCTCGTAAACTTGCTAAAAACATGTCAGATTCGAGTTGCATATCAAACTGAAGAAAATAATGAGCTCCTAAAAGCATACCTCCCGTTAAAAAAGTAGAAAAATAAAGGGCCATTAAATTAGCAAAGAAAAATTTCCAACGCTTAAAACCATATGCGACAAGCACCATACCAATAGATAAAGCCAATTTAGAGACTGGATGTCCAGTCAATTCCGCCCACGGACTTATGATGAAAAAAACACTAATCGATCCAATCAGTCCACCTAGCACAACACGATACCATTTTGCTGAACGTTTTAAAAATATAGCGCTCATCCAAAGCAACAAACAATCTGCTAAAAAATTTAACAACCACAAGGCATCTAAATAAAGGGTCACAACATCCCTCCTCCTAGTAAACAACTTGTTAGTAACTAAGTTGATTCAAGTATAAAGGAGACAACCATAGAAGTCTGTCACAATTCGGAAGAGAAAAAGAAGAGTTTTTCATGTAAGATTTCGAAGTTTGTCAAACGATTTTAGTTATAAATTGCAAAAATAGAATTAATATCCTATAATCAAAAAAAGAAAAGAGTAGCACCTTTCGGACTACTCTTTTCCATTAATTACAAAGACATTTATTGATAACACTCTTTTACATTATCGACGTCTATTACGATTACGAAGGAAAGTTGGTATATCAAGTGTATCTTCTACCGGCTGAGAAGGCTGTCTTGTTGGCATATCTTGTTGAACAGGCTCTTCACGCTTCATTTCTCGTTTAGGCGCTGGAGCTATTGTCGATTGTTGTGGTTTGGTTTGACCAAACCCGGTACGCGGCTGCTTTGGTTGTTGCAGAGCAGACTCTTTAAAACCAGTCGCAATCACCGTTACCACAATTTCATCTTTTAAATTCTCATTAATAACAGAACCAAAGATCATATTCACTTCTTGATCAGAAGCAGAAGCTACAATATCGGCCGCTTCTTGAACTTCATATAAGCTTAAGTTCGTGCCACCAGTAATGTTCATGATCACACCTTGTGCACCGTCGATAGACGTTTCAAGCAATGGACTAGAAATCGCTTTTTTAGCTGCTTCCGCTGCACGGTTTTCGCCTGAAGCCACCCCAATACCCATTAAAGCTGATCCTTTATTCGACATAATTGTTTTCACATCAGCAAAGTCAAGGTTAATTAAGCCAGGAGTAGCAATTAAATCGGAAATACCTTGAACCCCTTGGCGAAGAACATTATCCGCTTCTCTAAATGCTTCAAGCATCGGCGTGCTCTTATCAACAATTTCTAATAAGCGGTCATTTGGAATAACAATTAACGTATCAACAGCAGCTTTCATCGCTTCAATTCCGCCTGCTGCTTGTGTGGCACGCTTACGACCTTCAAAAGTAAAAGGACGTGTGACAACCCCCACAGTTAATGCTCCGAGGTCTTTAGAGATTTGAGCAATAACAGGTGCTGCTCCAGTTCCTGTTCCTCCACCCATTCCTGCAGTAACGAATACCATATCCGCTCCACGTAATGCTTCTTCAATTTGCTCTTTACTTTCTTCAGCTGCTTTCTTCCCGACTTCAGGATTCGCACCTGCACCAAGTCCACGAGTCAACTTTGAACCGATTTGCATTTTTATTTCTGCTTTTGACAAGTTTAACGCTTGGGCATCCGTATTGACAGCAATAAACTCTACCCCTTGAACCCCATGTTCGATCATGCGGTTCACAGCATTATTTCCGCCGCCACCTACACCTATAACTTTAATCGTCGCTAATGAATCTAAATTAGTATCAAACTCCAACATGACAAATCCTCCTAATTCGTCGTTATTTCTCTATGATGACTATTCTTCAAAAAAGTAGCCGAAGAATTTTTTTACTTTCGAAGTCAATTTTTGATCTTCTGTCTTCTCTGGTTTCACCTTTTTCGGCTGAGGGACTTCTTTCGGCCGAGTTTCAGTTACAGTCATTGGCTCTAGAGTCGTGCTTACATTTCTTCCTTGCAATCTAGCATTTTTATAAGCATATTTAATCAAACCAACTGCTGCCGTATATTGTGGTTCCCTTACCCCTATATAATCAGGAATGGCCACCCGAACACGGTTTTGGAACACATCTTGCGCTAAATCAAGAATGCCTGGTGTAGCGGATGTGCCTCCAGTTAAAACAAAGCCTCCAGGCACATCATGAACCCCTTGATGTCTTAATTCCTCAATCACCATTTCAAACACTTCTTCTAATCTAGCTTCAATGATATCAGAAATTTCAAGTTGGTTAAATTGTTGATGTTGATCGCTTCCTATGATAGGGACACTAAACACTTCCTCTTCAGAAGCGAGGTCATAAAAAGCATGGCCATAAGTTAGTTTCACTTGCTCTGCATCTTCCGTTGAAGTACGTAGACCAATGGATAAATCTTTTGTAATGTGATCGCCACCAATTGGGAAAACAACCGTTCCTTTTAAATAGCCCTGATTAAAGATGGAAACCGTTGTGGAACCTCCGCCGATATCCACTAAAACTGTTCCGAGGTTTTGTTCATCCTTTGATAAAGCAATTTCCCCAGCAGCTAGTGGTTGAAACACAATATCCATAATTTCTAGACCGGCTCGTTCTACACAACGCAATGTATTATGTAAAAATGTTTTAGACCCTGTTACAATAATACCCTCCATCTCCAAACGGACTCCGATCATTCCTCTTGGATCTGTAATTTCATCCAAACCATCCACAATAAATTGCTTAGGAATGACATTAATGATTTCACGATCAGGAGGAATGGACATCACTTGAGAAGCATCCATTACTCTAATAATATCTTCATCTGTTATTTCTCTATTTTCACTTGATACAGCTACAACACCGTTGCATGGATGCAAAAGCGCGTGATTGCCGGCGATCCCTACAATCACCTGCTTAATTTCCATACCAACCATTCTCTCGGCCTGTTCGATTGCCTTTTTAATGGAATGAACAGTTTCATCTATGTCCACTACAGAACCTTTGCGAATTCCTTTAGATTTCACATTCCCAACACCGATAATATTTAAAGAATCATTAACCATTTCTCCAATAATGACCTTTATGGCGGATGTACCGATGTCAAGGCTAACTAAAATTTCATTGCTGTTCATTCTTTGGCACCTCCTTTACCTCCCAAAAAACTCATTGATCGAACAACAATATAACCATTCATCATTCATTTTTATATAGAGAGTATTCGTCATTTTAAACAAAATTCCCTTTTAATATTCATGTTTTTTTCAGTCTTTTCCATTTTTATATTTTAGAAAACATAATGATTTATTCTGCCCCTTTAGAGGAGCATGTGTTAATTACAAGTCTACACTAAGATGTAAACCTAGAAAAGCCAAACTTCGCTCAATAAAGGGGAAGAACAAATAAAATTTTGTTTTTAAAGACTCGAATCTCAAATTTTTATTGATCAGGGAGTGGCTGTTCTTCTTGATCACTCGTTTTCGCATCATATGCTCTGAAGTATGAGCCTACTTCAATATCAACAACCCCTTTAATATTGGGGTCTAATTGACTGACAATGGATGGATAATACACCATTTTTTCAGAAAATGTCTTCAGCGAGGCTGATACTTCAAATCCGTCATTCATAAATAATTGAATATGATAGGAATCTGTCTTTTTAGGGTCATAATAAATCTCAGAAATTGAATTAGTAATTTCCTCTGGCAAATCCCTTAAAGATTTCATCATCTTATCTAACATTTTCCCCTCTTTAAATCCATGAAGTACTGGAAGTTCATCTAACGTTTGCGTTGGCGCTGTTTTTAACACAGTTCCATTATCCAAAACTGGATAAAAACTCTTTCCTTTTGACAAATAGGCAAGCTTATCCTGCTCTTCTACTTTAATCACTAATTTGTTTGGAAAGGAAAAAGTAACTGCTGCTTCTTTTATTTTTGGATCCCGTTTTAATTGTTCAGCTGCTTGTTGTTTGTTTACTCGCCAAACGCTACTGCCCTCATGAATCTCACTCTTTTCGATCACTTCAGCTTTAGATAAAAAATGGTTGCCAATTACATCAATTTGCTGTACCCGGCTGAGGGGAGACTGAAAGTAGACGATGGTAATCACAATTAGAAAAAAGAGCGAAATGATGCTAACGAGACGCCGATTAGTTTTTCGTTTTCTCTGCTTTTTCAGCTTCGGAATTCGATCCTCAATTGAAATGATTTTTCCCTTTTCCATGCCTGTTCCTCCCGACAAACGGACTGTTTATAAAATATAGAAGCGACATGCCTCAGCCCATGTTGAATGTCACCACGCAAAGTATCAATCATCATACGTAGGAGAATTAGTTAGAGAAAGCCTTCACTTTAGCTCGCATGTTAGCCAAGGCTCCTTCCTAGCTTTTTCCTGTCAATTGAAGCATCACTTTGTAGAGACGATCGGATGCATCTTTGATTCCTAACTCCTCAGCCGCTCGTTTCATCATTTGCAATTCATTCTCATCTAATAATACATCATCAAAATATTTGATTAACGTTTCTGCTGTTAAATCCTTTTCGTGTAATAAGATGGCCGCTCGATGATCAGTTAGTGAACGGGCATTTTTTTCTTGATGATTATTGGTTACATAAGGGCTTGGCACAAGAATACTCGGTACACCTAATGCCGTTAATTCGGCCAAAGTCGTTGCTCCTGCTCGTGATAAGACTAAATCACTTTCAACAAGCACTTCAGGCATGTTATAAATAAACGGAGCAATCGCTACATTTTCTGGCTTTCCTACTTTCTCAATTTCAGATTTCACTTGATTATAATGAACTTCACCCGTAATATAAAGCACTTGATATGTTCGATCAGCAAGGGTTGATAGCGCTTGAATGACGGCTTCATTAATTGGACGTGCTCCCCGACTCCCTCCAAAAATTAACACCGTTTTCTTATCGTTCGTTAAATGAAACTCGCTTAAAATTCCAGATGGTTTGGCATTCGCCACTTCTGATGCACGAGGATTCCCTGTCAGCACAACCTTTTCTTTTGGAAAAAATGTTTCCGCTTCCTTAAAGCAAATAGCGATCTTGTCGACATACTTACTCAAAAACTTATTCGTTAAGCCAGGTACGCTATTTTGCTCATGAATAATCGTTGGAATTCGCAGTTTTGAAGCTGCATACACAACAGGACCACAAACATAGCCACCTGTACCAATGACAACATCTGGTTTAAATTCCCTCAACATTTTCTTACACTCGCTAACTCCTTTTAGAAAGCGCATCACAGTCTTTACATTTTCCATCGATATAGATCGCTTAAAACCAGTGATTTCTATTGTCCGAAAAGGGATATCTTCTCTCGTGACTAATTTAGACTCCAACCCCGCTTCTGTTCCAATATACAAAAAGGATGTTTCAGGGTGTTTTTCCTTGATCATGCGAATAAGGGCAAGAGCTGGATAAATATGCCCTCCAGTTCCCCCTCCACTAACAACAATCTTCATCTATCTTCACCTCAAATTAATATATGCCGTTTCAAGTATTGGTATATTTCAAAAAATAACTTCTTGAAAGCTTTTACTATCATACTACATTTTCTTGTTATATAAATATAGCTTTAGTGCAATTGAAAACAAATCAAAAAAAATGTAGCAATTTTCATCTAATTGTTACATTTATCTTTCTTAAAAAACGGGCTATATCGTAATTAGCGCATTCTCATCTTAAATCAATATTTCGCGATAATCAATCAATATCCTTTAAAAGACAAAGAAATCCTCCCATCCTTTAAACCCAAGAAAAAACAATATTGGAAACGTCATCATCTAACTACCTGATGCCTTTTCCTTCAAAAAAAAAGAAACCTTAAAAGGCTTCTTTTTTTAATACTTTGAATACCTGCTGATGTTTAACAAAATCCCCATAGCTACAAGCATTAATGTTAAGGATGAGCCGCCATAGCTTAAAAACGGTAAAGTAATACCCGTCACAGGCATAAGCCCTGTTACGACACCGATGTTGATCATGACTTGAATAGCCACCATAGCAACCACCCCTACTGCCAAAAAGCTGCCAAATAAATCTGGGGCTCCTAACGCTATACGAATCCCTCGCCAAAGCAAAAGAGAAAACAACAAAAGCAGAAACATGCCACCAATAAAACCGAGCTCTTCTGCTAAAATAGCAAAAATAAAATCCGTTTGTGGCTCAGGTAAGTAATAATACTTTTGTCTACTTTCTCCTATTCCTAATCCAAACAATCCACCAGGTCCGATCGCATAGAGAGATTGAATAATTTGAAACCCGCTTCCTAATGGATCAGACCAAGGATCCAAAAATGAGGTAATCCTCTTCATCCGATATGGAGCAGATAACACTAGCGCGACAAACCCCGCTAAACCTGCCATGCCTAACATCGCAAAATGAAGAATTCTTGCCCCTGCCACAAAAATCATAACCACACAAGTGCCAACCATGACCGTACCTGTCCCAAGATCCGGCTGTAACATAATTAAGCCAAAAGCAGTAAACACTAGAGCAAGAGCAGGTACGAGCCCTTTACGAAAATCAATCATATATTTTTGATTTTCTGCTAAATATCCAGATAAAAAAATGATCATGGCTAGCTTCATAAATTCTGAAGGCTGAATCGAGAAAGCACCGGCTCCGATCCAGCTTTGAGAACCATTCCGAACCATTCCGACACCAGGAATAAGAACTAGAATTAATAGGATGAAACAGATCGCAATCCCGATCTTTGAAAGTCTGCGCCAAGTCCAATATTCCACATTCGTAATAAAATACATAGCACAAAGTCCAACACCAGCAAATAATAGCTGTCTTTTAGCAAAAAAGAAAGGATCATCAAACTTGTATTTAGCCCATACTTCGCTGGCACTATATACCATTGTTATACCAATAGAAAGCAACAACAAAATAAGAATAAGCAACAAATAATCAGGTGCAGACTTTTTTACTGACAATAACCAACACCTCTAATTCATAGAATCAGAGCCGTCTTCATCCCCTTCTCACCTAACTAAGACAAGCTCTTAGTTAAGTGTATGCACCGCCTCAATAAATATATCTCCACGCTGTTCGAAAGTTTTATACTGATCCCAGCTAGCACAAGCAGGAGATAATAAAATCGTATCGCCTGACTCTGACAATTGATAAGCCTGAGTAACTGCTTGTGCCATCGTCTCCACTTTCACTACCTCAAAAATCCCTGCCTTACGAGCTGTTTCAGCTAGCTTATGAGCCGTTTGTCCAAATGTCACCAATGCTTTCACATTGTTTAAATATGGAATCAAGTCATCAAAATCATTCCCGCGATCTAACCCACCAGCTAACAATACAGTTGGTTCTGAAAAAGCAGCAAGGGCACTTTTAGTCGCTAAAGTATTGGTCGCTTTTGAATCATTATAGAATTTTCTTCCATTCAATTCACGAACAAATTGCGTCCGATGTCTGACACCAGAAAAAGTGGACAATACTTCTCGAATCGCCTCATTAGACACTCTGGCTAACTTAACCGCTGAGATCGCACATAAAATATTTTCAAGATTATGAGCTCCTGGTAAAGCAATCTCCTGTAGCTTAATTATTTTTTCTCCGCGGAAGTATATCTCGCCGTTCTCTACATATGCTCCATTTGCAACCGTTTTTTTCGTGGAAAACGGCACAATCACCGCTTTTGATTGTTTCGCAAATTGGAACAGTTCTTCTTGATCAGCATTGACAA
This sequence comes from Bacillus sp. FJAT-52991, assembly GCF_037201805.1. GTDB lineage: Bacteria > Bacillota > Bacilli > Bacillales > Domibacillaceae > Bacillus_CE > Bacillus_CE kandeliae. The sequence continues at coordinate 1,230,467 of NZ_CP147404.1, read as the reverse complement.
TAAAGAAATCATCTTCCGTTTGATTTTTTGTAATATTTAATTTCGCTTTCACATACTCCTCTTTTGTTCCATGATAATCCAGATGAGCATCATATATATTCGTAATAATAGAAATATGCGGGCGGAATTGATCAACACCCATCAATTGAAATGAGGAGAGTTCAATGACCACATGATCTTCCTTCGTTGCTTGTTGAACAACTTGAGAAGCCACTTCTCCAATATTCCCAGCAATAATGGCTTTTTTTCGATCCGCTTCAAACATTTTATAAATCAGGGTCGTTGTTGTTGTCTTCCCGTTTGTCCCTGTAATGCCGATCAATGGAGCTTCTGAAATTAAATAAGCAAGCTCTACTTCTGTTAATACAGAAATGCCTTTAGCAATCGCTCCGCTCACAAGCGGATTAGAATATGGAATTCCAGGGTTTTTCACAATCATTTCAAACCCTTCTTCAAGCAACTCAATGGGATGGCTACCACAAATCACTTTAATCCCTTGCTCAAGTAAATGTTGAGCTTGCGGATTTTCATCTAACGGCTTTTGATCATTCACTGTCACAAAAGCACCGAGTTTATGTAAAAGCAGAGCTGCACTCACTCCACTTTTCGCCAATCCAAGTACAAGAATTTTTTTATGCTGAAAATCTGTTATTGTTTTCAATTACATCCACGCTCCGATATAAATTCCGATCACTGCACATAACACACCGACCGTCCAAAAAGTGACAACTACTCTCCACTCAGACCAACCGCCAAGCTCAAAATGGTGGTGAAGTGGACTCATGCGAAATACGCGTTTACCTGTCGTTTTAAAGGAAACGACTTGAATCATTACAGACAGGGTTTCTGCTACAAAAACAGCTCCAATCACTAACAATAAAAATTCTGTTTTTGTTAAAATAGAAATTGTGGCGATCGCTCCACCTAAGGCAAGAGATCCGGTATCTCCCATAAACACTTTAGCAGGATGGGCATTAAATACTAAAAACCCTAACACAGCCCCAACAACCGCAAAAGCAAATATAGCTGTTTCATCCATTCCTTGACTCCACGCAATAACAGCAAAAGCACCGAAGGCAATGGCAGAAACACCTGATACAAGCCCATCTAAGCCATCCGTTAAATTCACTGCATTGGAGAAGCCCACCAACCAAAAAATCACAAATAACGCATAGAAAATGCCTAAATCAATCGTGATATTTGTTAAAGGAAACGTTAACTCCGTCGAAAAGTTTCCGTTCGTATAAATCACATAAAAAATAATAGAAATCACTATTTGACCTAACAGCTTTTGCTTCGATGTTAAGCCTAAGTTTCGCTTCATAACCACTTTAATAAAGTCATCTAAAAATCCAAGCAGCCCAAATCCAACCGTCACTAATAATAATAATATCGTTTCTGTGCCGATACCTGAATAAATTTGTGCCATAAACAGCGCCGTAATGATGACGGATAGTAAAATCACTATTCCTCCCATCGTTGGCGTTCCCGATTTTTTTTGATGGGATTGGGGTCCTTCCTCTCGAATACTTTGCCCAAATTTCAACCTTCTTAAAAAAGGGATAAACAATGGAGCAATTGCCACGGTAATGACAAAGGCCATCGCCATTGTTAAAAAGACATCTCTCTCAAGCATATTATTTCTCCTCTTCTTTCCGGCTTGCAAGCGCCGCTTTCGCTACCGCACGATCATCAAAGTCCAATACGCGATCACCTACAATTTGATACGTTTCATGTCCTTTTCCAGCAATCACTACAATATCTCCTGCTTGTGCCGCTTCTATAGCATAGAAAATGGCGTCTTTTCGATCCGCAATAATGGTGTAGCTTTCACCTTGCACTCCCGCTTCCATATCTTTCAAAATAGCGAGAGGGTCTTCACTGCGAGGGTTATCCGATGTAAATACCGCGTTAGTAGCGAATTCACATGCTGCCTTAGCCATCAATGGTCGTTTCGTTCGGTCTCTATCTCCTCCGCAACCAACAACGACAAATACACGACCCGTCGCTAACTCCTTGACCGTTTTCAATACATTGATCAAGCTATCCGGTGTGTGTGCATAATCAACAATGACGGAAATGTTCTCCTCGTTTGGTACAAGCTCGAAGCGTCCAGCGACACCTTTTATTTTGTGAATCGCTGAGAGAATGGTATCTATTTGTATCCCTTTTGAGTAAGCTGCTGCAATCGCCGCCAAAATATTATATACATTAAATTTTCCGGCTAAGTTTGTACGGACTGTTTTTCTACCTTCTGGAAAAACTAAATCAAATTCTGTTCCGGTAGCTGTTAGTTGCATATTTTCAGCTCGGAACATCGCCTCATGATCGATGCCATATGTAACAATATGAGCGGCTGTTTCTTGTTTATAGATCGCCGATGCTTCGTCATCTTCATTTAAGATAGCAAACTTCGGTTTATCTGATGCGAACGTATTACCGAGACGGGTAAAGAGTAAACCTTTCGCTGCACGGTAGTCTTCCATCGTATGATGATAGTCTAGATGGTCTTGCGTTAAATTAGTAAACACCGCTATATCATAATCACAGCCCCATACTCGCCCTTCTAATAAAGCATGTGAGGAAACTTCCATGATCGCCGTCGTTACATTTTTATCGAGCATTTCTTTAAATGTTTTTTGTAACGTTAAGTTTTCAGGAGTTGTATTTTTCGTTTCAATCGTTTCATCGCCAATCTTCATGTACATCGTGCCAATTAAGCCTGTTGTCTCTCCTGCTTCTGCAAATATTTCATTAAGCAAATGACTAGTTGTTGTTTTACCATTTGTACCTGTGATGCCAATCATATTCATATGCTTAGTTGGTGATCCATAATAAAAATTGGCAAGAGCCGCCATCGCTCGTTTCGTACTAGACACAAGAATAACAGGAGCTCCTTCCACCTCGACCGGACGTTCTGCAACAACTGCTACGGCTCCTTTGTTCACCGCTTCTTGCGCGACAGAATGCCCATCAAACGTATATCCTTTTATACAAATAAATAACGCACCATCCGCTATTTGCCGATGATCATTTTCAACTGATAAAACCACAGGATCTGATGAACCTATCATTTTATAATAAGGAAGTGACTTTAATAAGTCTGATAATTTCACTATTTTCAATCCTTTCTTTACTTCTAACCTATGTATTCATTATTTTTTATGACCTTTACTATTTTAACTAAAAAAAGCAATAGATGCGAGACTGCTTTCATTATAAATGAAAATCCCCGCCAATTATATGACGGGAATAGGTTTCTTTCAACCTCTTAATTCAAATATAACCTAATGACCGACCCTGTTTCGACTTTTGTACCAGGCATCGGTGATTGCTGCACTACTTTTTGACCACTTCCTGAAATCTCTAATTTTAAATTTTCTAGCTGTACAGATAACTCCTTCTTTGATAAGCCAATTAAATTTGGAACTTTCACAATTTGCGGATCATCCCACTTCACTTCTTTCTCTATTTGCTTCTTTCTTGGTTTAACGTTTAATATTTGCAGGCTATCTTCCATCATCTTCCCTACAATAGGGGCCGCGACCGTCCCACCAAACTGAACAGTTCCTTTCGGGTTATCAATCGCTGTGTAGATGACAATTTGCGGATCATCCGCTGGTGCTACTCCAATAAAAGAGACAATGTGATTATTTTTTAAATAAACTCCATCACGAGCTTTTTGTGCCGTTCCCGTTTTGCCTCCCACTCGATAGCCTTCCACAAAGGCATTTCTTCCTGTTCCTTGTGCGACAACACTTTCTAAAGCGAAACGGATTTGTTTGGATGTTTCTTCAGAAATGACCCGTCTTTTGACAACAGGCGTTTTCTTTTTCACTACCTCTCCACTAACAGGGTCCACCAATTCTTTCGCTACATATGGCTCATATAACGTGCCACCATTCACCGCCGCAGAAACCGCTGCTACTTGCTGTATTGGCGTGACGGACACCCCTTGTCCAAAAGAGGTCGTCGCTTGCTCCACTGGTCCCATTCGATTTAGCTTAAATAATAATCCCTTCGCTTCCCCTTGTAAATCAATTCCAGTTTTCTCACCAAATCCAAAGGACCGAACATAAGACAAAAGTTTTTCCTTCCCTAATCGTTCCCCTAACTCAACAAAACCAGGGTTACAAGAGTTTTCAACGACTTCTAAAAAGGACTGATGACCGTGTCCTCCTCTTTTCCAACATCTTAATTTCGCTCCCCCTACACTGACAAATCCGGGGTCATGAAAATGATCCTTATACAAGTCCACCTTCTTTTCTTCCAAAGCTGCAGCAAGAGTAATGATTTTAAACGTAGAGCCCGGCTCATACGTGCTCCAAATCGGTAAGTTTCGATTGAAAACTTCCGGTGACACCTCCTGAAATTTCTCCGGGTAGAAAGAAGGTCGACTGGCCATCGCCAAAATTTCTCCATTATTTGGGTTCATAGCAATAGCTATGGCTCCGTCCGGTTGATATTTGACTTCTGCTAAATCTAATTCCCTTTCTATAATCGTTTGTACCCTTGAATCAATGGTTAACTTTACATCTAACCCATCACGTGGGGGAGTATAACCATCTGGCATTTGTGGCATTCTTTTTCCTTTCGCGTCAGAAAAAAAACTCATAGAACCCTTTTGACCGCTTAACTCCTTATTATAAAAAGCTTCTAGGCCCATTAATCCTTGATTATCGATTCCTGCAAAGCCTAAAACATGAGCCAAGCTTTTCCCAAATGGGTAATGCCTTTTCGAATCTTCAGCGATATATACTCCTTTAATCCCTAAATTTCTCACTTGTTCTGCTTTTTCAAAAGAGATTTTCCTACCCTCTGGATGAATTCTCACCATTGAGGTTTGCTCTGTGATATCCTGATAGGCTTTAGTAGGTGACATATTTAATACCGAGGCTAGCTGTTTGGAAGCAGTGACCGGATCCTCAATTTGCCGGGGCACGACGTAAACGGTTGGTGCACTTTTATTTTCAGCTAAAGCAATTCCATTTTTGTCCACAATTTTTCCCCTTTCTGGCTCAAAGGGGATATTTCTGCTCCATAAGTCTTTCGCTTTATTAGTCAAATCCTCGCCTAAAGCAAACTGCACATATGCCAGACGAAAACCAATAATGGAGAAGATGATTAACCCGGATAACAAAACAAAAATAAGCCGTTTTCTTACCGTAACAGCCGATACCCTTTTCAACAAAGCCCCCCCTTCCATTCTCAATCCAATATATGCAAAACCATTGCTTTTATGAAAAGGTCTTCGTTAAACAATTAGTCTTTTTGCACCTGTCACTTCGCTTTCGGTGCAGAAAAGGGACCGTCTCAACCACTTATGAGACGGTCCCTTCTTACCTCTAGTCAAGTAGTTTTAGATGAATTTTATTTAGTTAGATGAATTTGTTTCTGTAGGAAGGGGTACCCCTTCCTACAGAAACAAATTTGCGCATACCAAAAAGACCTAACGAAATTTCGTTTTTTTCGAAAGGTCAAATATGTTATAGTAGGACTAACCAATTACGAACAGGTTGAGGCTGTTTCGTAGTCATAAGTGATATGGTGTGTGATCAGGTGAAATGCCACTTTCAAAAACTTGTTCACACAGGCAATCGACGCAACTTTATGGGGCTTTCCTTGAGGTTGCGTTTTTAATTTGTCATAGTAATCCACCAAATGATTTCCACCGAATCGACGTAATGTAATCATGGTCTGAACCATATAAAACAAGATTTTTCGTAGCTTGTTGTTTCCTCGTTTATTGATCTTATCTTTGTAATAGGTATTTCCTGATTGATAACGCATCACATCAATACCAACATAGGCATTTAACTGCTTGTGGTTCTTGAAACGGCGAATATCCCCAAGCTCTCCAATCAGACGAACAGCTGTCGCTTCTCCGATACCGGGAAATGAAATCAGTACGTTGTATTCGGTTCTTTCCTTTGAGAGCTCGACCATTTGTTTCACAAGCCCTTCTTTCTTTTCTTTTAAATCAGAGATCCTTTTCGCATAGTCACGTACTTGTTCACAACGCACATCCTCTTTTGAAATGGCTGGATACGAATCTTTCGCAGCTTCTAGTAAAGCGAGTCCTTTCGCTTCTGCTCGCGAAAGAGATAGATTCTTCCTTGTATTTGCTTTTAGCCGATTACGAATGATGGTTTTGGAACAAGTGAGTACCTCATCTGGATGCGGATAGAGCTGCACAATATTGAGAAAAAGGGCCGAGCGTGTTGAAAATATGATTTCTAATTCTGGAAAACTGAGTTGTAGAATGGCATGCAGGCGACTGAAAAGATGAGTGATTTCACGATCTAGTTCATCATAATAACGTGTGAGTGATCGCATTTGTTTATAATAGCCTTCTTCTTGATAAGTAGCTGTACGCTCTACTTTAAAATGTGATTTTGCCAGTTCATGTGCATCGCTTTTGTCTGTTTTTTGTCGACGCATCGATGCCATTTGAAGATTCGCTTCAAGAGGGTTCACTCGATGGTAGATATAACCTTCTGTTTGGAAAAAGCGTTCTAATGATGCGGAATAAACACCTGTCGCTTCAAATACAATCTCTGGTGCTTGTCCATCCTGTTTTGTTAATGTTTGGAGTTTTTCGTTCAAAGCTTCAAATGAGGGTTTGGTATGAAGAATTTCTCCTTCAAATTCACATTGACGATATTGGTTATAAATCACCATCGTACTTTTCCCCATACTCACATCAAGAGCGACTACATGTTGCATATTCATTTCTCCTTCTTAGCCAATCATAGAAGTCTTCACAGGGCCTTATCGATTCCCTTTTCTTATACACGATCTCTACGGATCCAACATACTAAACTGATTCACATAAGGGTGTGAAGTTGGTCGGTTTTTGAAACGGACTCGATTTGGTCCCAGGGGCCGTTCGACCTTTCTTCACTTCTACTATAAAAAAATAGTAGCACAAACCTTGGCCTTGGTTTGTGCTACTAATGTTAGTATGTTTTTGTTATTTCTTCGATTTTTCTTTTGGCTTTTTCAATGTCACAATTAATTTTTGATTTGGCTTCAGCACTGTACCCGGTTGAATATTTTGACTCTGCACATAGCCTTCTCCCGTAAAACTCACTTGAATATTCGCAAGTTTAGCAAGCTTCATCACATCACGCAATGACCATCCTTTAAGATTAGGCATGGTAGGCTCTCCGTCCGTTTTTAAAATCACTTTCTCTCCTTGCAATAACTCTGTGCCAGGTTCAGGTAGCTGTCCAACAATGTTCGGCCCTGTACCTATTACAATTGGCTCTGCACCATCTTTCGTTAAAGATTTGACAGCCTCTTCCTTCTTTTTCTTCGTCCAGTCTTGTAACTTCACAGTTTTTACTGCCGCTCCTTGCTCCGGTTCAATATTTAAATATTGCAAGCTATTTCTCATCACTGGATTAAATACTTTGGACACAGGAGCAGATCCCCCTTCACCTTCTAGTTGAGGCTGAGCGACTGCAACATAAACAATTAGTTCCGGATCATCCTTTGGAGCCATTCCTAAAAAGGAAAAAATATAATTATTGCTTCCTTTTAAATAACCTCCTTTTGGATTAGGCATTTGGGCTGTTCCAGTTTTTCCGGCTACTTCATATCCTTCAATTTGATACGCTTTTCCTGTTCCATGTTCAGAACTGGTGACTGTTTCTAGTACATCAAGCACTTGCTCGGACGTTTCTTTTGAAATTGGTTCACCAATCACTTTTGCCTTATTATCAACGATCGCTTCTTTTGATTGATCATCAACGATTTGATCAATCACATAAGGCTTCATCATTTTCCCATCATTGGTGATGGCCGTTGCTGCCTGTATCATTTGTAAAGCAGTAGTTGTTGTCCCTTGTCCAAAAGACGTTGTCACCTGTTCAATCGGATAGCGGTAAAGAATACTTCCCGCCGCTTCATTAGGCAAGCCGATGCCTGTCTTTTTACCAAAACCAAAATCATCTAAATATTGTCTAAAAACATCAGGACCCATTTTTTCTAATAAGTTGGCCATCGCGACATTTGATGATCTTTGTACGCCTTCTAAATAAGTGATATTTCCCCAACCATTTCCACCATTATGATCTCGAATAGTATTTGGCCCGACTTTATAACTACCAGATTGATAATAAGCATTTGGATCGAATACGCCTTCCTCGATCGCGGCAGCTAATGTAAAAATCTTAAACGTCGATCCAGGTTCAAACGCATATTCAACTAAATCATTTTGCCAGCTTTGATCCAATCCTTCCCTCGTCCCTGGATGGAATGAGGGTCTTTGACTCATCGCTAAGATCTCTCCTGTTTTCGCATCAGCCACAATTCCAAATGCCTTACCTGGCTTATACTGCTTTTCCACTTCATTCAGAGCATCTTCTAAGAAAGTTTGTATTTTCGTATCGATGGTTAAGTAAATATTATCTCCATTTTCCGGTTCTTTGACCATCTCGCTCTTTCCAGGTAGTAAGTAGCCCCATAGATCACTCTTATACTCTATTTTGCCATTTGTACCTTTTAAGTATTTCTCGTACGCTTTTTCAATCCCCATTTGTCCAGTCATTGAACCAGTACCATCTTCAGGCTTTTGGGCAAAGCCTATTAAATGGGATGCGAATTTACCATTCGGATAGAAGCGCTTAGAATCTCTGATAAAGGTAATTCCAGGTAAGTTTTCAGCCTCTATACTTTTCTTTGTTTTATTCGATAAATTCCGGCCCGCTTTCCCAAATTCAACTTGAAAAGGGGGCTTTCCATCTTTATTTTTTTTGGTTAATATTCTTTCAATTTCATCTTTGTCAAGGTCAATGTATTTCGCTAAAACCTTAGCCGTTTTTTCGGGATCTGTTACATGCTTGGGTTCTTTAGGATTGGTTGTCATCGATGGATCTAAAATCGCCACAAGCGTGAATGAACTCGTATCTTCAGCAATCACATTCCCTTTTCGATCGTAAATCGTCCCTCTTTTCGCTTCTAACTCGTCTGTCTTTAAATATTTTTCAAGCGCTTCATTTTTCAACGAATGTCCATCCACTTTTCCAGACACTTGAATGGTAAAGAAGCGGACGAATAAGACAAAAAAGAGCAAGGCGAATATTAAAAATAATATCGCTGCTCCTTTGTTCATATTTTTTTTATTTTCATTCATTTTGGTTGCACAACCTTAACATTTTGTTCACTTAAATCGAGACCTAATTCTTTCGCTCGTTTCCATATTTTTTCATAGGTACTTTCTTCACTCACTTGAACTTCAAGGTCATGGTTTGCCCTTTGCTGCTCTTTAATGTCCTTTTCAATCTTCTGTATGTCTTTATTCACTTCATAGACAGCTGCTTGGGTAGAGACGATTTGCGCACTCATAAAACAGATGATCAAAGCAAATACAAGAAATAGAATTTTTTCTCCAGGTGTAAACCAAAAACGTTTTTCTGACTGTTCATTTCTATCAACGGTAACTTCCTTATTCGAACGGACAGCCTGCTTTCTCGCTAAATTGTTCATCTTCTCCTCTCCTGTTCATTCGATTATCTTTTTTCAGCAATCCGAAGCTTTGCTGAACGAGCACGATTATTATGCTGTAATTCTTCTTCTGAAGGCAGTATTGGTTTTCTCGTGATTAACGTCAGTTCCGGTTGATACTCCTCAGGGATCACAGGCAAACCTGGTGGCAGATCTGGTCCTTTGCTTGCTTCCCTAAAAATCGTTTTGCAAATCCGATCTTCTAGTGAGTGAAAAGTAATCACACTAATTCTTCCTTTTGATTTCAATAAGTCAATGGAGTCCTTTAGTGACTGCTCAAACACCCCAAGCTCGTCATTCACTGCAATTCGAATCGCTTGGAAAATTCGTTTCGCCGGATGGCCTCCTTTTCTTCTAGCCGCTGCCGGTATACCTTCTTTAATGAGCTCAACAAGCTCACCTGTTGTTTCAATTGGGCTTTTCTCACGAGCCGCTTCTATTTTACGAGCAATTTGCTTTGAAAACTTTTCTTCTCCATACTGAAAAAAAATTCTGACGAGATTTTCATACGGCCAATGATTGACCACTTCATATGCAGTGACGCCACCTGTTAAATCCATTCTCATATCTAAAGGAGCATCGTGATGGTAGCTAAATCCTCTTTCCGGGGTATCAAGTTGCGGGGAGGAAACACCTAAATCATATAAAATACCATCTACTGCTCCGACACCAAGACGTTGAAGCTCTTCACGTATATATTTAAAATTGCTTTTCACGAATACCACTTTATCCCCGAAGCGAGCAAGTTTTTCCTTCGCATGTTGGATCGCTGTTTCATCTTGATCAAATGCATATAACTTTCCCTCTTCACCTAGTTGAGATAATAAATATTCACTATGTCCAGCACCGCCAAGTGTACAATCTACATAAATTCCATTTGGGTGGATGTTTAATCCATCTACGGTTTCTTTTAATAACACGGTTGTATGTTCAAAGTTCAAGAATCACCATTCCAATCAATTTCTTAAATGTGAAAATCAATCATATTTTCTGTAATTTCAACGATTAATTTCTTCCCTAACTCTACCACAACCACCCACTTTTCTCCACTATTTTTGATTTCTTTCCAAACCATTAAATCCCTGCTTTTAAACAAAACTTTTCATCTTTTTCTTTCGCTAAATTCACTCACAAACCACTTTCCCTCACCATATTCTCTCAATAGTAAGTGATTAAATAGCCTTCATTCGAAAAAATAGTTCTTTTTACGGAGTAACGTGACAATTTCTTCAACTGTCAATCATAACAACTTAAAAGAACCAGGCCCTCTCACTATTAGTGAAAAGACCTAGTTCCATTATTTTCTAAATTTTCACCATTTGATGATCACCGTTAAACAAATAATCTAACTTCATTAACTCATCAACAAAATCAAAACCATACTTGTTTAAAAAGTAGAAAATGTTCCATATCCGCTCTTGAGGGGCTCCCTCAGGCTTCAGTGCATGTTGAACACGTATATATTTACTTAATACATCCTCATGCTGGCGCTCCAGCATTTCATCTGTCTTTCTTTCTAAAAATTGAAGCTGCTGTAAATGAAATTGACGATTTTTTTGAATGATAGGCAGTGTACCTTTATGCAATTGTTTTGCTCTTTCCTCAAACATATCATAGTGATCCATTAAAGATGCTTGAACGGAGGCAATTAGCTCATGAAAGTGCTCATCTCTAACAGACTGCCAAAACATCTCTTTTTCCTTTTCTACTCCATAAATTAAAGCAGAGGGTAGAGAAATGTTCAGTTCCTGTAAATCACTCACAATGTTTCGTTCAATCAAAGTCATGTTTAAACGAGCTTCGATTGGTGGCATTTTCATCTCAAATAATTCAAAGGCTTTCTTTAACTCCGCCCAATAGGCAATCTCACCTGGACCGGCAATAAAAGCAAGTGTAGGAAATAACCATTCTTGCATCAGTGGTCTCGTCACTACATTATTACTAAACTTTTCTGGATGACATTCAAGCAAATGAAGCAAGTCCTCTTTGCTATATTGAACACTGCCACTTTTTCCAGTGAACAATTCCCTCTCACGGTCATACTCAAGCAAAATCCGTTCATTATTTTCATAAATAAACAGATTGGCTGCTTTAGGAGACAACTCAATCATTTGTTTAAATGAATGCGAAATAACGATTTGCTGAGCTTCTTGCACGCTTGCCGTAATCTCTTCCGTCCGCTCGATTATCTGTTTGAAAAACGATGACTCTAATTGTCTTAACGGAGAGTAAGCTGCGTCAATAACAAGCAGTCCATATTGACTAAATAAAGAGTGAATCAGACTTGTAAAAAAGTCCGTCATCGTCTGCGAACGATCAATTGCTTCATTTACAAAACATAACAGCTTATTCGTATATTCCGTTTCTTTCATGTTAGCGAATAACTTTTCCACCCAATGCTTCATTTGTTGGTGGTCCAATTCTATATCAGATACCATTCGCTTTTCTAACATTCGTTCTGGATATGCTTTCTTTTCCACCATTTGATCATTTTCGACATATACATGATTCACTTCTAAAAAATCATGATCTTCTCCAGCAATCCAGAAAACAGGAACAACAGGAATATCCAGCTCCCTTTCTTTCTCCTCGGCTAATTTGATGATCGAAATAATTTTGTAAATAGTGTAAAGAGGGCCTGTCAGTAAGCCTGCTTGCTGTCCACCAATCACAACGGTCGACCGTTCATCTTTTAATTTACGAAGGGATTCTGCTACCATTTCAGACTTTGGTAATGTTTCCATATAACTTTCAATACAATCCGCGAGAAGCTCTCTCCTAAAGCTTCTGTTGTTTAAATCAGCCACTCGCTGTCGGTACACATCTTCTTTCGTTAATTGATAATGAAAAAAGTCCGTTACAGGTGCTTCTTGCTTTAAGTAAAGAGAAGCAAACTGATTAATCGCCGGAATGGAAATTCGATCCAGTTCCATACACATGAACTTCCTTTCTACATACATTTTTACTTTTTTGAGTATACCATCTCTTGAAAATAAGAAGAAATATTGCGACTCAATGAAGTTATTTTTTCTCTAATCCCTTTATCATCAAGTAGAGTGTTTGTAGCAGCGGAACCTCCACCTCGTTCTTCTTTGCTTCTTTCAGCACATAGCCAACGATCGCTTCCACTTCCGTTCGACGGCCTTTCTCTAAATCGGTTAACATAGATGACCGATTATAGGCCGTCTTAAGGCAAATTTGCTCAATCCTCGTCCACACGCCTTCTTGTACATCATTGGGAAATGCCCCTGACAATTCAGCAAACACGATGTGAGCAAGCTTTAAAAAGGATGGGTTCGTCATTAACTCTCCATTGGTGACCTTTAATACGGCAGTCAACGGGTTGATCACGACATTAGCAGAAAACTTCTCAAGCAGCATGCTCCTTGTGTTCTCTCTCCACACGAACGGAAATGTTGCCTCGAACAGATCAAAAAAAGGAAATAACTCTTTTCCCTCCCCGCGGTAAGCAGAAATATTTGTTCGATTTCGTCCTCTAACTTCGATAGTCGCAGCACTTGTACGAAGCACACCATGCTCCACAGTCGCCACTAAAAGCTGCTTATGAGCTAAGCGATCTAGTTCTTCTAAGTGACCCATCCCATTTTGTAAAAAAACAAGAGGCACATCCTCGCTTATTTTATGAAGATAGGGAAGAATACTATGCAGTTGGTATTGTTTCACAGCAATAAACAAGAGATCCAGCTGATAATGATCAATATGCTCCGTTATATCCGCTTGTACAAAACGGATCACTTTCTGATGATTTTCTATACATATAATCCCTTGTTCAGAAAGGGTCATTGCTTGCTCAACCGTTCTAGTAAAAACGATAGTTGAGTGCACTTCTGTCATTTGAGAGGCGAAAAAAAGCCCCATAGCGCCGCCGCCAACGATTCCGATTTTCACAACTTTTACCTCTTTCACAATAAAATGATCATTTGTTTTAGTAATTTCACAAAATTGAAAGCGTTATCAATCAACCTATTCATTTATCTGAATTTATATTATATAATGAAAATATAATATAAATCGCACAATTCCCGATTTTCAAAGGAGGATATAACATGCAATTACCTGTTAAAAATTTGAAAGTAAATTTCAAAACAATAGAAGAATTCAAAAGCTTTAAAGAATATGGACTAGAAGAGTTATCCATGCTAGAAGAACTTCAAATCACAATGGTAGAAGATAACGCGAACTCCCCATTTTACGGTATTTACTACGGAGATAAGCTAGCCGCTCGCATGTGCTTGTATGTAAAGCAAAACCGAGCAAACCTATTAAAAAATGGCTCGAACAAGTATCTTGAAATTTGGAAACTAGAAGTACTTCCTCAATTTCAGCATAAAGGCTTCGGCTTACGACTTGTTGACTTTGCCAAATCCTTTAACCTTCCAATCCTAACGAGAGCACGCGTAAAATCACATAGCTTCTGGGAAAAAATGAACTTTGTTCCGCTTTCAGAGAATAGTTCTCGTTTACTTTGGGATCCAAATTCCGTCACAACACAAAAAATTAGTTAAATAGTCATTGGACCATATCGGATGCTTATCCATTATGGTCCAATTTTTTATTTCTTGTTTAAAAAGCTAGCTACAGCCTCATGGTGAGCTTCTGCCTCCCAAAGAATCGCACACTGCTTAATTTCCTGATCCATTTTCTCCCAAAGATCACTCGACGCCCATTTACGAATTTGAATTTGCTTATAGGCTGATAACACCGAGCTATGAATAGTTAATTCATTCTGTAAAAAGCGCTCTACTACTTCCTCATTTATTCTATCCACTACTCGATGCACAAAACCGGTATGAGCTAATTGCTCTGCTCGATAGATTGCTGCTTCAGATAACAATTTTAATGCATGGTAGGAAGCTATTCGTTCAAACAGCAACGTTCCGCCACCCCAACCAGTTGTAATGGCTAGGCTTCCTTGAATAAAGCCCATTTTGGCTCCCGCTTTGGCAATTCTAAAATCACAAGCTGTGGCAATTTCACAACCACCACCAACCGCTGTTCCATTAATTAAAGCAATCGTCGGTTTTGGTAAAATAGTCAGTTCATGCAAAATTTTTCCCATTTTTGAAAGCATGCGATACGCTTCCCCTTCTGTTCGCAACGCATGAAACACCGATAAATCTCCACCTGAACAAAAGGCTTGTTCCCCTTCTCCCGTGACGACCAATGCCCGAATATCCGTTTCTTTCGCACGTTCAATCGCTTGGCTTAACCCTTCCATCACTTCAAAATTAACGGCGTTTCTTTTTTCTGGTCGTGTTATTTTAAATTCTAAAATTCCATTATGTAATCGCTTCATTTGAAAATCCATCACCATAGCCCCCTTTTATCCATTGTAGCCCTAATCCACTAAATTCTTCAATAAAAAAACGTGAAGAGCCATGGTCTCTTCACGTTTTTTAATAGGATCGAATGAGCAAATGAAATTATTTGCTTACAACTTCTTTTCCTTTATATGTTCCGCACTCTTTACAAACACGGTGAGCCAATTTCATTTCACCACAGTTCGGGCATGCTACCATACCAGGTACTTGTAATTTGAAATGCGTACGGCGTTTGTTCTTTTTAGTCGTAGAAGTTCTTCTAAAAGGTACTGCCATTATTTCCACCTCCTTAAAAGAGAATGTAAGTATATGAAGCCAGAATTAGCTGGTACTTCTCAATTTTCATTCCTCATTTGACTTGAAAAAATCAGCCAGACCTGCTAGTCGCGGATCGACCTTTTTTTCTTCTTTCGGAAGTTGCTCTTCGCTATGATACTCCCAGCCTTTTCCTGATGGAATCACATGCTGATCAGCCTCTTCGCTCAACACCTGCATCGGTACTTCCAAAAGAATCGCTTCTTCCAAAATCGGTGCTAAGTCGATAACATCTCCTTGCACCCTATGAATCTCATCTTCATCCCCATATTCACTGAATAAAGATGGCTTCAATAAAAATGTTTCAGTCATTTGAAAATCAAACGGGTATTTCACATCAACAAGTGTTCGCGAACAAGGTAAAATCATTTGACCCTTCACTTGTAAATGAAACGTAACCTTCTCAGGACTAATATCGGCCCGACCTGTCACATGAACAGGAGCTACATTTCGAATTTGAGAATCTCGATTCTTCAAGCTACTCATATCCACAAGCTCATCAAGAACTAAACCCTTATCACGAAACTTTTGCAATTGAATAATTGACCATTTCATCACTATCACCTCAAGGCAACAAAAGTAATTATAGCTTTCACCAAAACGTTTGTCAATATATTTTCTTTACACACCGAAAAGCGGAAGCGGACGTTTAGACTCGACGACATCAGACGAACTGTCGAAGTGGCGATCTTTGCCACACAGACAGGACGGCTTATGTCCGAGAGTCTGTCCGCTGGAGCTAGACATCACCGAAAAGTGGAAGGCCCTCTATTGACAATTAAAAGCCAGTAAATAACAATAATAACATCATCGATATTAAATAACTATAACAGAGGAACAATCAAATGAAAACAGTTGGTATTGTTGTTGAGTACAACCCTTTTCATAACGGTCACTTATATCATGCACAAAAAGCGCGGGAAGCAGCCAACGCTGATGTAGTGATTGCTGTTATGAGCGGACATTTTTTGCAGCGAGGAGAACCAGCTCTCATGAATAAATGGGCGCGTACCCGAATGGCGCTTCAAAACGGTGTGGATCTCGTTGTTGAGTTGCCATATGCTTTCTCCACGCAAAAAGCGGAGGTGTTTTCTTTTGGGGCCATTTCAATCTTAAAAGAATTAGCTTGTGATTCCTTTTGCTTTGGAAGTGAAAACGGGCAAATCGATCCCTTTCTCGATACTTTTAAAACGATCAAAGCGGCTTCTCGAGACTTAAATCCCTTGATTCATTCCTATATGAGGGAAGGATATAGCTTTCCAAAAGCGCAGACACTAGCAAGAAAACAGCTATTTAATGATTCATTATCACTTGATTTATCCATGCCTAATAATATTTTAGGTTATCATTATGTACAAGCGAATGATAACCTAACAGAGCCTATGCAGCCGCTTACTATTAAACGCCAGCAAGCAGGCTATCATGACGAAAGTTTAACATCTGACAGCATCGCAAGTGCCACAGGTATACGTAAAGAGATTGAACAATCTAAACATTTATCCACTATTGAAAAGTTTGTCCCTGACAGTACATTGAACGAACTAAAACAGTATCATAATGAGCATCAAACTTTTCATAGCTGGAAGATGTATTGGCCATTGTTAAAATACCGGCTACTATCCGCTTCTATAGAGGAGTTACAGTCGATGTATGAAATAACAGAAGGTATTGAATTCCGCTTAAAAGAGGCAGCTCGTCATTCCACTAGCTTTATCGATTTTATGGAAAAAGTAAAAACAAAACGCTACACTTGGACACGTATTCAACGCATGCTCGTCCACATACTCACTAACACAACGAAAGAAGAGATGGAAAAAGCGATGGCATCTGTCCGTTATATTCGTCTATTAGGGATGAATAGACATGGACGTGAGTATATGAAAAGCATCAAAAAAGAGATCTCACTCCCTCTAATTGCTAGGGCGGCTGCTCATAAAGATTTACTCGCTTTAGATATCAAAGCATCTGATGTATACATGCAAGGAGCACAAACTCCAAGCCTCATCAATAGTGAATTCACACAGCCTCCTATTTTGCTGCCATAATCAATGAGCTGACGCTTTCTTGTAAAGGTCAGCTCAGTCATTTCAACTCGCTAGTAAATAGTCCAATGCATCATTAAATGTTTTTACAGGAATAATTTTCATGTCTGTTCCTATTTCTTTAGCCATTTTAACTGCTTCGTTATAATTAGGCTCGATGTCGGGATTATTCCTTTTTAATTCAGGTGTTATTTCATCATTTGGTGCAAAAAATATTTCCGCTCCTGCGCGATCAGCAGCCACTACTTTTTGTTCAATCCCGCCAATACGGCCTACTTTCCCATCCGAATCAATCGTACCAGTACCAGCAATTTTTCTGCCTTTCGTGATATCTTGCTCCGTTAGTTGATTATAAATTTCTAAACTAAACATTAACCCGGCTGAAGGACCGCCTATTGATTCTGTTTTCAATTGAACTTCCGGCGTACTTATTAATCTTTTCTGATCTGTTAAACTGATCCCAATACCTGCTTTGTTACGGTTATTGGAAAAACTTTTTAAAGCAATTTTTTTCTTTTTTTCTTCCCCATCTCTCACAAATTGGATCGTTATTTCATCACCTGGTTGCTTAGCCTGTACATAATCGGTAAATTGCTTAGATGATTCGATATTTTTTCCATCCACCACCGTAATCCTGTCACCTGCCTGAATAATTCCTTCCGCTGGCATTCCTGGAAAAACACTCAAAACATATACACCTTCATAAATATACTTATATGGCTTCCCTGCCGCATCAAAAGCCACTTGAATCGCCTGTTGTTGAGAGTTATCCATTAAATACTTTTGTCTAATATTATATTCTTGATCCGTTTCATGAGGACTACGAACATTATCAATTGGAACAATTTCTTCATAATCAAGCCAGTGAGCTATCGCATAAGAGATCGGTGTCGCCTCTCCCATTTTAATGGTAGTCAACATTAATGTTCCTTCTGCTTTGTTGCCGCCCGTTACTTTTACAATCGGAGCTAGTTCATGAGCATCCCCAGGCTTCATCACATAATAAGGAAGCTTGATAAAAGAAGAAGCAGTGATTACTAGTAAAAAAATGAAGGCGACTGCAGTTAATTTATTTTTCATGGTGAAACTCCTTCCACTTCTCAATCTGTTCGATGATATCAGGCATTCTTTTTTTTGCCTCTTGCTCCCCTGCAGCAATAATATCCTCAATATTAGTAAATGCTTTGGAATTATACATTTCTACAGGAGGGCGAATCATCACATCTGAAGCAATTTGTCTGTTTTCAATAATTTCTAATTGCAAAATATCAATACTTTGCATAATAACATCAAAAATGGTTTGAATCTCGGCATTTTTTTTGACAGACGAGACATCTACTCCGATCACAATGTCTGCCCCCATCTCTTTCACAACGGAAACGGGGACACGATCAATCACTCCACCATCTACAAGTAAGCGTCCATTTACTTTTTCGGGGACAAATATCCCCGGAATCGCAATACTAGCTCTAACAGCATCAGCTACAGGGCCTTCCTTAAATACAACCTTCTCCGCCATTTGAATATCTGTGGCTACAATGGCCACAGGAATGTTTAAATCCTCAATGTTTTTTCCATGCGTCAATACTTGAATAAAACTTTTGATTTTCTTCCCAGCAATTAGACCCATTTTAGGGAAGATAAAGTCCAGAAAGTATTTTCTTTTAAAGGCTTTCGATAATTTGTATAGTTGCTCCATATCCTGCCCCGCTGCATATAAACTAGCTACCAGCGATCCCATGCTACTACCTGCGATCATATCTACTGGAACATCAGCCTCTTTTAATGCTTTCAAAACACCGATATGGGCAAACCCTCTAGCTCCTCCTGAGCCAAGAGCCACTCCTATTTTTGGTTGTTGCAAACTTTTCCCCTCCATCTCAGGATTTCCTAATAAGCTATGGTCTATTTCTAAATGATATGAGTATATTGAAAAAAACAGGACAAGTGTATATGGTCTTGAATTAATCATATTGTACCTGAATTATGTGGTGAATCCCAGAGTGGAGCTGTCTGTGGACAGGATAGGAGGTTATTAAGATTGACCGCTTCGAAAATAAAGACCCTTCTTTTAGCCCTTTTCATTAGTATGTTTGCTTTTTCATTAATTGCATTTCCTAAAATTTCCTTAGAGGCTTCTATTAGAGGATTAAATATGTGGTGGGAAATCGTCTTCCCATCACTACTACCCTTTTTTATTCTTTCAGAAATGATGATTGGTCTTGGAGTCGTAAACTTTATTGGCGTTTTGCTTGAACCACTTATGCGCCCACTTTTTAAAGTGCCAGGAGCAGGTGGATTTGTATGGGCAATGGCGATGGCTTCCGGTTTTCCTTCGGGAGCTAAGCTAGCCGCACGATTAAGGCTAAATGGAGAGCTAACTCAAACAGAAGCTGAACGTCTCGTTTGTTTTACTAACTCTTCTAATCCTTTATTTATTTTCGGAGCGGTATCTGTTGGTTTTTTCTATAATCCTCATTTAGGCATTTTGCTAGCGATTGCTCATTATACAGGAAACCTCTTTGTCGGATTAACGATGCGATTCTATGGGAATGACAAAAAAAATAAAACAGATTATACCCCCCCGTTCTCTTTCTATAACGCCTTTTCTGCTATGCATCAAGCACGCCTAAAGGACCGGCGACCGCTCGGGCAATTAATGGGGGATTCTGTTCTTTCTTCCGTTCAGACTTTGCTGATGATTGGTGGATTTATTATTCTATTTTCCGTGATTAACAAGCTATTATTTCATTTGCATATTACTTCTTTATTAGCTACTGGAGCGGCTAAAGGCTTTCAATGGCTTCAATTACCTTCTGAGCTCACCGTTCCTTTTATTGCGGGTATATTTGAAATTACGCTTGGCAGTCAAATGATTAGTCAAGTTCAAGAAAGCACTCTTTTACAGCAGGCCATTGTGACAAGCTTTGTTCTTGCCTTTAGCGGATTAAGTGTGCAAGCACAAGTAGCAAGTATTTTAGCGACATCAGATATTCGTTTCCACCCGTTCTTTTTTGCTAGAATTCTTCATGGATTCTACTCTGCTTCTATTGCGTTCATTCTTTGGCAACCCGTGTATGAACATTCTGTAAAAAACAGCGGACTCCTTCATTCTCTGCCTGTCATTAACCTTCAGCATTCACCTATGAACGAAATGATTATTTTACTCAAGCAATATGGACCACTGATTACCATTATGATGCTAACAATTTATACGCTTTTGTACATAAGTACAAAAAAACAATAAAGACACCATTGTCGCTAAAACGGATTAAAAAATACCTAGTTTCCCGTCTATCGACTAAAGAAACTAGGTATTTATGTAAAACAGATTAGCTGTTTTGATATTTCTTTTTTAACGCTATTTCAACTTCTTTTGGAACAAGGTCTGAGATATTGGCGTTGTATTTAGCCACTTCCTTAACAATGCTTGAACTTAAGAAGGAATATTGACTATTTGTCATCATGAAAAAAGTTTCTAAATCTTGGTCTAGCACTCTGTTCATGGAAGTAATTTGCATTTCATATTCAAAGTCTGATACAGCTCGCAAACCGCGTAAAATGGCATTGGCATTTACGCTTTTTGCGTACTCCACCAATAAATCGTTAAAGTGATCCACTTCTACATTGGGCAAATGCTTCGTGACTGCCTTAATGAGTTCTAACCTTTCATCCACTGAAAAAAGTGGTGCTTTAGAAGAATTACTTAAAATGACCACATAAATCTTATCAAAAATTTTGGCCCCTCTTTGAATAATATCCAAGTGTCCATTCGTAATTGGATCAAAACTTCCTGGACATACTGCAATACTTGCCATTAACGCTCCCCCTTATTTATCTGACCATTCAAAAATTGACACACGGATGATCCCATATGTCTCCATTTTCACTTGTTGCAATTGCCCAATCGTCTCCGGTAAATAAATCTCAGAACCGTGTTCACAGACGATAAATCCCCCATTATTTAACAATCGTTTTTCCTCAATCCACTTCAAAAGTTTTTCTAGCTGTTGTTTTTTGTATGGTGGATCTAAAAAGATTCCATCAAAAACAAGTTCTCGTTTCGTAATCGCTTTAAGTGCTCTCTCCGCATCATTGCGATACACTTCACAACAGTCAGTATAGCTACACTTCTCTAAATTCCCTTTCACCGTTTGAACCGCTTTCATCTCACGATCAACAAAGATCATTTTCTGAAAACCTCTACTTAATGCTTCAATGCCCAATCCACCACTACCTGCAAATAAATCGAGCCCAAATCCACCGGAAAAATAAGGACCAATCATATTAAATATGGCTTCCTTTACTTTATCGGTTGTTGGTCTCGTATCTCGGCCTGGTACGGCTTTTAATGGGATTCCTTTTTGCTCACCTGAAATTACTCTCATCAATTATTCACCATTCATAAAGATTTTCTCATTCATGTTAACACAATTCCATGACTGAATCTAGATGATTTCCATTTCTTCGTATTTGAATGATTTCTTTCATTACAAGTTTAAAAATAACTAAAGTGGGTCATACTATTGATAACAACATCACTCGGGATGTTGTCGATCACGGAGAAAGCATAATTCCCCATATGCCTTTTCTCCGGTTTCTCCTCTCCCTTTTCCTTCTGTCTAACTATTGACAATAGAAGGAACCTGCTGATTGTTCAGCAGGTTTTTTGTTGTTTTGAAGGAATTCATGGAGTTCCGCTTATATTTTTACAAATCAATCGGATCAATCGTGATTTGACCCTTTTGTTCATTAACATAAACTAAAAATATTTTTTGAAGCCAAGTAGATTCAATATACAGTTCACCATTATAAGTGACTAGTGCGTTTTCATATAATCCATAATCCTCCTCATTTAAAATAAAACGATGTTCATCAAGATCAAATCGATATGTGTCTGCATCTTTCTTCACAAGTAACGATCTATTATTAGAAAGAGTTTTCACATCAAACCCAAGCTGATGTAACGTCAACTGGAATGGAAATAACAATACTCCTTTTTTATTAATCGCTTCAACAGGTGTTACCTTTCCGTTCACTAACACCGAACGAGTATCTGTAAAAAGCAGCGGCTTGATCACGCTCTTTTCTTCATTATTCTCCTGAAAGAAATGTGTTTCTAGCCCTTTCACTTCAGATAAAATTTGATCTAACTGCTCCGCGGTCATCAGCTCGCCCTTCATTTGCGAAACATCAGCTTTATATGCGGCTTGTTCTTCCGGCGTCAATTCTTGTTGCAAATACTGATACATTTTTTGTGACTTTTCAGAACCAAACGCACGGTTAAGCTCAAGGGCGACCATGACTTCCGCTAACCATTCCTCAGACTCATTAAAACGATACTCATTTTTCATAGCGGTTAATCGCATTGTGTCAGTGAATTCCATCAACTGTTGGCTATTATTTAAAATATAGAAATGATCTGAGGAATAAGTCTGCTGCTGACTGGTTACAATGATGGTTTTTAGTTCAGGCATGTCTATACTTTTTAATGAATCAACTAGCTGCTTGGAGGCTTTTACTTCGGGCGACATATAGAGAGCCAACGTCTCTCCTACATCTACTTTGACTAATGGGTCTGATTGCCAATAAAGCGCATCAGCCCCTCCATTTCCTTGAAACTCATAATAGTTGATCCAATCTTTTTTTTGTCCTCCGGTATTTTTTAACCCTGAATACCAGTTACCTGTTCTTAACTTCTTATCAGTTAAATAGATCGCTGTTTCTTTGATTTCCGTCTCCTTTACTTTAACGAACCAATTCGTCAATAACATGGAAGACTTAACAGGAGGTGAATTCAACGTATATGAAACAGTAAATGTGTGATCTTTAGGAGTGATCACTGCACTTAGTCCGTTCATTGAACATTTCCCTTCCGTTGTCTCACAGCGCATCTTTTGGGCATCGACAGGAAAAATAAGCGATAGCGGCTTATCTATCTGTAAATGACTAAATGTCTGTTGAATAGAAAACCCCTGATCCGAATGCACGATTTGAATTTCCTGTTCAACCTCATTGTCATTAAAAGCTTTAGAGCTTCCTTCATATCCATTCCATTGTACAAACATTATTCCCCCGGAAATAATCATTAAAAACAAGCTGAACAACAAGGATTTTTTCACCATATATCTTTCACCCTAACTAGTCATATATTCACATTTATAAGATAGCAAATTCTTTATGAGAAAGGGGCGTTTTCATTCACTTTTATCATATTTTTGTTGAAAGATCATAAAAAGGCTCAGCAAAAAAAAGAATTCGATGAGCTTTTTTGTCAGAGTAGTTGAGCTTTATGACAGAGAACGGTACAATGAGTAGGAAATTTTCTTAAAAGAACGGAGGGTGTCTTTTGATTCAACGATTTATCGAGCTTGGTGAGGGGTATTCAGATCTATATGAACTCATCGAGATCGCTCAAAATAATAAACACCGTTTATGTCATATGCTCGCCTTGCATTCGGTTATAGAAGAAAGGCCAGTGACTTCACTTATTGTTGTCCTAGAACCAACAAATCCAGGAAGCTTTCAACCATTGTATGTATGTCGAGAGGGAATTCCTCATCCAGTTTCTACACCTAATCAGCGTTTTGATTTATTTAAGGAGGCTGCTGAATCTTTAAATAAAGTGCTCATTCAGTTTGATGTAAAGTCTTCCACGATGTTTGCAGAGAAAACATTGTATTATCAATATTTGATTGGTATTTTGAGGCTCAACCACTATATTCCTTCGTTAAATTAAAGGCCATGTTAAGTGGTATTGTTGATTTTTGACTTATTTAAATGAAACGATACAATCTAAATCAACATCATTGTTAAAAAAATCCAAATTAAAAAAGCAGGGAAAATTCCTGCTTTTTTTAAACGCCGATTTTATAATCATATTCTTTCGCTTTATCCGGCTTAGAATTTTCATATTCAGTTTTCAAAAATGGTTTAAAAGACGGCTCTACCTTTTTTACGAATGAAAGAGAGTCCAATTTCTCCATTGTCTTTTCTATCTCTTCCTGATTGCAGTAAACTACCGCATATTTCATTCGCTTTGATACATAATGTACGTTTCCATATTTGCGCAACGATTTAACGGGCTTCGTATGATGAAGCCAAACAATCACAGCCTGCCGTTCAATAAACATATAATCTCCCTCAACTAAATGCTTTTTCATTAAGTCTAGCACAGAAGGAAAAGTATTAGCAACTACCACTCATTGAATCGGATGGCATCTATGCTGAGCACCCACAGCCTCCACCACTTCCACAGCCTCCACCGCAGCTAGAACCCGTTGAAAAGAAAGGATTACCAGTAGGAACTTTAATGGATTCTGACACAGACCGCCCTAAAAGCATACTTATTTCATCCAACAGTGTTTGCAATTCTTTCTCTGCCACTCGGAAGGCAGCCACATTCTCATCTAAATCCATGTCACGTTTTATCTCTCTGATCTCTTTCATCACACGACTATAGTCAGGATGATAACGGCCAAAACGCTGTACTTCCTCATAAAGGCTTTTTAAGCTGCTGAACCTTTTTATCTTTTCTGATGTTTCAGGTGTTGTATATAAAAGCGAATAGCATGCTTGGTATTTTTCAGCAATATCTGAAAGTAAGATCATTTTACCAAGCTGTTCCGCTTGCTCCATCGTACGAATCTTTTCTAATGTAGCTGTAAGCAATGTGCCCACCTCCATTCCACTATACTAACATATTCTTCTCAAAAGAAAAATATTTACGGAATAGTTACATGGAAGGTTTTCTCGTATCCAAGAGGCTGATTGTTCTCACTCACGAGCTTCACATTGATTTTATGTTTACCTGAAGGTAGTCCCTTGACGATAAAGGCAGCTGTATCATAGCTTTTGTAAAATACTCCATCTATATAGATGGCTGCACTCCCCTTTACCTTTCCATGTCTTCCTTCGGTTGAAAAAGAAACATTCTCAACAATACATTCAACAAATAACTGTTGTCCTTTTAACGTATGGCTAACCGTCCAACTATGATTTCCTTTCCCTTCGGCTTCTACCTCTTTCACTTCAGGAACTGTTGACAGTGCTTCTGGCTCTGGAAAATTCAACTTGCAACCAGCTAGCATAACAAAAATGATCGCTATGATCCATACCCTCATGCTCTACACTCCTTACCTTTTTATTTTAGTGTGAGCAAAAGAAGATCTTTTTATTGATCATTTTTTAACGGCTCTGTTGAGTTCGTAGCTTCCGATGACGCTGGTGTGGACATTTGTGAATTCATCATCGAAAATAAAGCAGAAGCTAATAAAAGCCCATCATTTACTCGTTCCACTTGATGCGGGAAGGTCTTTTTATAATAATGAAGACTCGCTCTTTCAAATTTCTCCAAATCATATGGGTTCCTACTTAACAATCGATACCAAATCGGTTCTTTTCTTAAATAAGCTAACCATTCTTTATTATTATTGATTTTTCCCATCACTTCCTGCCTCAATCTAAATCACTCCTTTCTGATTGCGAAAATGGAGCTTTATCGTCTTTCCTATGATCGACAAAGTCTGCAAGCATTAATTGAATAGTTTCCAATACGGATTGGCATTCAGCCACATAACTATTCCACTTATTTGTGTCTAACGAAGCCATCCTGTCTAATGCTTTTTCAATCCAACTAGAAAACTCAGCTGTTTCTCTCTCTTGCTTTTCTTCATAAACCACTTCACCAGCTTCATACCACTCTTCAAACAGTTGTTGTAATGTTGTTTCTCTTTTCCTTACCATTTTTTTCAGTTCTGGCCGCTCACTCACATACTTTTTAAATCGTTGTATTTCTGGATGTAATGAATTCGTTTTCACATAGCATCCCTCGCCCAATAAATTTGCTACTAATACTTTATGGGTTAGAAAATAAAAAGTGAAAAGTAATTGATCATGAAATTGAACCCATTATAAAAAGGTAGCCTAAGTGACTACCTTTTTGTGACAAAATTCTGCGTATAGTATTTACGATAAACACCAACCCCTAAGAGGGCAAACTCTTCTTCTAATAGTGCTTTTCGGTGATCTTCCGAATTAAGCCAGCCTTCAACAGCAGCTGGTCCGTCTATATAATTAGCCGCAATATTTTCACCTGCTGTTTGAAACGCTATATTAGCTTTGGTTAATCTGTCACCTAAATCACCTGTAGAAGGAGATTCATGTGCGAAGTATTGCTTCTCGAACATTTCCTTACTATGCAATCTAGCGACCTCTGCTACATCTGAATCCCACGTTAATTCATTGAGCTCAAATCTAACACGAATCATATTCGTCAAATCTAATATTTGTTGTTCATTCCCTGTTTGAATCTTAGCCCATACAGAAGATGGGGGTTCAGGAATAGACGGCAAATCACCACGGTAGACCATCTCATATGGTCGCTGCTTAAGCAAACAATCTTTTGTCAAAAAACGAACGCTAGAAAGAGTTCCTGTAAATTTATCGATATATAATTGCGCATAAATATCACCTAATTGAATCAGTGGACGAACATTAAGATCTTCTTCTGATAACTCAAAGCGATACGTTCCTTCTTCATTATTAATAACAATTTCTGTATCCAATACATTAGAACGAAAGATTTCGTCGGATTCTTGTCCAATCTTAAAAGGAGATACATCTGTTTCACCCGTAGCAAAAGCCGTTACGACCTTATTTCCCTCCACACCAAATTGCACATAGTGTCGATCCTTTTTATAAATCCACCATTCATAACCATAAGCAGATAAGTCTTTTCGGATAGGCTCACCATATGTCTTGATCAATACATTGGCTTCTTTTCCCAAAAGTGCTCCAACTCCTGTCTCAGGTTGCTTAGCAACCGAAGAAGGCTCTGATTGACTCTTTAATTCTTCTTCTATATCATAATCTGGCTTTGGAGGAGAAAGACTCGTTGAATTTTCAAGTACTTCCTTTTCTTCCATTACTTGATTCGTGTATAAACCAACAATTAAGATGATAGACATAACGATTAATATTCTAATTGCCGATCTCAGAATGCAGCCCTCCTTTCATCTATACAAATAGAATCCCCATTTTATACTGATATTATAACACTTTATCTAAGTAGAATCATATGAGAAGATAACGACTGTAACAGGGAATTATCCACTTCTTCCCGCATAACCCCCTCCTCTTCATTAGAGACTTGAACAATCGTTTAAAATTAATATTTTGATTCCCTTCAATACATTGCAAGAAACCTATTTTTAGACTATTATTAAAAATGAAGCAAGTGTGTAAGCAAGCTATGCATAAGGGCATAGGCGAAGAAATTCAGGAGGGAATCATTTATGAAATTTGAAAATACTGGTTTAGAAAATTTACAGTTAGATTTTAACCGCTTGGACTATATTGTAAGCTCACACGGGTTGGTTCATGCCGGACAATGGGACTATGAGCGAGTTACATTTGATCGCAAATTTGAATTAAAAGAAGGTACATACTACTTACGCATATTAGGCTTTGCTACACAAGGTGATATCGGCGGTGGAGAAGCTGTTATTCAACTAATGACTCCATTATTAGGAAAACATTATTATCCTCATGGAGTAGAATATGGAGAGAATGAGGACTTCCCAAAATCTCTAGTAGAAACTTGTGAAAAAATACTTGCAGATATTAAAAATGAAATTACTCCATTTATTATTTAATAAAACCTTTAAAAGCGCAGGAACTTTTCCTAGCGCTTTTTTTCTTAAACTCCTACTAACCAAGACTATCTTCTAAACAATAAAAAAAGCAGGGGCTGAACCCCTACTTAAAACCCTAATATTGCTTTTATAGCAGATGTTGTCTCTCCACCTTCATATATAACATATAGAAGGAAATAAACAGCAACACCTGTAATAGCTGTAAAGAACCAAATTACACTAGTAATAGGTCCAAGTTTTTTATGTCTTATAAGGTTGTTTTTTAACCCACTTAGAATGGTGACAATTCCAAAAACAGCACCTGTTGTGGCTAAAGTAATATGGAAAATTAAGAAGGATGTATAATAAATTTTAATCTCATCCGGTCCTCCAAATGCCGTATTTCCAATAAAAACGGTTCTACTCACATAAATAACGAAAAAGATCAATGCAAAAACAGCTGCAGTTAACATCGTTTTTTTATGTTTTTCAATTTTCCCTTGTTTGATTTGCCCCCAACCAATCGCAACAAAAATCGCACTTAACACGATAAATGACGTACTAATTGTAGGCAGGATAGGTAAAGACATATTACTTCCTCTCTTCCTTACATATTCTATCGTATGTATAGAGCAACTAATTGACTAGGTCACCCTTTTTACAAATTACTTACTTAAATTGGATTGATGGCGAGCCAATGCTTCTTTCGTAATGGCCTCTGCATCGCGTTGTTCATTTCGATACCATTCAAAAAAGACCTTGGCCAAAATAAAGCCATAAACAATTTCTTGAATGATTTTCATAATAATACCACCGAGTTGTTGATCCTCAACCACAGGCATATTGGAAAATAATTCAGGTCCACTTAAATTTAACCCTTGTAATGTTGTTACAGGCACACATAATTCCATTGCCTTCAGCCAAGAGCCGGCATCACTATATGTCGAATATAGCGGCGTATCGGCGAAAATAATTAAACCACATGCCGGAGTAAGTAAAATCCCATTGGCAAAAATATAGCCTACTTTTTTTAGACCGGCCATTTGTTTTCGGTGTGGCTGTTCATTGACTAATGGCCACCACATAAATATTGCAAAAATAAATAAAATAAATGTGTATAAGCCATGAAGTGTTTCACTCATTTTAATATAATCAAAAATCAAAGGCATATGATAGAACGAAAACATCCCATTAAAGAAAATTAACGCAATAAGGGGCTTTGTAAAGAAATTAAACACTTTGTTAATGACCGGCAACTCAATAACCGCTTTCCAAACCCACCACGGTGTCGCTTTAATCAGAAGCGGTGGAACAACTAAATAAAGAACGGCCATTTGAAGCATATGATAAGAAAACATAATATGCCCCATTAAATCAATAGGAGAACCTTTGATAGCATATAAGACAAGGATAGCCGTCACAAATAGGCAAGCTTGACGTATTGTTAACGGTTCACTTTCTTTAAAATCCTTTCTCCATTTCACCGTTATTAAGAAAAATAAAACCGACATAAAGGCAAGTACTAACATAAACAAAGGACTCCATAAAGCTTGAAATCCAAAAATTCCAATTGGCATTGTTTATTCACCTCGATATTTTTTGAGATGCCCTATTAGTTATTATACCTTTCTCCTTTCTCCCTATCAATGTTAGCAATTGACAAGTTCATGACATTATACAAGAAAAATAATTTCCTGACAAATAAAAAGCCAGCCCCTAAAGGCTGACTTTCTAATTAGATCCATACAACCGTTACAAATGCCAAAACTGTTACAAACGCTATGACTATAGCAGACCACAAGAAAAAGGAAGGTGCTTCATGGCCTTTATGGCTCATATGCATGAAATAATATAATTGAAATGCTACTTGAATGCATGCAAGTAAAAGGATAAACGGAACAATAAACCATTCAGAAAAACCTGCTGCAACAGCTACAAATGCAACTACTGTAAAGAAGATCATTAAAGTAAAGGTTACTACTTGCATTCTCATTTCGTCAGCGTTTTTTTTACGTCGGTATTCGTAATCAACTCTTGGGTTGCTTGAATTTGATTGATTATTCACCATCAATTATCCCACCATTCCCATTAAGTATACTACAGTGAAAATAAAGACCCAAACAACGTCAATAAAGTGCCAATAAAGGCTAGCTAAGTAAAACTTAGGTGCGTTGTATAAGTTTAATCCACGCTTTGCATTACGAACCATTAAAGTAACAATCCATGATAAACCAAAGACAACGTGGGCTCCATGGAAACCGACTAACATGTAAAAGGACGAACCGAATGCGCTACTTGTGAACGTGTGTTTATACTCATGATAATAATGATTAAATTCGTAAATCTCACAACCTAAAAAGGCTAGGCCAAGAATTACAGTGAACAATAACCAAGCTTGCATACGCTTGAAGTTATAGTTTTTCATATGATACATGGCAAATACGCTTGTTAATGAACTAGTCAATAACAACATTGTCATCATGAATACTAAAGGTAACTCAAAAAGATCCTTAGCTAAAGCATGATCTGGACTTGGAACTTTATCTTTTAATGCAATGTATGTTGCGAAGAGAGAGGCGAATAAAACCGTCTCTCCTCCTAGAAAGAACCAAAAGCCAAGGAATTTATTTTTCCCTTCAAGGGTAGCTTGCTCAGGTGATTCTGGCCAAGTTTGGGGTGTGAATTTTTCTTCAACGTGCATTATGCCTTAACCCCCTTATCTTTCTCTTCCATTAAATCTTCTTTATGAATATGGAATCCGTGATCATCTTTCACTGAACGATACAGCATGGATAGGAATGTAACCGCTAATCCACCAATTAACACTGGAATCGCCCATGGTTTGTCATCCACTTGATACATTGCTCCAAAAGAAGCGATGAATAAGCCAAGAGAAATCATAAATGGTACGAACGATCCATTAGGCATATGAATATCACCAAGTGGTTCAGCTGGCGTGATCCCTTTATTGCCTTCCATTTTCTCGATCCAATAAGTATCTAATCCACGAACAAGTGGTGTTTGCTTAAAGTTATAGAATGGCGGTGGTGAAGGAATTGCCCACTCAAGCGTACGACCATCTTCCCAAGGGTCATTACCGACTTTGACATTCTTCACAGACGTCATAACAATGTTATACAATAACACAATGACACCTGCTGCCATGAATGCTGCCCCTACCGAGCTAATTGCGTTCCCTGTATCAAGTCCTTGACCTGGTAAGAACGTCCAAACACGACGTGGCATCCCCATTAAACCTAGGAAATGTTGAACAAAGAACGTTAAATGGAAACCAGTGAAGAATAGAACAAACGTAACTTTCCCTAATTTTTCACTTAACATTGTTCCAAACATTTTTGGCCAATAGAAGTGAGTTGCTGCTAATAACGCTAACACAACCCCACCAACAATTACGTAGTGGAAATGGGCCACGATAAAGTATGAATCATGGTATTGATAATCCGCTGGTGCTACCGCCTGCATAACTCCCGTTACCCCGCCGGCAACGAAAGAAGGAATAAATGCTACAGCGTATATCATTGGCGTAGTGAATCGAATACTACCCCCCCAAATTGTTAATAACCAGTTAAAGATCTTAATTCCCGTAGGAACAGCAATCGCCATTGTAGCTACTGCGAAGATCGCATTAGCCACAGGACCCATACCAGTTGTAAACATATGGTGAGCCCATACCATGAAGCCTAGGAAACCGATTAATACAGTTGCGAATACCATAGAAGAATATCCGAATAAGCGCTTTCTTGAGAACGTTGAGAAAATCTCAGAGAAAATACCGAATGCCGGTAAAATTAAAATGTATACTTCAGGGTGACCAAAAATCCAGAAGAAATGCTCCCAAATAATTGTGTTACCACCAGCTGCTACATTAAAGAAGTTAGAGCCGAATAAACGGTCAAACATTAACATGAACATACCGATTGTTAACGGTGGGAATGCGAATAGAATAAGCGCAGACGCCACAAATGTTGTCCATGTGAATAAAGGCATTCTCATATAAGTCATACCAGGGGCACGCATATTAATAATTGTAACAAGGAAGTTAATCCCTCCTATTAACGTACCAAAACCTGATACCTGTAAACCTAGAACATAGAAGTCAATTCCGTGTCCTTCTGATGCAAGTGATAAAGATGCATAAGATGTCCAACCTGCATCAGGAGCTCCACCAAGCAACCATGATAAGTTTAAGAATACTCCTCCGAAGAAGAATAACCAAAAGCCCAATGAATTTAAGAATGGGAATGCTACGTCACGAGCCCCAATTTGTAGCGGCATAATCGCATTCATAAACGCGAATAGCAAGGGCATAGCCGCTAAGAAAATCATGGTTGTTCCGTGCATAGTCAGAAGTTCATTAAATAAACCTGCACTCACAAAATCATTGTTTGGTTTAGCAAGCTGAATCCGAATCATCATGGCTTCAACACCACCCATGAGGAAGAAGATACCGCCTGCAATTAAGTAAAGAATCGCAATTTTCTTATGGTCAACCGTAGTTAAGTAATCCCAAATCGTTCCTGCGAAACCTCGTTTTTGTGCAATGGTACTCAACGATTTTACCTCCTTTTTTGATCGTTTTATTAATCTTGTACTTTCAAGCTCATTAAGTATGCTGCTAATTGATCTAGCTCATCTTCAGATAATTCGCCATACGTACCTGTCATTTTGTTACCAGGTTTGTATTTCTCAGGATCGCGAATCCAATTTTTCAATTCTTCCTCGTTATGCTCTAAAATACCAGCAACACGAGAACGCTCTCCAAACGTCGCTAAGTTCGGAGCAAGTCTAGCTTGTTCCGGACGTGCATCTTGTGGAGTGACAGCATGACAGCTCAAGCAATTTTCTTTGAACACTTCTTGACCTTTTGCTGCTGTAGCATCAGTCGGTGTCTCTTCTTTCGCTGTTTTCATGTCATCCATCCATTGATTAAATTCGTCCTGTGGAATCGCTTTTACTTTGAAGTCCATTAAAGCATGCGATGGACCGCAAAGCTCCGCACATTTACCATAGAAAAGGTTTTGTGCATCACTAGCTTTTTCATTGTCAAACTCAAGCCAAAATTGGTTGACGTTATCTACGTTCGTATCCATCTTTCCACCTGCTGCAGGAATCCAAAATGAATGCTTTACGTCAGATGCTTTTAAATTAAAGTAAACTTTTTGATCTGTTGGCACGACTAAGTCTTGACCAGTAATGACCTTGTGATCCGGGTATTCAAATTCCCACCAGTACAAGTTTGCACGTACGTTTACCACAAGTGCTTCGCGCTCACCCTTTTCATTCTTCTTCTCCATGTCTGTTACGTCTGCAAAGTCAAAAGTTGCTTTCACTGTTGGCACTGCAAGAACTAAAAGGAGGATGATCGGAATAACAGTCCAAATAATTTCCAACAAATGACTGCCTTCTACCTGTTTAGGAATTTTGTTTTCGTCGCCTTTTTTACGACGGAAGCGGAAAATAGCGATAATAAAGATAACAAAAACTACTAAAATTACAGAAACCATGATGATCGTACTCAAAACCATCAAATCAAATTGTTTTTGAGCAACTTCTCCGCCTGGTACTAGCGCGGAAAGAAACGGTTCACCACAGCCAGATAGAACGAGCGTCAATGCGGCAAACACCGAAAAAAGACGCCATTTAGTTAGCCTATCTCTCATAGCTTAATTAACCCCTCTTTCTTATGAATTTCTAAAATGAAAATGAGCTTATATATGGATTTCTTTAACAAGAAAGAATTCCCCTCTTTTATATGACAGTTAGAATAACCATCGCTACAAACATGATTGTTAAATATTGCAAAGAATAAACAAACATGAGCTTGGCCCATTTTAGATCATCTTTCATTTTATATCCAGACAATCCAAGAGCCAGCCAGCCAATATTTAAAACGGTTGCTAAAACAATAAAGGCATTTCCAAGTGGCTCCATAAAAAACGGAAGTGGTAATAGCGCTAATACCCACATCACCATGTGACGTTTTGTTGTTGAGAACCCTTTCACTACTGGTAGCATCGGTATATTGGCTGCTCGATATTCCTCACAACGTTTCATAGCCAACGCATAAAAATGCGGGGGTTGCCAGATAAACATGATTAAAAACAGCATCCATGCAATAATATGTAAATTCGGGTCTACAGCAGCCCAGCCAATTAATGGTGGTATCGCACCGGAAATGCTTCCTACGACCGTATTGCTAACATGTCTTCGCTTTGACCACATGGAGTAAAGGACGACATAGCTAAATACTCCGATTAGTCCAAGCATGCCCGCTGTGAAGGTCGTTAAAAACAACAAAGTCGTTCCAATAATAATAAATGCTAGCCCTATTGACATGACTTTTGGAAAACTAATCTTACCAGTTACGGTTGGACGGCCTTTCGTTCTTTCCATCAATGGATCGATATCGCGGTCAATAAAATTGTTCAAGCTTGCTGATCCAGCAATGATCAACGATGAACCGAGCAACGTATAGAAAACCGTGTCTAACTGTGTTAAAAAGTGTAAGTCATTAAACTCAAAAGCGAGCCACATTCCTGTAAATATCGTTATTAAGTTAGAGTTGACAATTCCTATTTTGATTAATGCTAGGAAGTCTTTCAAGGCTGTGGTCTCCGGCAGTTGAGGTTTCCCCACTGTTGTTGCGGCACGTGACACCCAATTCCCCCCTCTCATTAGAGAAACAAAAGCTTTCACACTTTTAATATAAATATAAATGTTTGAGCTTTCGTTTTCTATACCATGTGAAAGTTTTCTTTTTTTTCAAAAACGCCTATCAATTCAATATTAAAACATATCTATCCATTTTTTTGTGAATACATCTTGAACTAATTATGTCGAATTTGTGTCGGCTAATCAAGTGCTATTTCCATCATTTTTATTTTATTAGATAATAATATTAAGCTTAAGCTATGTATTGAAAGGATAACTAGGTATTTGATTCCATTAAGCATAACAGGTTTACACAAATTTACAAGTTGTCTTTTACCACTATTTTCTGTATTATCGAGAAGATGTATTCTTTTTCATTTTCAAAAAGTTAATTTTACATAAGTAGGTGATCACATGCAACGCTCGCTAAAATGGTTAGCGATATTAACAACGTTCGGTATGCTTCTTGTGCTGCTGGGGGGCGCCTTAGTCACAAAAACAGATTCCGGGCTTGGTTGTGGGCGAGAGTGGCCGCTTTGTCATGGGCAAATCATTCCAGATAATCTAACCATTGAAACCCTTATTGAATTAGCACACCGACTCGTTTCTGGTGTAGTTGGATTACTCGTACTTGCACTCTCGATCGCTTCTTGGCGCATGATCGGACATAAAAGAGAAACAAAATTTCTTGCGTTCCTATCTTTCTTCTTTTTAGTCGCCCAAGGACTAATTGGAGCCGCTGCCGTTCTTTGGGGACAATCTGATTTTGTCCTTGCTCTACATTTTGGTATCTCACTCATTTCTTTTGCGGCTGTACTTCTGTTAACACTTCTGATTTTTGAAGTCGATCAAAAATTTGATGCTTCATCTCTCGTCATTGATAAACGGATGAAATGGCATACTATCGGAGTCACGTTATATAGTTATCTAGTTGTTTACACCGGAGCTCTTGTCCGCCATACAGATGCCAGTCTTACTTGTCCAGACTGGCCGTTCTGTGTAAACAGCGCACCTGGGCTTTCTCTCAATATGTATCAATGGATTCAAATGGGCCATCGATTAGCAGCAGGGCTCATCTTTATTTGGATTACTTACATTACTTTCATCGCTGTGAAAAACTATAAGAATCAACGTGTGATTTACTGGGGTTGGATTATCGCCTTTGTATTAGTTCTTCTACAAGTAATTGCAGGAGCTTTCATTATTTATACTAGATTAAATCTTTATATTGCCTTAGCTCATGCATTATTTATTTCCTGTTTATTTGGGTTATTATGTTATTTTATTCTTTTAATCTCTCGAAGCAAATCAAATGAAAAATAATACAAAAATGCAGTAGGCAACAGCCTACTGCATTTTTGTATTATTTTTCTAACTCAATCAGTAAGTCACCTGTTAAGATCGCTTCACCATTTTGCACATAAATATTTTTCACAACACCTGCAAATGGCGCTTGAACCGTTGTTTCCATTTTCATGGCTTCTGTAATCATCAAATGATCTCCACGGTTGACCTTTTCGCCTTTTTCTGCAATCACTTTAATGACAGTTCCAGGCATTGTAGCTGCAATATGACTTTCATTTTTCGGATCCGCCTTTACTTTAGATGCGACTGCGGATTTAATACTTTCATCTTTAATCACCACTTCACGTGGTTGACCATTCAGCTCAAAATAGACAACACGAGTTCCGTCCGCCTGTGGTTGTCCAATCGAAACAAGCTTCACGATTAGTGTCTTCCCCGTTTCAATCTCCACTTCAATTTCTTCCCCAAGCCTCATTCCATAAAGAAACGTTGGTGTATCGAGTTTGGATACATCGCCAAATTGATCGATCGTTTTCATGTAATCTACAAACACTTTCGGATATAGAGCATAAGCAATCACATCGTGGCTGGTCACCTGACGTCCCAATTCTTGTGAAAGTTCCTTACGAAGAGCATCAAAATCGACTTCTTTCAACAATTCTCCTGGACGAACAGTGAGCGGTTCTTTCCCTTTTAATATGACTTGTTGAAGCTGTTTAGGAAATCCTCCATAAGGTTGTCCTAAATAACCTTCGAATAACTCAATTACCGAATCCGGAAAATCGATTGTTTCTCCCTTTGTCAATACCTCCTCTTCAGATAAATCATTTTGGACCATGAACAAAGCCATATCACCGACAACTTTAGAAGATGGAGTAACCTTGACAATATCTCCGAACATTAAATTCACTCGGCTATACATGTCTTTCACTTCTTCCCAACGCTCACCAAGGCCTACTGCTTTTGCTTGTTGTTGAAGGTTACTGTATTGTCCCCCGGGCATTTCATGTTTGTAGATCTCTGTATGTGGAGATAACATGCCGCTTTCAAAATCTTGATAATATTTACGAACACCTTCCCAATATTGGGATAGCTGTTCAAGGGCATCGATGTTAACAGTTGGTTCCCTATCTATTCCTTTAAGAGCGTATTTAAGTGTGCTTGCACTTGGTTGAGAAGTTAATCCTGCCATTGTACTTAACGCCACATCAACGATATCTACACCGGCTTCGATCGCTTTTGCATACATATATATTCCATTTCCACTCGTATCATGGGTATGAAGATGAATTGGAATATCGATGGTTTCTTTCAATTCAGAAATTAAACGATAGGCTGATTGCGGTTTTAATAATCCAGCCATATCTTTAATACCAAGAATATGAGCGCCTTGATTCTCTAGTTCTTTTGCCATTGCTTTGTAATAATCAATATCATATTTTGTTCGAGTTGGATCATCAATATCACCAGTATAGCAAATAGAAGCCTCCGCAATTTTTCCTGTTTGACGAACAGAATCAATGGCTACTTCCATACCTTTAACCCAGTTTAAACTATCGAATATTCTGAATACATCAATTCCAGATTCAGCTGATTGTGACACGAATTCACGAATCACATTATCCGGATAGTTCGTATATCCAACAGCATTAGAAGCACGAAGAAGCATTTGGAATAATACATTCGGAATTTGCTGTCTTAATGTGCTCAAACGTTTCCACGGATCCTCTTTTAAGAATCGATAGGATACATCAAATGTGGCTCCTCCCCACATTTCCATAGAAAATAAATCAGGAAGCAACTTCGCTGTCGGTTCCGCAATATGAGTTAAATCATTTGTCCGCACACGAGTCGCTAATAGTGATTGGTGTGCATCACGGAACGTCGTGTCTGTCAATAACACTTCATTACGAGACTTTACCCAATCCACTAAGCCTTCTGCACCTTTTTCATCTAAAATTTGTTTCGTCCCTGGAGTAACAGATTGAGAGTATTTCACTTTAGGGATCAAAGGGGTTTCAAACACGGGCTTTTTCTTTTTCTCGATTCCTGGAAATCCATTAATTGTTACATTTCCAATATAACTAAGCATTTTTGTTCCACGGTCTAATCTTTTCGAGAAGCTGAACAATTCAGGGGTTGTATCAATAAAAGACGTATCATAATTTCCAGTAACAAAGTTCTCATGACGCATCACATTTTCCAGAAATGGAATATTCGTTTTAATCCCTCGAATTCGGAATTCCTGTAGGTTACGAACCATTTTTGAAGCTGCTTGCTCAAAGGAAAGTGCCCATGTAGAAACTTTCACTAAAAGTGAATCGTAATAAGGAGTAATCACCGCTCCTTGGAATCCGTTACCAGCGTCTAATCGAACTCCAAAGCCTCCGCCGGAACGATAAGCCATAATTTTACCAGTGTCCGGCATAAAACCATTTAACGGGTCTTCTGTCGTCACACGAGATTGAATAGCGTATCCATGAGTCACAATTTCTTCTTGAACAGGGATTCCTACTTTTTTGCTATGCAGAGCATGTCCTTCCGCAATAAGAATTTGCGATTGAACAATATCAACACCAGTAATCATCTCCGTAATCGTGTGCTCCACTTGTACGCGAGGATTGACTTCGATAAAGTAGAACTCCTCTCCTGCTACAAGGAATTCAACTGTACCTGCGTTTAAATAATCCACATTTTTCATAAGTTTCACAGCCGCATCACAAATGCGATTGCGTAAATCATTAGATATTGACACACAAGGTGCCACTTCAACTACCTTTTGATGACGTCTTTGCACGGAACAATCTCTTTCATACAAGTGAACGATATTTCCGTCGTTATCACCTAAAATTTGCACTTCGATATGCTTAGGGTTTTCAACAAATTTCTCAACATATACTTCACTGTTTCCAAAAGCAGCTCTCGCCTCTGATCGAGCTCGATCGAAAGCCTCTTTTACTTCATCGACACTTTTAACAACACGCATACCGCGTCCACCGCCACCTAATGCAGCTTTAATCATCAGAGGAAAACCGAACTTTTTACCAAACTCCACTATTTCCTCAAGGCTGTCCACTGGTCCATCAGTTCCTGGAATAACAGGGATGTCTGCGTTTTGAGCTTGGGTTCTTGCTTTCACTTTATCACCAAACATATCTAAATGCTTAGATTTAGGTCCAATAAAAACAATCCCCTCTTTTTCGCAACGTTTTGCAAATTCGATATTTTCTGACAAAAATCCATAGCCTGGGTGAATGGCATCTACTTCTGCTTGCTTGGCAATTTCAATAATGCCCTCAATATCTAAGTAAGCATCAATTGGTTTTTTTCCTTCACCAACCAAATATGCCTCATCCGCTTTGTAGCGATGATAAGAACCAGAATCCTCTTTTGAATAAACTGCTACAGTGCGAATATGTAGCTCTGTACAGGCACGAAACACGCGGATGGCGATTTCTCCTCGGTTTGCAACCAGTACTTTACTGATTTGTCTCATAATCATCTCTCCCCCATTAAGCAAGTAAATATATATAAAAAGGTTCAATAGATTGAACCTTTTTATTTCGAAATGACCATTTGTTCGTAACTATTATTCTTTATAGAAACTTTCAAATCTATTAAACATAGAAATATTAACTAATATTCCCATAGAAATAGATAGCAACATAAGAGACGTTCCCCCATAGCTAATAAACGGAAGAGTCACTCCAGTGATCGGAATCAATCCGCACACCCCTCCAAGATTAATACCGGATTGGATGGCAATCATACTAGAAATACCCACCGCCATCATCGAGCCAAATGGATCTTTACATTTGATAGCGGTATAAATTCCTTTCAAAACAATAAAACTTAACCCGCCAATAACAAAGATGACACCAAACACACCGAGTTCTTCAGCAATAACAGCCATAATAAAATCGGTATGAGGCTCCGGTAAATACCCTAGCTTTTGCACACTTTGTCCAAGGCCGGACCCAGTGACTCCCCCTGATCCAATCGCAAGGTAAGAGTTAACCACTTGATATCCATGTCCTTCTCGATGTTCAAAAGGGTCTAGATACCCAGTAAAGCGGCTGATTTTTTCCTCTGTGAAAATTCGATCTTTTTTCCAGATTAACATAGGAGAAAGAAGAACGGCAATCATTAAACCTAAAACGATCAATTTCCACATGCTTTTAAATTTCATACCTGAGGAGACAATGATCGTACATCCAATAAGAAATATGATAAATGCTGTTCCGAAATCCGGTTGAGCAGCAATGACCATGCAAATTAAGACTAGAAACACAATAGGAGGAATAACACCTTTGTTAAATGAATTAATATACTTTTGTTTCTTAGCATATACAGCGGACATATATATAATGATCACTAGCTTAGCAAACTCCGCTGGTTGAATACTCAGACCACCTAAGCTAAACCAACTTTGGGCATTGTTCGTCGTCTTTCCAAAAAACAATAGTAAAATTAAGACAGCAAGAATACCAAACAAACTAATAAATAAAAATTTACTATTTCTATATGCTTTATACGGAAACGCAGCTGCAGCGATAAAAAAGACCATAGAAATAATTAAAAAGATTTTCTGTCTATTATAAAAATAATCACTCGCTACTTCGTATTTTTGAACAGCAACGACAGAGCTTGCGCTATAAACCATCGTTAATCCAAAAAGGCATAATAAAATAAATACTGCAATTAAAGAATAATCATAAGACTTAAGAATTTTTTTCCACATAAACCTTCACCTCATCCCTTTTACATCTTACTATCCTTGGGATGTCTAATTTTATGTAAAAAAACTCAAACATTGAAAACATCTGTTTGAGTTTCTTTCACGTTTATTTTTCAGTAGATGCCTCGTGGAGAGCTGATAATTCTCTTTCTAGCGAATCGATCAGTTTTTTTCCATCTTGTTCATCAACCAGTCCTAAACGTATGGCAAAATCTATTTCACGGGATAAGCCAAACATTTGAGTATCAAGCACTTCCTCATAAAGAGGACATTGGGGCATCGTTAAGTTGTCCATTTGAACTTTAATGAGGCGCAAAATCTTTTCTGCGTCTGCTTCTAATAGAGAGTAGGCTTTTTCCCTGTGATCGACTTTCATTTCAGACGCCATTTGTAAACTCCCCCTGTTCCGTGCAATGGATTAGCTATAATTTAAAATTCTATCGTTAATCGGACTATTTTGCAAGGAATTTTACATTTGTCTCCTGACAAGAAAACAATTAAGAGCTATACTTTACTGTGAGCACCCAATACACGTAAGGAGGAAACACTGTGGAAAACATCATGCCTATTTATGGAAAGGTTAAGTTTTCTGTAACACTAGATCCAGGCGTATGGATTTTTGACGATCGCCGGATTGATCTAGATACATATTTTGATACGACCGAAACGAATAAGCTTTCTGAAGAGGAAGAATACACAAAGAACATTTCCCAATTTTGGGATAAAGAAATTCGCGAAGGGGCGATCTCACCACCCACTATCAAATCTGAAAAAAAATTTCTCAAAGAACAAATATTAAAAGGAACATTCGCTGTACCATTTGAACCATTTTTAAAAAATGCGGAACCAAATGAAGAAGCTGCTTTCATCATCATTGAAACAGAAAAGGGCGAACATCAACTCCCATTACATAGCGCCCGCAACATGATATTAGCTTTTTCAAAAAAGGGAAAACCACTTCGCGAAGACGGCCCTGTTCATGTGTTATATAAAGATGGTTCCAATCGTGAAGATCCTATTCGTCACGTGAAAGCTTTTCGAATCGAGTAATCGGCGAACAAACAGCAAGAAACAAATAAGTGAAGCAACACAGCGAAAAAGCATGAATGCTTAAGTGCACTCATGCTTTTTATTTCTTTTTCCCCAATAAAGTCGTATCTGTTTCGCTTATTATCACCGTTAATTCCTTAGATAAATCTAATTCATACGGCTCATCCAATTCACAGTTCTCTTCTTCTAATATTAATAATACAGGTCGGTCGCTAACATGTGGAGTTTGTCGAAGCACAACCCCTTTTCGATTATCATGCAAATGAACGGTCAAGCCATTTGGATAAACAACAATAGACTTACGAAAAGCTTCAACCATTTCCGCATCAAATTCAGTCCCTGCCCCTGCATATAGTATTTCTAGACCTTCGGAAGGAAGCATAGCCTGTCTGTATATTCTATTTGAAGTAACAGCATCGTACACATCGGTAACCCCTAAAATTTTCCCATATAAATGAATTTGGTCACCTGTAAGGCCTCGAGGATAACCTGTACCATTTATTCTTTCATGATGCTGATAAGCACAATGAGCAGCTGTAAGTGGAATGCTATGTTCTTTCCTTAAAATATTAAACCCATACTCAGCATGCTTTTTTATTTCTTCATACTCTTCATTAGTCAGCCGCGAAGGCTTCATCAAAATAGGCTGAGGGATAAGTATTTTTCCAATATCATGCAACATAGCCCCAAGGCCAATCTCTTCAAGTTGTCGAGGCTTCAATTGTAGCTTTAAGCTAAGTGCTAACGTATAGATCATGACATTCAGCGAGTGAGCTAAAATATAATTGTCGTGTGCACATACGTCAGAAAGCAAAGAAACTGCTTCTTTATGCTCCTTTATTTGATCAAGCATCTCACGTATAATACTCTTAAACTGTCTCTCCATTTTATCAAATGAAAACTTAGTGTTTAAGTTTTTCGTATTCACTACTTCCTCAAACGATTGCTTCATTATGCTGAGAGCTTCCTGGCGTGTTCTTTCTGTCACAGCAGGCCTAAACACAATATCTTCTGTTCTTTGGTCTTCCATATAAACAAATGTAATGCCCAGTTGTTGCAACCGGAATATCATTTGCTTTGTAAGCGGAATTCCATGTCCGATAAGAATTTGACCAGCCTCATTATATACTGGCTTAGCTAACTTAACATGCTCTTTTAATGTCGAAACAGCGACTAGTCTCATTTCCTAATAACTCCCATCTACCGCCATAGCCCCAGATCTCATTTATTAAAATCTCATATATTGCTTTCAATTGTTTATTTTAACACATTTCCCATTAATCATTGAGTTTTTTCGACATTAACAGACAAAAAAAGAACCTGATCCCGAAAAGTAATATTTAGTACATAAAGAGAATCATCCTCTTTATCTCTACATATTCTAATAAGAATCAGGCTATTATGAGACAATTTAATACTATAATAAATCAGCAGCTAATTGAGCTAAGCCAGACCTTTCTCCCTTCATCAGTTTAATATGACCAGCTACCGCTTGATCTTTAAATTTTTCAATCACATAGGTTAATCCATTATTATACTCGTCTAAGTAAGGATGATCAATCTGCGCGGTATCCCCCATTAATACAATTTTACTTTTCTCTCCGACCCTTGTTAAAATCGTTTTCACTTCATGTTTCGTTAAATTTTGTGCTTCGTCAATAATAATATATTGTTCCGGAATACTCCGACCGCGAATATAGGTGAGTGCTTCCACTTCAACAGAATTCAACCCCGCAAGAATTTGGTCAATTTCTCCCGATTTTTTCGTATTGAATAAATATTCCAGATTATCATAAATTGGCTGAATCCACGGTCGCAATTTCTCCTGTTTTTCTCCCGGTAAATAGCCAATGTCTTTTCCAACAGGAACAATCGGTCGAGCAACGAGTAACTTTTTGAACATTTGCAAGTCTTCTGTTTGAAATAATCCAGCAGCTAAAGCGATTAACGTCTTGCCTGTCCCGGCTTTACCGGCCATAGTAACAAGCGGAATGTCCGGCCTCATCAATAGCTCGATAGCCATTATTTGTTGAACATTTCGTGGTTTGATCCCCCAGATGATTTCCTCATCATGCAACAGTTT
This sequence comes from Bacillus sp. FJAT-52991, assembly GCF_037201805.1. GTDB lineage: Bacteria > Bacillota > Bacilli > Bacillales > Domibacillaceae > Bacillus_CE > Bacillus_CE kandeliae. The sequence goes on along the minus strand of NZ_CP147404.1, from coordinate 1,186,776 downwards.
TTTCATATATTTCCCTTTTTCATCTACCATTGCTATAGCCGAAGAAGAGCTTCCTAGGGCATCCTTTAATAACAAAAATTGATTGGGGTAAAAAGGGTGATTAGCCACTTCTGAAAGCGCTAATTCTTTTTTTTGATAGAATAAATCTAACGTTTCTTTCGACACATATATTTCTAAAAAGCCTGTATATATATCGCTCATTTCGATGACTCGATCGCTTAAAAAGTCCTCAGATTCTAAACCAAGCGCGTCCGCCTTCACCCTTACTAACGTGTCTTTACTGACTAAAATAACTGGACGGCCATTCTCTTTTTCTTCTTCTTCTAATGATAAATTTTTAGCGACAGCTAATATGCGATTATCATTTGTCATTTCAATAAAAACATCTTGCAATTTTTGAAAAGAGCGGTGATTTAATTCAATTCGCAAGCTTCCCCCATTGTCTAACGACACACCTTCATGGAGTTTTCCCGTTTCCCGCAGTTTATCAATGATTTTCGATACAAGTCTAGCATTCCTTCCTATTTCATCCATATACCTTTTTTTCGAGTCCAATTCCTCTAAAACGACAGCTGGTATCACGATTTCATTTTCTTTAAAGGAAAAAATAGCGTATGGATCCTGTAATAAGACATTAGTATCTAAAACATAAATTTTACTCAACGAGACGCCTCCTGCTTTTCATCTTTTTTTATTATATGAAGATCAGTTTTGTTACGTTCTTACAGTTGAGCTGCTAAAAATATATGTGCAAATGCATAAAAATAGACGAAATTCGCACAATAGAAATAGAAAAATCTTATCAAAATGATAAAGAGGTGACTATATTGAAAAAAACTCTTCCTCTCCTCACTTTATTCGTGCTTTTTGGATGTGCACAAAACAAAGAAGTTGGTTTAGAGACCGAAGACAATCGACACAATTCTCAACCTTATCAAGTAAACGTTAGCAACGATCAAATCAATGATCAGCAACGCCTTTCTATCCAACAGGCATCAAACCGTTTAGCTGAAACAGCAAAAGACATGCCTGGAGTAAAGGATGCCACAGCCGTAGCAGCAGGCGATTATGCCATTGTTGGAATTGACGTAGATGCTAATCTTGATCGCTCGGAAGTAGGCTCGATCAAATATACCGTCGCTGAAGCACTTAAAAATCAACCATATGGAGCGAATGCTCTTGTTGTTGCTGACCCTGATTTATATGCAAGGTTACAAGAAGTAAGAGCAGATATTAATAATGGCCAGCCTCTTCAAGGTGTGGCAAATGAACTAGCTGATATTGCTGGACGCACCATCCCTGAAATCCCTGGAAACTTAACAGAAAGAAACGATGCTGATAAAGTAACAGAGCAACCGAAAACAAAGCTTGCCCCAAACGAAGATCGACAGTTAGAGAAACAACAGGAAGAGCAATCTAACCATCAGAAATAATCGCATACACGAAACGTGTAAAAACCGGAGCATAACACTAGCATTTACTACTTTTTCTAAAGAGATTAATCAAATATTTAAAAACCTTCTGCGGAGCTGAATTACAATTCAGTTCCCTTTTTTTAATGCGTCAATGACTTGTCGATCTAACTTTTCAGCAGCAACTAAATCATATGTTTTCTCATAAGTAGGCTCAGAGACAATTTTCGCCCCATAAAACATCACATCACGAATTTCTTCAATATGAACTTCGACAATCGACACTTTTAAAGGAATAGGTTCCTCTTGCTTGGATAGAATGTTACTTTTACCTGTAATCGTATATGTAGACTCATTTGCGATGATATTAATAGCCACAGCTGTATTTTTTTCTAAATTTTCAATCATTCGCGAGCGGCTAGTGACCGCAAAGCGAAGTGTGCTTTCATCAACAGCATAAATCCAGGAAATTGCATGAATCATTGGTCCGCCAGTTTCGTGGTCTATCGTCGCTATAGTCACAAGCCTGTCATTTTGTAAAGCTTCAAACAACGCAGGAATTAATTGTGTTTCCAAACGATTAACCAAATGAATCCCCTCCTTATTTAATTTCATTATACATGATCTTCCTGTGACTTCCGAATTTTATGAATGCATTCCTCTTCTTTCATATGAAGATGTTTCGAGACGGTCATGATATACTAATAAAAAAGCACGAGGTGGTTAGAAATGAGAGTTAAATGTATTTTATGCGAGAAAATTGAGAAGATTGATGATAATTTGCCCATCGCAAAAAGATTAAGAAATCGACCGATTCACACCTATATGTGTTCAGAATGCGACAAACGAATTGCCGAAAAGACAAGAGCACGCATCGCCACTGGTCAATTCCACATCTACCGCTCCGGCAAAGAAAAAGAATGGCTATAGCCCTCTGTATAAAAAAAGAGACCGCGATATGCGGTCCCTTTTTTTACATTTCACTTTCTTTTTTATGCATTCGTAATCTGATTTTGTATATCCCAAGAATTAACGCCGCTACAAACAAACTTTCAACTACTGGCAATTGGTAAGAAAGTATCAATAAAAGCAGGGAACCAACGATCAAGGAAATATATACAATGACATTCTTTCCAAATGATAGCTTCTTAGCAAAACCTAGATTGTACACAAAAATCGACAGTAGCACTAAGATAAGCCAGTAAATCCTGACAGCCCATGTTACCCCAACCCCATTAATTAAGGCGCCCAGTAGTGGACTGACATGTTCTAATCCTTCCACTTCCTCCCCCCCTTAATACTTAATTTTCTTCGTATTTCTTCTTTTTTGCAGCTCTTTCTCGCTCGTTCTTATCAAGAATTTTTTTACGAAGACGGATCGATTCAGGCGTAAGCTCACAATACTCGTCCTCGTTTAAATACTCTAGCGCTTCTTCTAGAGACATGATTCTCGGTTTTTTCATCGTAGTTGTTTGATCTTTCGTAGCTGAACGAACGTTTGTCGCTTGTTTCACTTTCGTAATATTAACGGTTAAGTCATTTTCACGTGTATGTTCACCGACAATCATTCCGCCATAAATTTCTGTACCTGGTTCTACAAAAATTGTTCCACGGTCCTCTACTTGCATAATACCATATTGAGAAGACTTTCCTGACTCCATAGAAACAAGTACTCCTTGGCGACGTCCACCAACACGTCCTGGCTGCATCGGCTGATAGCTATCAAACGTGTGGTTAATAATGCCATATCCTCGAGTCATCGTTAAAAATTCAGTTGTATAACCAATTAATCCACGAGCTGGGACATTAAACACGAGACGAACTTGCCCGTTTCCATTATTAATCATATCAATCATTTCGCCTTTTCGCGAACCTAATGATTCGATAACGGAACCTGTATACTCTTCAGGTACATCAATTTGAACGCGTTCAACTGGTTCACAACGAACACCATCAATCTCTTTAACAATTACTTCAGGCTTAGATACTTGTAATTCATATCCTTCACGACGCATATTTTCGATTAAGATCGACAAATGAAGTTCCCCACGTCCAGATACAATCCACTCATCTGGAGAATCTGTATTGTCCACTCGCAAGCTGACATCTGTTTCAAGCTGTGCTTCAAGACGCTCTTGAATTTTTCTTGCTGTAACGAATTTTCCTTCACGGCCAGCAAACGGACTGTTGTTCACAAGGAACGTCATTTGTAAAGTTGGTTCGTCAATACGAAGAATTGGCAATGCTTCTTGATGTTCAATCGGACAAATCGTTTCCCCTACGTTAATATCCTCCATACCAGATACAGCAATTAAATCTCCTGCATGAGCTTCTTGAATTTCAATACGTTTAAGACCCATGAAGCCAAATATTTTTGTTACACGGAAAGGTTTTATCGTGCCATCAATCTTCATTAAGGCAACTTGCTGACCTACTTGAATCGTTCCGCGAAATACGCGACCAATTCCGATACGACCAACATAATCATTGTAATCAAGTAAAGCCACTTGGAACTGTAAAGGCTCTTCTCTGTTATCTACTGGAGAAGGAATATGTTCAATAATTGCTTCATACAAGGCTTCCATATTCTCATCTTGCTTATCAGGCGTTGTGCTCGCTGTTCCATTAATACCAGATGCATAAATCACCGGGAACTCAAGTTGATCATCATTGGCATCAAGCTCGATAAATAACTCAAGAACTTCATCAATAACCTCTGCTGGACGAGCAAAGTCACGGTCGATTTTATTCACAACAACGATCGGGCGTAAATTCTGTTCTAATGCTTTCTTTAATACAAATCGTGTTTGGGGCATACAACCTTCATAAGCATCGACAACTAACAATACACCATCAACCATTTTCATGATTCGCTCTACTTCTCCACCAAAGTCAGCATGTCCAGGCGTATCTAAAATGTTAATTTTCGTATCTTTATATTGGATCGCGGTATTCTTAGCTAAAATCGTAATGCCGCGCTCTCTTTCAATGTCATTTGAATCCATTGCACGCTCTTCAATGTGCTCGTTGCTTCTAAAAATTCCAGATTGTTTCAGCAATTGATCAACAAGCGTTGTTTTCCCATGGTCAACGTGAGCAATAATCGCAATGTTTTTCAAATCGTTTCTTGTATTCAAATTAGTTCCTCCTGACTAATATAAGCATCTCAATTTCGATATCATTCTTCAATAACTGAATTATTATATCATAACACAACATGAATTCCTATTTGTTAATTATGATTGTCAAATCATTTTTTTATTGTAAAATAGAGAAAAAGGAGGGACGGATCGTGAAAGAATTCAAATGGATATTTTTTCTATTTGCACTAGCAGCTGCTTCTTGCATGATCGGCATGGGAATCGCCATCGGTGAGCGAAGCATAAGCGGAATCATTGGATGTACGGTTGCCCTTTTTGCTGTTATGGGGTTTGGTTTTTCAACGAAAGCAAAAATGCGCAGAGCAGGTAAATTATAAGAGATTATATGTAAATGGCTGTCCTGCAAGTAGCCAGGCACCTCCTGTTTATAGGGGGACCGGCTACTTGCAGGGCAGCCTTATTTCGTGGGTAATAAAAATTGATCAAGTATTTCCGAATGAAGATTTACTTCTCCAGCAAACACACTGTTGACAGAAAGCATGTCCAATTCTTCTCCAAGCAGTGTAGTTACAACTCCACCTACTTCTTCTACAATAATTTTTCCAGCAGCAAAGTCCCAAGGCGAAAGTCGCATCGTTAAATAACTATCTATTCTCCCGGACGCAACGTAAGCCAATTCTAATGCAGCTGAACCATAGGAACGAGTTCCTCGAACAGCTGTGGCTAAGGAAACTAGTTTATGTTGGTCAAAATAAGTATTTTTCACTAACCATGTAGCGTTAACGGCAATGAGCGATTGATGAACGGGAACTTTTTCTAAAGGTGGCAACTTCACTTCGTTCATATAAGCGCCTTTCCCTTTCTCAGCAAAATAAAGTTCATCATGGGTAACATCATAAATATAACCTAATCGTCCTACTCCATTTTCATAGATCCCTATAGAAATGACAAAATTCCGCTGCTGATGAATGAAATTCGTCGTACCGTCAATAGGGTCAATAATCCACACAGTCCCATCTAGTGAGTTTAGTTGATCTCCATTCCCTTCTTCTCCTAGAATGCTATGGTCAGGATATGTATCGCGAATATTGGAAATGAAATACTTCTCCGTTTCTTTATCCATATTTGTCACTAAATCATTAGGATTTGATTTTGTTTGTATGCTTAAAGAATGTTTAAATGAACGGCGGATTGACTCTCCCGCATCCGCAATCCACAACTTTGCATGTCGATCTATTTCCGTCCAATTTGCCATGACCATTCCTCCAACGTGGAAATAATGTACCAAGTGAAATTTTTTAACTTATTTGACATTATAGTATATAATTCCACTTTTTTAAATAAAAATAGACTCGCTAATTGGATAGACGAGCCCATGTTCTAATCCTTTTCATTTCTTCCCCTCTTTATAACTCACGCCTGTCAATTTTCTGTAATTGTTCCCATAATTGTCTTAATATTTCTTTTGATTTCTCCATTTGGACTCGCTCTCTCTTTTGCATCGCTTCAAACAGAACAGCCAACTCATAATCAAGCTCTAAGCGGATCACAGCTAGTCTTTGTTTCGTTTGCGTTTGTTTAATAAGACCATTCACCACTTGTTTCATCCTGTAACCACTCCTTTTTATGGTATGATATGGACGAACAATTCAAGGAGGATATTTCATGGAATTTACCGGTTTTACGACAGATGATTTTCAAGTATTTACAATTGATGGATTAGAACCAAGAATGGACGCTCTACAACAAAATATCAGGCCGAAACTAGAAGCTTTAGGGGCTTTTTTTTCACAAGAATTGAGTCAGCTAACTGGGGATGAAATGTTTTATCATGTAGCCAAGCACGCTCGCCGTACCGTCAATCCGCCAGATGACACGTGGGTAGCCTTTGCTAATAATAAGCGCGGATACAAAAAACACCCTCACTTTCAAATCGGCTTATGGGAGACGCATGTATTTATTTGGTATGCTGTCATTTATGAAGCACCTCAAAAAGCTGAAATCGGCTCCCTACTTGAAAAAAACGTGATGTCTATACGCGAGACCATTCCTAGTCACTTTGTCTGGTCAGACGATCACACCAAACCTACAGCTACCAAGATGATGGATTTGTCAGACGAACAGCTACTTCAACTATTCCAGCGCCTACAATCTGTGAAAAAAGCAGAAATACTTTGTGGCATTCATCTACATAAGGACGACGTCATCAAAATGAGTGAAACAGCATTTCTTGACACAGTCTATGATGCTTTTGTCAAATTAATACCCTTATACAAATTATCTTAAACAAATGAAGAGACTAACCAATCCACAACAGCGGATTAGTTAGTCTCTTTCATCGTTTTTAACTGTTATTTCATTTTAATTCGCTCGCCATCCTCGGCCGCTTTCATTTTTTGCACAGCATGGTAAGAAGAATAGCCGCTTACATCTTCAAATTCATTACAGAGCTTCTTTTCTTCTGCCTTACTCGGTACAATTTCTTTAAAACGACGATAAGCTGTCATCAGTTCTTCTTTATCGATTCCCTTCTCATAAGCGTTTTCGATCGCTTCAAAAAACTTAATAACATCTACCACTTCTTCCGTTGTCCAATCCGTTGAAAAAGGATAAGAATATTCCATGTGTATCACCTTCTTTTGTCTTTTCTTATGATGTTCCCCATTTTTTGCGAATGTCTTCACCATCCACAATCATCTTCTCCATCAGCTCACTCACGGATGGAACGTCATGAATTAACCCCATCACCTGCCCGGCCCAAGCGAATCCTTCATCATCTTTTCCTTCATGAATATAACGCTTGTTTGCTACTCCACTTATGTATTCTTTCAAGCTTTCGTAGTCGCCATGCTCTTCTTCAATAGCCAATATCCTATCTGTCCAGCTATTTGCGATGGCACGTGCCGGTGCACCGAGAGAACGCTTAATGACCACTGTATCATTTTCGCTCCCTTTGATCAAAGCCTTTTTATACAGTTCAGATGCATGAACACATTCTTTCGTGGCAATAAATCTCGTCCCCATTTCAATGCCTTCAGCTCCTAGAGAGAGGGCAGCCATCAATCCCCGACCATCACCAATGCCTCCTGACGCAATAACAGGGATATTGACACTTTCTACTACTCTTGGCACAAGTACAAACGTTCCTGTATCACTTCGACCAAGATGTCCTCCTCCCTCTTGCCCAACGACCATGACCGCATCCGCACCAAGCTCCTCCGCTTTTTGGGCTTGTCTAACAGCAGCGACAAGAACAAGTGTCTTAATCCCCGTTCCCTCTAGCTGTTGAAATAGCGGAGCAGGATTCCCTCCTGTCATCGAGATCACTGGTACCTTTTCTTCAATCGCCACTTCTAAATAGTGGGCAAATGGACGTCTTTGCTGACCGATGGAAAAATTAACACCGAATGGTCGGTCCGTCATTAAACGGATTTTTTTGATTTCATTTCGTAATTCTTCAGGATCAGCCAAAGACATCGCTGTAATTTGCCCCAGTCCGCCAGCATTAGATACAGCTGCTGCTAAATCGGAATAAGCTAAGTGTGCCAATCCCCCTTGAATAATCGGATATTGAATGTTTAACAACTTAGTGATTCTTGTTTCCCAATTCATGTTCATCCCTCCTCTTTTTTCATTTCTCCCTTTCAAAGCGTAAATCCTTTTTTCTTCTAAGAATATTAAAAACTTTCTAGGCAAACCTATATCAACATGCTATAATTCTTTTGTTTTATGCGAAAAATGTCGACTAATTATATTACCAATAAGTGAATTTATAAAAGAGGTGAAAGGTAAGTTGTCCCAATTTGAAACACCATTATTTACTGGCCTACTAGAGCATGCAAAAAAGAATCCAGTGCAATTCCATATACCTGGACATAAAAAAGGGAATGGTATGGATCCTGAGTTTCGTCATTTTATCGGAGAAAATGCCTTATCGATTGATTTAATCAATATCGCTCCTCTGGATGACCTTCATCAACCGAAAGGAATCATTCAACAAGCTCAAGATTTAGCTGCAGAAGCGTTTGGAGCCGATCACACATTTTTCTCCGTTCAAGGAACGAGCGGAGCGATTATGACGATGGTAATGACCGTTTGTGGACCTGGTGAAAAAATCATTGTTCCTAGAAATGTTCATAAGTCTGTCATGACAGCGATCGTCTTTTCCGGAGCGATCCCAATTTTTATCCACCCAGAGGTCGATAAAGAGCTTGGTATTTCTCACGGAATCACGGTAGATGCTGTTCAGCGTGCATTAGAGAAGCACCCTGATGCCAAGGGCCTTCTCGTCATTAACCCGACTTATTTTGGTGTTTCAGGAGATTTACAACAAATTGTCGAAATAGCCCATTCTTATGATGTACCTGTGCTTGTCGATGAAGCTCACGGAGTACATATTCATTTCCATGATGACTTGCCACTCTCAGCAATGCAAGTGGGCGCCGATATGGCTGCTACAAGCGTTCATAAGCTTGGAGGATCGATGACCCAAAGCTCGATTCTCAACGTGAAAGAAGGACTCGTATCGGTTCAACGTGTTCAAACGATTTTAAGTATGCTGACGACTACATCGACATCCTATATCCTTCTGGCTTCTCTGGACACAGCAAGAAGACAATTAGCTACACAAGGGAAAGCAATCATTGAGCAGGCGATTCAGTTGGCTCAGTCGATCCGTACTCAAATTAATGATATTGATGACGTATATTGCGTCGGAGAAGAGATTCTCGGCACGAAAGCTACTTTTGACTATGATCCAACGAAATTAATTATTTCTGTGAAAAATCTCGGCATCACCGGTCATGAAGCAGAGGTCTGGTTAAGAGAACATTACAATATTGAAGTAGAATTATCTGACCTTTACAATTTGCTCTGTATTGTGACACCAGGAGATACGAAAGAAGACGCTGAAATTTTAGTTCGTGCCCTACGTCAATTAGCGGATCAATGTACTGAATGCAACAGTCCGTCACATACGGAAGTTTTACTGCCTGATATTCCCGTCATCGCTCTATCTCCAAGGGATGCCTTTTATGCTGAAACAGAAGTCATTCCGTTTGCAGAAGCAGCTGGCCGAATTAGCGCTGAATTTGTGATGGTTTACCCACCTGGAATCCCTATCTTTATTCCAGGAGAGATCATTACAGAAGAAAATTTAGTGTATATAAGCAAAAACCTTGAGGCTGGATTACCCGTTCAAGGCCCAGAAGACTTCGAACTTAAAACACTTCGAGTGATTAAAGAACGAAAAGCAATTAGCTGACATCATTGAATAAAAAAGAAAGGCGATTCTCAACATGAGGATCGCCTTTTTATAGATAAAAAAATTAATCTTCTAATTCTATTTCTTCTTCACAACCACAGTGCGAGTATAAAACAGACACTTTTTCATCTTCGAAATGTTCAATTGTATCTAAACAGGACTTACAAACAATTGTACCCATGTTCAACATCCTCTCCTTACATTTTGTAAGCGGTTAATATTTGTATTTATAATAATATAACACATTTGATTTTTCAAGCCTAAATTGTATGTCACATTTATTTTTTTTGAATATTATTTTCCTAATATTATTGAATAAATAGAGACATCATCCATCGAAGAGAAAAATAGAATAACAGAATAATAACAGTAATGATGTAGCTTCGTTTACGACCAAGTAGTCTTTGAGCTACTATGACACATAAATAGAAAAAAATAAGAAATAACAACCAGTGAAATTCCGATGAATCTCCTTTTGATAACCAGCGAGCTAAAGAATAAAAGCTCCAAATCATCAATTGAATCATAAAAACAATATAATAAGCCATACAAATCATCCACTCATTTCATCACAGACTATTTTATCCCGCATTAACGGGCAGTAAGAACCCCCACCTCAAAATGGCTGAAGAAGCCAAGCCATTTAGGTGGGGATCAACTGCCCGTAAACGCCCGATCCGTTCAACTAACAATCAATAGGGGATGAAAAAAAACCCTACTGATTGAAGTTTCACTTTATTATATGAATGATCTTCCAGTTATTAATACTAGCTCGTCCAAAAAAAATAAGACTGCCTGAAACGACAGTCTTATTTTTTCATAAATATTATTTTACGATATGGATAGGTGTTCCTAGTGCTACTTCAGCAGCTTCCATAGAAATTTCACCTAATGTTGGATGAGCATGAATTGTCATTGCGATATCTTCAGCCGTCATACCAGCTTCAACTGCAAGACCAAGCTCAGAGATCATATCAGAAGCTCCTGCACCTGCAATTTGCGCACCGATGATCAAACCGTCTTCTTTACGAGTTATAAGCTTGACAAAGCCATCTGTGCTGTTTAGAGCTAAGGCACGGCCATTTGCTGCAAACGGGAATTTCGCTGCAACCACTTCGATACCTTCTTCTTTCGCTTCAGCTTCTGTATAACCTACAGTTGCTAATTCTGGCTCAGTGAAACATACAGCAGGAATGCCTAAGTAATCAATTTCAGATTTTTCGCCCGAAATGACTTCTGCTGCAATTTTACCTTCGTAAGAAGCTTTATGAGCTAACGGAGGACCTTGTACGATATCACCAATAGCGAAAATGTTTGAAACGCTTGAACGACATTGTTTATCGATCTCGATTAAACCGCGGTCTGTTAATTTCACACCAGCTTGTTCAAGTCCAAGCTCGTCTGTGTTAGGTCGACGTCCAACTGTTACTAACACGTAATCCGCTTCAACTTTTTCTTCTTTGCCGTCAGCTTCATAAGTAACAACAACACCATTTTCCGTTGTTTCAGCTGATTTTGCCATCGCTTTTGTTACGATGTTCACGCCTTTTTTCTTTAAATTACGTTTCACAAGGGCAGACATTTGCTTTTCAAAGCCACTTAAAATCTCTGCTGCACCTTCAAGAATTGTAATTTCTGTACCAAGGTTTGCATACGCTGTAGATAGCTCTGCACCGATATATCCACCGCCTACAACGACCATTTTGCTCGGAATTTCTTTCAAATTAAGAGCGCCAGTAGAGTCAAGCACGCGGTCAGAGAATTTAAAGTTAGGGATTTCAATCGGACGAGAACCGGTTGCAATGATCGCATGTTTGAAATTGTATGTTTGAGCAGAATTTTCATCCATCACACGAAGAGTATTGGCATCTACAAAATACGCTTCGCCGCGAACGATTTCAACTTTGTTTCCTTTTAACAGCCCTTCTACTCCGCCTGTCAATTTTTTCACTACGCCAGCTTTCCATTCTTGAACTTTATCAAAGTTAACTGTTACATTTTCTGCAACAATTCCCATGTCATCAGAATGTTTTGCTTGCTCGACACGATGTCCAGCAGTTAGTAACGCTTTTGAAGGAATACAACCAACGTTTAAGCATACGCCTCCAAGATTTGCTTTCTCTACGATCGTTACTTTTTGTCCTAGCTGTGCAGCACGAATCGCTGCTACATATCCACCAGGTCCTGCTCCAATTACTATAGTGTCCGTTTCGATTGGGAAATCTCCTACTACCATTTGTCTTACGCCTCCATTAATAAAAGTTCTGGATCATTTAATAATCGCTTAATGTGATTAAGCGCGTTTTGAGCAGTGGCTCCGTCAATCATGCGGTGGTCAAAGCTCAATGATAATGCTAACACAGGTGCGGCTATAATTTCACCATTTTTCACAATTGGTTTTTCAGAAATTCTTCCGATTCCAAGAATTGCTACTTCTGGGTGATTAATTACTGGAGTAAACCATTGTCCTCCAGCTGAACCGATGTTTGTGATTGTACATGAAGCACCTTTCATTTCATCTGGCGCTAATTTGCCGTCACGAGCTTTGCCAGCCAGCTCATTGATTTCATTCGAGATAGTAAACATGGATTTACGATCCGCATTTTTTACAACCGGTACTAGCAAACCTTTATCTGTGTCGGCCGCAATTCCGATATTGTAATAATGCTTTTGAATGATTTCTCCTGCTTCATCATCAAGAGAAGTATTTAATACAGGATATTCACGCAAAGCACTTGTTAAAGCTTTCACGACATATGGAAGGAACGTCAGCTTGATGCCTTTTTCAGCCGCTATATCTTTAAATTTCTTGCGATGAGCCCATAATTTCGTTACTTCTACTTCATCCATTAATGTAACGTGCGGAGCAGTATGTTTCGAATTTACCATCGCTTTAGCGATCGCTTTACGAATACCGCTCATTTTCTCGCGAGTTTCAGGGAACTCTCCTTCAGGTAAAACGACTTTTGCTGCAGCCTTCGTTTCTTCAACTGGCATTGCCTGATCTTCTTTTACTTCTGCAACTGCAGCTTCCGCTGTAGACGGCGCAGCCTTTCCTCCGCCTGATAAGAACGCATCAATATCTTCCTTTAACACGCGTCCGTTATTGCCTGTTCCAGCGACTTGACGAATGTCAACCTCGCGATCACGAGCATATTTTCGAACAGAAGGCATAGCGATCACTCGACGGCCAGGATCTACCTCTTCTTGTTGCACTGCTACTGGTGCTGTTTCTTTTTCTTGAACAGCTTCTTTCGCTCCTTCCGCCTTCTCTTCATGATCACCTTTAAACTTTAAGTTCTCATATCCAGGAGCATCAAACTTAACAAGTACGTCCCCAACGATCGCTGTCGTACCTTCATCTACTAAAATCTCTTCTACTGTCCCAGCGACTGGAGAAGGGATTTCTACTACTGCTTTGTCATTTTGCACTTCACAAAGCACATCGTCTTCTTGCACTTTATCGCCTTGCTTGACAAACCATTTAACGATTTCGCCTTCGTGGATACCTTCACCGATATCAGGTAGTCTAAATTCAAAAGCCAAAGCCTTCTACCTCCTATTAATGTCAAATATATTATTATGAATTAAAAAGTAAGTACTTTTTTCGCTGTTTCCATTACATCCTTATAATTCGGAAGCCATACAGACTCTGCTTGAGAGAATGGGAAAACCGTATCTGGAGCAGCGACACGTAACACAGGTGCCTCAAGGCTAAGAATGGCACGTTCATTAATTTCTGCTACCACGTTAGCTGCAATACCCGCTTGCTTTTGTGCTTCTTGAACAACGATTACACGACCTGTTTTTTCAACAGATGAAATGATCGTTTCGATATCAAGCGGCTGCACGGTACGCAAGTCAACCACTTCTACTGAGAAGCCTTCTTTTTCAAGCTCTTCTGCGGCTTTAATGGATTCATGTACCATCGCCCCATAAGTAATGATCGATAAGTCTGTTCCTTCACGCTTCACTTCTGCTTTGCCTAGCGGGATTGTATATTCCTCTTCAGGCACTTCTTGACGGAAAGAACGATATAATTTCATATGTTCTAAGAAAATAACTGGATCGTTATCACGAATCGCAGAAATCAATAACCCTTTTGCATCGTAAGGAGTGGATGGAATCACGACTTTTAATCCCGGTTGTTGTGTAACTAACCCCTCTAAACTATCTGCGTGTAATTCAGGTGTATGAACTCCTCCACCAAACGGAGAACGAATGGTTACAGGTGCTGTATATGTTCCACCAGAGCGATAGCGAAGACGTGCTAATTGTCCACTGACAGAATCCATTACTTCATAAACAAATCCGAAAAATTGAATTTCGGGTACAGGTCGGAAGCCTTCTAGAGCAAGACCAACGGCAAGGCCACCAATTCCAGATTCAGCTAGCGGCGTATCAAACACACGATCTTCACCGAATTCTTTTTGAAGACCTTCCGTTGCCCGGAAAACCCCACCATTTACTCCTACGTCTTCCCCGAAGACTAATACATTTTCATCATTCTTCAGTTCCGTGCGCAGAGCATCCGTAATTGCTTGGATCATTGTCATTTGCGCCATAGCTTACTTCGACTCCTTCTCTTTATATATTTCAAATTGCTCTTTTAAATTTCCAGGCATTTCTTCGTACATAATAGACATTAAGTCTGTTACTTTTTGTTTTGGTGTCTCATCCGCTTTTTTGATTGCCTCTTTAATTTCTTCTTTCGCACGTTCAATTACTTCATTTTCTTTCTCTTCATTCCATAAACCTTTACCTTCAAGGAATTTACGGAAGCGCACTAATGGATCTTTCTTTTCCCACTCGTTATCAAGATCTGAAGAACGATAACGTGTTGGGTCATCCCCAGCCATTGTATGTGGGCCATAACGGTAACACATTGTTTCAATCAGTGTAGGGCCTTCACCTTTAAGCGCGCGATCACGTGCTTCACGTACAGCAGCATAAACAGCAAGCGGATCCATTCCGTCTACTAACACGCTTGGGATACCAGCTGCAATCCCTTTTTGTGCAATCGTTTTTGCTGCTGTTTGCTTTTCACGAGGTGTAGAAATGGCAAACTGATTGTTTTGTACAATAAAAATGGCAGGAGCATTAAATGCACCAGCAAAGTTAATTCCTTCATAGAAATCACCTTGTGATGAACCGCCATCACCTGTGTATGTAACTGCAACCGCTTCCTTCCCGCGTTTTTTCAAGCCTAACGCTACTCCAGCATTTTGAACATATTGAGCACCGATAATAATTTGAGGTGCTAATACATTAACTCCTTCTGGAATTTGGTTACCATGAAAGTGTCCACGTGAGAATAAAAAGGCTTGGTATAGTGGTAGTCCGTGCCAAATAATTTGAGGAACATCACGATACCCTGGCAAAATCCAATCTTCTTTTTCTAAAGCAAAATGGGAAGCAATTTGCGACGCTTCCTGTCCAGCCGTTGGAGCATAGAATCCTAAGCGACCTTGACGGTTTAAAGAAATAGAACGCTGATCTAATACTCTTGTATATACCATACGAGTCATTAATTCTTGAAGCTGATCATCCGCTAATTGCGGCATGGCCTCTTCGTTAATAATTTCGCCATCTTCGTTTAAAATTTGAATCATTTCAAATTGATCTTCAATCATTTCGAGCGTTTTTTTCGCATCGAATGGTGCCTTTTTCTTAGCACTCATGAAAGCCACCTACCCTTTCGTTTTCTAAATAGTGTTTATGTTTATTGTGCAACTCGTCCCCATAATACATACTAACAATTCATTAGGGGAATGGAACTGCTTCTGTACTAGTTAAATACAACTTAACAACTAGTACAACCCCTAGTATACAGTCAATAGTTTATAATAATGAACAGCGTGAAGTCAAATAAAATAAAAGGATTATTCGTTCATTCGAAATAAATAAAATCTTTTCACAAAAACAACTGTATTACTACTAAAATGCATTCTGTACTATAAGAAAACAAAAAATTCTAAACTGTTATAGAGTAGATTCTTCCCAATTTCACCACCCATAAAATACTCTTTCCCTATTAAAACAAAACTAACCAACATCTTGCTCAATTATTCACTATTTTCTTCAAAGCTTACTCTTTCATTAACAAAATGACATTTATTTGATAAACTATCGATAATAATTGATGCAAAGAAAGAAGGTTCGAAATATGATTACAATGAAAGATATCGTCCGTGAAGGGCATCCTACTTTACGAGAAAAAGCTGCGGAAGTGGTTCTTCCTGCAACCGAACAAGACCGTCAAATATTAGCAAGCCTTATTCAATATGTACAAAACAGCCAAGATCCCGAAATAGCAAACAAATATGGTTTGCGCTCAGGTGTCGGGTTAGCCGCTCCACAAATCGGCGTTTCGAAACGAATGATTGCGGTGCAAGTGCATGACGACAACAATGAACTATTAAGTTATGCCTTATTTAACCCACGTATTATGAGTCATTCAGTGGAAAAAGCCTATTTAATAGCAGGAGAAGGCTGTTTGTCTGTTGATCGTGACGTCCCCGGCTACGTTCACCGTTATGCAAGAGTAACAGTGAAGGGAACTACGCTTGACGGAAAAGAAGTAAAGCTTCGTTTAAAAGGACTTCCAGCGATCGTTTTCCAACACGAAATTGATCATTTAAATGGCATTATGTTTTATGATCATATCGACTCACAGAATCCTTTCCAAGCACTAGAGGGTGCTACACCAATCGAACGATGAACGAACTCTATTGTTTCTAATCAGCAAAAAGGAGCCGTCTCGTAAGTAGTTGAGACGGCTCCTTTTCTGCACTGAAAGCGAAGCGACAGGTGCAAAAAAACTAATTTAATGGCATTTTCAAATAAGAAGTATCGTCCCAAAAGTTTGCGACGCAGACTTTTGGGACACCCCTTTTTACAATTAAATTAGTCCAAGTTTCTCAAGAGCTAAAAATATTCCATCATCAGCCACATCAGCCGTCACCATATTCGCCTGTTCTTTCACAAGTGGATGAGCATTCCCCATGGCCACACCCGTTCCCGCTGCTTGTAGCATTTCAATATCATTTAATCCATCTCCAAAGGCATATACATCCTCCAATTTAAACGGAAGGCGCTCTAGCATTTTCTTAATTCCTACCGCTTTAGAACCTCCTATGGGTAAAATATCAAGAGAATATGGATGCCATCTAATGAATGTAAATTCCGGAAACTGTTCTCGATATTCCATTTCATCCTCTTCACTACAAAACAGCAGTGTTTGATACAACTCATTTTGTTCATAAAAATCCGGTTGGGGTTCCGGATGAGGAAAATTCAAACTTCTGAAACTTGTTTCAATATACGCATGTTCAGGATGATTCGATTTCATCGTTAATTCGTTCATAAATACAAGTGGATGCTGTTTCTCTTTTGCCTGAACCACTAACTTTCTTAAAGGATCAATATGTAAAGGATTTAAATAAACGACTTCATCTTCAAATACAACATATTGCCCGTTAAAACTAATAAACGACTGGATATTCAGTTCTTTTCTCAAATCTCCAAACATAAACGGGGCTCTTCCGGTCGCAATAGCTGTATAAATCCCTTTATTTTGTAGCAATTTAACCGCTTCTTTTGTTCGAGCAGGAAGTTGTTTCTCACGATTTAGAAGTGTTCCATCAATATCAAAAAAAACGATTTTAGTCATCTTGACGACTCCTTTTATTTCCTTTATTATTCATAAAGTCTTCCGAATAAAAGCTAACTCAATTGTCAAGGAAAGTCAATGGAAGACACTATCATAATCCTGATTTTACCATCAATAAAACCCGATAAAAACGCTTTATACATAGCATACTATACATACAGCCACTTCGACCATTTCCTGTTTTACTTTATATTTGGACAGTATTGTGGTAAAATACAGCTAAGGAGTGATCCACTATGTTAAAGAAGCTAAAGAAGAAGCTTGCAAAACAGTGGAGAGATATGCTCAGAAGAAAATCAATCGCATAATAAAGAATGGTTGAGCCCTTCCTTTATGAAGGGCTGTCTTTGTGTAAAACGATAATAATTGTCCATACTAAATATAATCTTACTCAATCAAATCTAAAGCTTAAAACATGAAAAAGTATCGGACATTCTATATAATATAGCATACAAACAACGGCATTTATAAGAACTGGGGCACCAGTTTGGATATACATTTCGTCTTAAGGAGAGAATACAATGATTTTTAAAGTTTATTATCAAGAGCTGAGAACAGAAGTACCCGTACGCGAACACACAAGAGTTCTTTTCACAGAAGCAAACTCTGAGCGTGAAGTTCGTCAGGCATTAAAAAACCGCCCATATAATATTGAATTTGTTCAAAAGATAGAAAATTCTTATTTAGAGTACGAAAAGCAATCTCCAAACTTTAAATTGGAGCAACTCTAACTTATGAAATTTGTTAAAAATGATCAAACAGCTGTTTTCGCCCTAGGCGGTTTGGGTGAGATCGGCAAAAATACGTATGCGGTTCAATTTCAAGATGAAATTATTTTAATTGATGCGGGAATCAAATTTCCTGAAGATGAACTGCTAGGAATTGATTATGTTATTCCCGATTATACCTACTTAGAAAAAAATGTGGATAAGATCAAAGGGTTGTTTATCACTCATGGACACGAAGATCACATTGGTGGGATTCCCTACTTACTTCGTCAAGTGAATATTCCTATTTACGGTGGTAAGCTTGCTCTTGGATTAATAAGAAACAAATTGGAAGAGCATGGTTTACTTCGTCAAACGACTCTTCATGAAATTCACGAAGATGATGTTATTAAATTTAGAAAGACATCTGTTGCTTTCTTCCGTACGACGCATAGCATCCCTGACTCATATGGAATTGTCGTTAAAACACCTCCTGGGAACATTGTTCATACAGGCGATTTCAAGTTTGACTTCACTCCAGTTGGAGAACCAGCCAATTTAACTAAGATGGCTGAAATCGGAAAAGAAGGCGTCCTTTGCCTCTTATCTGACAGTACAAACAGTGAAGTACCTAACTTCACAATGTCTGAACGTCGTGTTGGTGAAAGCATCCATGATATTTTTCGTAAAGTGGATGGAAGAATCATTTTTGCAACCTTCGCTTCAAACATTCATCGTCTACAGCAAGTCGTAGAAGCGGCTGTAGAAAACGACAGAAAAGTAGCTGTTTTCGGACGCAGTATGGAAGCTGCTATCAATATCGGCCAAGAACTAGGCTATATCCGCTGTCCAAAGAATACATTTATCGATACTCAACAGCTGAATCGCTTACCAGCTAATAAAGTAACCATTCTATGTACAGGAAGCCAAGGGGAACCTATGGCTGCTTTATCCAGAATTGCTAATGGTACTCATCGTCAAATACAAATACAACCTGGAGATACAGTCGTCTTTTCTTCTTCTCCTATTCCCGGAAACACGATCAGCGTGAACCGGACGATCAATATGCTTTATCGTGCAGGTGCTGAAGTCATTCACGGATCATTAAGTGATATTCATACTTCCGGTCATGGTGGACAAGAAGAACAAAAGCTGATGCTTCGCTTAATTAAACCTAAATTCTTTATGCCGATTCACGGGGAATATCGTATGCAAAAGGTTCACATTCAACATGCGATAGACTGTGACGTACCAGAAGACCATTGTTTTATTATGGACAATGGAGATGTGTTAGCGTTGAGCAAGGATTCTGCTGAAATTGCAGGGAAAATCCCTTCTGGCTCTGTCTATATCGATGGTAGCGGGATCGGCGATATTGGAAATATTGTATTGCGCGACCGCCGGATTTTATCTGAAGAAGGACTCGTTATTGTTGTCGTAAGCATCAATATGAAGGACTATAAGGTGGAAGCGGGTCCGGATATTATTTCTCGTGGATTTGTCTATATGCGTGAATCTGGTGACTTAATTTATGAGGCACAAAGCATGCTCAATAAACATATTCATAAAGTGCTAAACAAGAAAACATCTCAATGGTCCGAGATCAAAAATGAAATCATTGATACATTAGCTCCGTTTCTTTATGAAAAAACGAAGCGTCGTCCAATGATTTTGCCAATTATTATGGAAGTGTAAACCCTTTACTGGGCACCTTACAAATTAAATGAACTGACAAAAAGGATGCAAAGAAACTTGCATCCTTTTTGTTCATTATCCATTCATTACTTTCTTCTCAAAACGACTAATATCCGAGTCGGCACCAATAACAATTAATAAATCATCTTTTTGGATCGGTTCCTCCGCTTGAGGAGAGACAATGACCTCTCTACCTCTTTTAATCGCTACAATATTAATACCGTATCGTGCCCGAATATCCAAATCTATGATTGAATTGCCTGCTAGCAATTCATTCGCGACAATTTCCACGATGGAATGTTCATCTGACAACTCTAAGTAATCTAGTACATTATTTGAAATCATATTATTAGCAATTCTTTTTCCCATATCACGTTCTGGATGTACCACTTGATCGGCACCAATTTTTCTTAACACTTTTTCATGGTAGTCATTTTGCGCCTTTGCTGTAATTCGTTGGACACCTATTTCCTTTAATATGAGCGTTGTTAAAATACTTGATTGAATGTCATCTCCAATTGCCACAATCACATGATCAAAATTTCTAATACCTAAACTCTTTAAAACGGATTCATCTGTTGTATCCGCTACCACAGCATGAGAAGCAATCGAAGCAAATTCATTTACCCGATCCTCATCGACATCAATGGCCATGACTTCCATCCCCTGTTCTGCTAACGCTCGACAAATACTCCCACCGAAACGACCTAAACCAATGACAACAAACTCTTTTTTCACAAAAATTCCTCCACTAATTAAACAAAATTAAACCTATGCTTATTTTACCACAGATCAATAAGGCTTATTTTTATTTCTTTCTATATCCCCTTCATCCAATAAGAACGTTGATCTTAACAGAAAAAGACCAGCTAATTGACTGGT
This sequence comes from Bacillus sp. FJAT-52991, assembly GCF_037201805.1. Classification (GTDB taxonomy): domain Bacteria; phylum Bacillota; class Bacilli; order Bacillales; family Domibacillaceae; genus Bacillus_CE; species Bacillus_CE kandeliae. Next base: position 1,166,044 of record NZ_CP147404.1, on the reverse strand, counting down.
CGGTTTTTGTTATTCATTACTCGCTTTTTTCCGTTTCGTCTAACACACGATTCACGCGCTTTTCAAGCATTTTCATTCCACTTCCACCTGCTTGGAAGTGACGAAGTTGTCCTTCTTTATCAAACACATAATAAGCAGGTACATATTGATTTTCGAATACGTCTGTTAATTTATGTTCGCTATCAACAAAAATAGGTTGAGTAATTCCATGTTCTTCAGCTGTCGCTTTAATTTGCTCCATATTTAAGTCATCTTCAGAACGAGGCATATGAATAGCAACTACATTTAGTTTATCTTTATATTGATCACGGAAACCATTCACTTGTGGCATCGCTTCTTTACATAAGTGACAGCTTACAGACCAAAAGTGAATTAACGTTGGTTTTTCACCGATTAACTGCTCTTTCGTTACCTCACCATTTAACCAAGCTACGGCACCGTTTAATTCTGGCATTGTTTCTCTTAATTTCATCTAAAAACAGCCTCCCTCTTTTGGACAAAAGAGACTGTCCCAATAGCGTCTAGTTTTGCTATCTAGCATCAAATGGTCATCGTTTATCACGATAACTGATGTAGAAGGCACTTGACTTTTTCATTTGGGACAGCCCCTTTCAATTTATTTTATTTTTTATAAAACAACCGATGCTTCTTATAGAGTTTTTTGACCAGGTTTCCAGTTAGCAGGGCAAAGTCCACCTGTTTGAAGTGCTTGAAGCACACGTAAAGTTTCATCTACATCACGGCCGATGTTGTTATGATTCACTACTTGGTATTGAAGCTCACCTTCAGGATTGATGATGAATAATCCACGAAGTGCAATGCCTTTCTCTTCAATTAACACACCATATTCACGAGATACAGCATGGTTTGTATCAGCAGCTAAAGGATATTTAAGATCGCCAAGTCCGTTATCTTTACGGTCTGTGTTAATCCAAGCTAAGTGAGTGTGAATAGTGTCAGTTGACACACCGATTACTTCCGCATCTAGATCTTCAAACTCATCATAACGGTCTGATAATGCTGTAATTTCTGTCGGACATACGAAAGTAAAGTCCATTGGATAGAAGAACAACACTGTCCATTTTTCGTTTTTCACGTTTTCTTCAATGCTTACTTTACCAAATTCCTTGTTAGCTAATACTGCATCCATTTCAAATCGCGGAGCTTGTTTACCTACCATGCGTTCTGCCATAACTAAAAATCCCTCCAAATTATAATTTATCTTTTAAATGAGAAAGTAAATGATATTTTCTCATTACTAGTTATTAGTGTATCATGATCGGCGTAACGAACAAAATAAAAAGTATTCTATTTACCTTGATCCGACAAATAGTAGAAATAACTTGTGATCGCTTCTATCGCCAAAGTAATTGCTTCTTCATTTGGGTTGAGTTTTGCATGATGCAAGCCATATTCAGAACCTACTCCAAGCCAAAACATCAGCCCTGGTATTTCCTTTAACATGTAACCGAAATCTTCACCTGTCATCGCTTCTTTACAAACGACTAGCTGAACTTCTTCTTTTTCTTGCATAAAACTCATAAAACGCTCTGTCACAGCTTGATCATTATTCACTTGATAATAATTGCTTCCATAGTCAATAACTGCTTCACAGTCAAATCCAAATTCGATCCCCTTTACTAGCGCTTCAATCCGCTTTTTCACCTTTTGCATCGCTTCAGCTGACAAGGTGCGAATCGTACCTTCCATTCTGGCTGTCTCTGCAATAATGTTTTGGACGGTTCCGCCACTGATCTTCCCTATTGTCACCACCGCACTATCAAGCGGATCTACATTTCTTGCTACGATCGTTTGTAACTGGGTCGTTAAATGAGCCGCTGCAACAACCATATCTTTCGTTTCGTGAGGATATGCTGCATGTCCACCTTTTCCTTTTAAATCAATAAATAATTCAGATGTATTAGCAAACAGGAGGCCTGGTTTTGTTGCGATTGAACCGACTGGATATTCAGGCGCAATATGAAGCGCATAGATTTCATCAGGCATCCATTGCTGCATCATTTCACTTTTCATCATTGGCTCAGCGCCACCTGGTCCCTCTTCTGCTGGCTGGAATATAAACAATAAATCATCATTTATTTCTGTTTCTACAAAGTGAGTTAACACTCCAAGACCAATGCTCATATGTATATCATGACCACACGCATGCATTGCTCCTTCATGTGTAGAGCTAAATGGTAGCTCCGTTTTCTCAGCAATAGGCAATCCATCGATGTCCGCTCGATAACCAATCAGGCGAGAAGGATTGGTTCCTTTCACTTTCACAAATATCCCTGTTTTCCACACCTTAATTTCTAAACGATCTTGCGGCAATGTTTGCAAATAATCCAATAAATAACGTTGTGTTTTCCATTCTTGGAATCCCAATTCCGGTATTTGATGAAGATCTCTTCTTATTTGAATAAAGCGATTAACTGTCATATCTATCCTTCTCTTTCTTTAAGACTATATTCAAGCGTACAAAATGGTCATTTTGAAACAAGTCAAAAACAATTGAAATCAACATCGTTGTTTAAGAAAGCCTTCTTTAAAAACAGGCGTGAGCTGAAAAGCCCACGCCTGATCCTTCGTTACCGTAACAGTAGCTTTTTATAGTTTACGAAGCTCCTGCATAATTTCTGTTTTAGACTTTGTTTTATCATCAATTTGCTTAATCACTTTTGCTGGAGCGCCCGCTGCTACAGAGTATGGAGGAATATCCTTCGTTACGATCGCTCCTGCTCCAACAACCGAGCCTTTTCCTACTGTTACACCTTCTAAAACAACGGCATTCGCTCCGATTAATACATCATCTTCTAACACAACCGGTTTAGCAGATGGTGGTTCAATTACACCAGCAATAACTGCTCCCGCTCCTACGTGGCAGTTTTTCCCGACAGTCGCACGGCCGCCAAGGACAGCGTTCATATCAATCATTGTTCCATCGCCAATAACAGAGCCGATATTAATAGAAGCTCCCATCATAACAACGACATTATTGCCAATCTCCACTTGATCACGAATAATCGCACCCGGCTCAATACGAGCATTGACTCCTTTAAGATCTAATAAAGGCAGTGCTGAGTTACGACGGTCGTTCTCAACTACGTAATCTTCAATTTTATCTTCATTTTGTTGAATAGCTTCAGAAATTTCTGACCATTCCCCGAAGACTACTCCAGATTTCCCTTGAAGAAATGTTTTAGCAGACGGTCCAAAGTCAATCCCCTCTACCTCACCTTTTAAGTATACTTTAACTGGTGTTGACTTTTTACTGTTGCCAATGAATGAAATAATTTCATGTGCATCCATCATTTTCACGTTATGTATTCCTCCTCTAACAACTTATGTATTGCTGACGATTTCGTCTGCATTTCTTATTAATTTAACAGAGTGAAGTGAATTTCACAAGCAATTTTCACTCAGCAGCATAATTACTGTTTAAACTCTTCAATCACTTCGATAAATGCTTGGACTTGTCTAAGCTCAAATGCTGAGTCATATCCTAGAAGCCACGTATCTCGCCGAAGAGGGTGCTGGTCTTGATCAAGCAACGGTATTTTATACACCTCGCTCGACGTTCCGTTTAATGTGATTTCAGGTAATATCGCATAGCCTATCCCGTTAAAAGCCATTTGTCGGCACGTCTCAATTTGATCGACAACAATGGATTGCTTAGGAGCACCTTGGAATTGACGATGCCACCATTCCTGTATTTCCTGAAAGTATGTTGAATCACTTTTAAATTGGATAAACGGCTTGTCTGTTGTTAATATTTCATATACATATTTAATTTCTCTATCAACTAAAAATAGACTATCCTCAAATAAGTGAATTTTTCTTCCTTTCCAATCGGGTGTACCGCGAATAATCCCTATATGTACTTCTCCTTCGTATAACGCTTTAGAGATCTCACTGCTCCAGCCGGTCATTAAAGAGATTTTGGCATGAGGATATCTTTCAACAAAGCGTTTTAACACTTGAGGTAGCCAGTTTTGACCTACAATAGACGCACAGGCAATTTTTAACGTTCCATGAACTTCGGATTCAAGTGATTGAATGTTTTCGACTACCTTTTCTCTTTTCTCCACCACTTCTTTAGAATATTGAATAATCATTTCACCAGCTGGTGTCAAAGTTAATCCCTTTGTCGTTCGATTAAATATTTTCGTTCCCCAACCCTTCTCTATTGTTTGTAATCGTTGTGAGAGTGCAGGTTGAGAGACAAATAAACGCTCCGCGGCTTTTCTCATATTCATTTCTTCAGCTAATACAGTTAGTAGCTGAGATTCCGAAAACAACATTCCTATCTCCTCCAAACGTTAGCCATTCACCTTGTGCTAAATATCGATCTGCCGATACAAAAAAAAGCCAAACCCCTTTAACAACGCAAGTTAGCATTGTATTTGATCAATAGGGGCCTGACTCTATTAGACCATTCTATAAGTTTTCATTTCAACTGGTCAACGTGATAGTTCAGTTGCTTTAAGATCACCCTTCTCGTCAGGATTCCTTGAAATTCCCCTTCTTCATTGGTGACACACAAAAAAGGATGATTGATTAATAATCCAAGTGCTTTACGGAAATGATCATGGATCGTTAACGACGGCTTATTGATCTCCATGACTTCTTCCACTTTCATATTTTCCAACTTCTCAAATTCAATTCTTTCCAAACCTAAAATGGCCTCGGTAATCATCGGAATACTAATTAATCCTTGTAATCGGTATTTAGCATCCAAAACCGGAATAGCTGTATAACCGCTTTTTGTCAGCACCAAAAGCGCATGCTCAAGGTTATTCCCCGGTTGAACATGGGCGACTTTTTCTGACGGGATTATGTAATCCATTATATTTGTATTTAGTACGTCCTTACTTTGAAAAGAAATCATTTGACTACCCCTTTATTCTTTTTGTAAGCGCTTTATTATCCAAATAATAGATCCCATCTTTTCTTCATTATATCAAAGTTACCCGCTTTTGTTCCATTATTAAACATAGATAAACCCTGCTCATTTAATGAAGCAGGGCATTATATAGATCATTGTTGTTTTTCTTCTTGCAATAAATCAAAGATCTCAATTGCCGTCATATCGATATCATCAAAAGGATATTTACTTCCTTTACCGTCTTTATCGTATACTTCCAGTTCAAATGTATCTTTTCCTGGAAAGTATTTCACCTGGCATAAAGTTTTGCCGTTCACTTCAAACAATCGTTGTTGAACCTCGCCTGCTTCTCCGCCTTCTTGCAATGATTTTAAACGCTGGATAATTCCCATTAATTGTGACATATTATCGGTTGGCCCCTTTCATCTATCTTTCCAATATTTATTTTGTTTTTGACCGTACATAATCCTTTTGTTATAAAATAAATAGGCAAATGAAATATACCATACATCTATTTCATATCCAACTGTTTTATTTTATTTTATATTTAAAGTAAGGCTTTTATGAGTTTATAGGAGGAAAAAATAGTGACTTCTATTATTTTGTATACCCAACCAGAATGTCCGCCATGCAATATTATAAAATTGTTTTTAAACGATCGTGGAGTGCGCTATGAAGAAAGAAACATCGCTTCCGTTTCAGCATTTAAGGAAGAGCTACAAACAAAGTGGGAATCTTTATCTACTCCAACCATTATTGTAGAAAACGAAGTCGTACGAGGATTTAACATCGAAAGATTAACCGAACTTTTAGACAAGCATAACCTCTAAATCAAAAGGAGGCTCCACTATCCATTTAATCATGAGCCTCCGCTCTTTTATCTTTCTATCGATTAGCTATTAAATAAAAGATGAAAGCTAATAAAACACCGAAGCCGATAATATAGGCCCAAAAAATAGGGTTTTTCACATATGGATGCTGCTGTACAGTTTCCGGGATCGACGAATCTAATCCTTCCTTTGCTGTTTGTTGTTGCTTAAATACCCGAACAGTATAAAATACAGACAGAAGGATCGTAACACATACAATAAAGATTAGGACAATGAAAAAATCACTCAACTTCAACACTCCCTATCGAACTTTGTATCGGTAGTATTGGTTAGTCTCGTGATTTTATTCAAAGTTAATAAAGTAAACCATCTTGTTCAAATAAAAATTCATATGAAATATCTATGAATAAATATTCACGTTCATTTAAAGGATAAGAAAAGGTTCGAATCGTTTCTCCTTTCTCGATATCGCTGTACAAATCAGAGATTAAACCAATTCTGTTTTTTTGCATCCGTAAAATGTTCTCTAAAAAATATGGTCGCCAACTCCAGTTTTTACCGAAGTACTCCGGCTGAAAAATCCAACTGCCTTCTTTTTTGAAATAATTTGAAGTTAATTCAAATCCGTTTTCATCACATATATATAAACGAAAACACATATCTTCAAATTTTTTTCCAATTTCAACTAGTAATTGTTCCTTCGTTATGGCTTGCTTCGTATACTTGGACACAACATCTTGCAGCGCATTTTGAACGGATTCCGCTAACAAATATACTTTCTCAAGCGAGCGCTTTTCATGAAGAATGAACTCCTGGCATTTTCTTTTTAGCGTTTCTTTTTGAATGTTCTCTTCAAGAAAATGGTCGCAAGGCTCATATAAATAGTACCCTTGATAGTATCTTCCCCCATGCTTCCAGGCATATTGCAATTGATACTCCATTTCAATGCTCTCAAACAGAAGAGAAGCCCCAATTTTTCTAGCGAGCATCGAGATCGAATATAGAATATCTTTATACGTTTGACCAGAAGAATTTTGTCTCAACGCTTGCAAACTTACCTTTAAAATATCGGGTGAATAGCCCGTATATTTATAAATATCTCCACTCGTTTCACCGATGTGATCAATCGCAATTTGAATGCCAAGCGTTTTATAATACCTTAAGACATGCTCTAACTCTTTACTGTATTCTGATCCAGAAATTTCAAGAACAATATGGCTTAACTGCAAGCCTTTCTCTTCATATTCTTGCAAAATGGTCAATAAATGCTCTCCATAGTCTTCTTTCAACAATCGAGCATTTCTATTAATAAACAACGTCGTCTGAATACCAGAATTCAAATATAGTGATAGCGCTTTCTTTAATATAAGATCGTCTACCTCAATTAAATATTCATCAGGTACTTCTTGATCATGAAAAAAAGGACCTAAACTTCTTGCTTCATCGCCTACTAAGAAACGCCCTAAAACTTCATACCCGATGACTTTATGCTCATCAGCACTAAAAATCGGTTGAAAAAAAGGGGTGACGTGATCAAGCTGTGACATAATTTCTAATGCATCCATCCACTCTTCCTCCAACTCAAGAATCTTTTTAATTATACAAAAAAATGATTATTTATTCAACTTTTAATATATGATCATTTTTCTATTATACTTTAAATTATTTAAATATTAAAGGTAAAAATAGTATATAATTGTAAAAATAACCTAAATATAAAAAGAACCATCTTTAACGATGGTCCTTACTTACTATTAGTCTATATTAACGCGTAGTGTTGACTTTTGACTCATTTGAATGAAACGGAAACAATCGAAATCAATATCATTGTTTAACAAAGCCTACCATTAAAAAGGATAACGGTTTAACCATTGCCCACCATCCATCGTCACACATTCACCGTTTATATAAGCAGCCTCATCCGAAAATAAATAAAGAGCTAGACCTGCAATTTCTTCCGGTTTCCCTAACCGATGAAGAGGTACACTTTGAAGCGTTCTTTTCGCCGCTTCTTCTGATTCCCAAAGTTTTTCCGCTCCTCCAGTTCGTTCAATTGGACCTGGAGCAATCGCGTTTGTTCGAATGCCATACTTATGTCCCCACTCGACTGCTAGCGTTCTCGTCATTGACAAAACACCTGCCTTCGCAGCCGCTGAATGGATCACACCAGCTCCTGCATTCCACGCATACGTAGCTACGATGTTTATTATACTACCTTTAATTCCATGTTTAATCCAGTAATTCCCTACCGCACTGGAACAATAAAACGTTCCATTCAATACAATATCAATGACCGAGTTCCATCCATTGACGGAAAGCTTTTCAGCAGGAACAATAAAGTTTCCAGCCGCATTATTCACAAGATGATCAATCGTACCAAAATGTTGACTAGTCGCTTCTACCAACCGCTGAACATCCTCTGGGTTACGCACATCCATTGGGACCGTCAACAAATGTCCATTCCCTGTGTCTATCTCTTCTTTTGCAGCCTGCAACTTGTCTTCACTTCGAGCAGAAATCACTACCTTTGCCCCTTCTTCCAGAAACCTCTTCGCCATGTATTTCCCCATTCCACTAGAACCACCAGTAACAATCACAACTTTACCTTTCATCCCATCTCCCCCGTTTGCTATTAATAATAAATGAATAATCACTCAATATTATCTTATCATATTTTATAATATTCTAATAATTTAGTCTTTGAGAGATTTAATGTATCCATTTGCAACTTAGCGGACATTCCCACGGAGGGCAAGTCCAGTTGCCGATTATAAGAGCTTTGATCACCCCCTACTTATGCACAGCGGTACATAGAGGGGCAATATGAAGTCCCTAGAAACAAACATTTAACCTTATACATAAACCGAGGACTTGGAACAACAAGACTCCCATTTCGGTTTTTGTCGGTATTAGAAATTACAATCGTCACTTTAGAAACCTCTTCATAAATATTTGCTTTTTATAATGATGAAGCAAAGTTAAAAAGAAGAATAGATCCAATGATCGTCAGTAACAAATATATTGTGAACAACAGTAAATTTTTCTCGTATAATGATGCAGCTTCTACACTAAAAGTTGAAAAAGTCGTGAACCCTCCTAACACACCTGTTCCAATAAACAATTGATAGTTAACGGAGAGAGAAGAAGCAACCCATCCAAGCAAAAAGCTACCTACTAAGTTAACAATGAGAGCACCAAATGGGAAGGGGCTATTGGTATTAGAAACCAACAAACTAATCAAATAACGAAAAACCGCTCCTATGGCTCCACCAGCAGCTACAATCATCATATCCATTACGTCCCTCTCCCCATTCTTAACCCAATCGAACTAGCTATTATTCCTGTAATTAATGTAATCGTCACATAAAGAGCACTTAATAGAGTATCCGTTTGCCACAGTTCCACCGCTTCCTTAGAGAAAGTGGACATTGTTGTAAAACCACCACAAAACCCGGTGCCATAAAATAATGACGTTTCTTTTTTCATTCTTTTACTGATGACTCGAGCAGTAACAATACCTAAAATGAAGCTTCCTGCTATATTGACGAGCAATGTACCAAAAGGAAAGAAACTTCCATTCAATCCACTTAGCAAATAGCGAAATACGGCGCCTACAGCCCCACCAGCAGCTACCAATAAAATATTCATTTTTGATTCCTTCCATTTAAAAGAGCCAAATTTCACCACCTCCAAACACAATGTTTTAGTGGGAAATCTAGCTCTTGTCGGATTATACTAGCAACAAATGTTTATCCCGCATTAACGGGCTGTAAGACCCCCACCTCAACATGGCAGAAGGAACGTAGTTATGTAGGTGGGGGATCAACAGCCCGTAAACGCCCGATCCGTTCAACTAACAATCAGTGGGGGGTGAAGAAAACCCCCACTGATTGAAGTTTCACTTTATTCTTCGTCCTCACGAATGCGATAAACTGCCTTTAAACATTCCGCTTGGCTGTCGATAACGACGTCTCCTTCTTGACGTTCAACATAATGATAATTGCCTTCATTATCTTGATAGCGGGCTTTCACATTGTCGCTCAGCTGAAGATTTAAAAACTGAACGATACGATGCTTTAATACGCCATCAAAAATCGGGAATAATATTTCAACACGTTTGATCATATTGCGTGTCATCATATCGGCTGAGGATAAATACACTTTACTTTCTCCATTATGGTGGAAGTAGTAAATACGACTATGTTCTAAAAAGCGACCAACGATACTTGTTACACGAATATTTTCACTAACACCTGGAATGCCTGGACGGAGACAGCAAATACCACGAATAATACATTCTACCTTCACACCTGCACAAGATGCTTCATACAATTTCATAATCAGTGTCTTATCCGTCAATGAATTCATTTTAGCAATAATATGCCCATTTCCATGTTTTTTATGACACAAAATTTCTTCATCAATTAAACGAATAAATTCCTCCTGAATATTGTAAGGCGCAACCACAAGGTGATTATAGGTTGGCTTTTCAGTGTAACCACTTAAATAGTTAAAGAAGTTAGTCGCATCGATACCGAATTTCTTTTTTGACGTGATGAGACCATGATCAGTATATAACTTAGCTGTTTGATCATTATAGTTGCCTGTTCCTAAATGAACGAATCGTTCAATTTTGCCATTGCGCTTACGAACAACGAGTGTAATCTTGCTGTGAGTTTTTAAGTTATGCATGCCATAAATAACATGACAGCCTGCTTTTTCTAGCTCTTTTGCCCAATGAACATTCTTTTCTTCATCAAAACGCGCTTTTAATTCTACAAGCACTGTTACTTGTTTTCCTTTTTCTGCTGCGCGTTTTAATGCTTCGATAACAGGTGAATCTCCACTTACACGATACAATGTTTGTTTAATAGCTAACACCGTAGGATCATCCGCAGCTTGTGAAACAAATTCAACGATCGGTTCAAAGGATTCATATGGGTGATAGAAAAGCAAATCCTGTTGCTGTGCTTTCTCGAAAATATCTTCTCCCGAATGTAAATCAAATGGCGGTTGAGGAATAAATGTTTCATAGGCAAGATCTTCACGAATATCCTGCAGCTTCTTCGCAAATGAAAACAAGAATGTTAAATCGAGTGGGCCGTCAATTTTGTATACATCTTTATGATGAATTTCTAACTCATCTAGCAAATAATCGAGACCTTCTTGATCTAAATCTTCTCCTTTCATTTCCAAGCGGACGGCTGAACCCCATTTGCGTTTTTTTAATTCTTTTTCTATTTCTAGCAGAAGATCACGAGCTCCCTCTTCATGAATCGTCAAATCTGCATTGCGTGTAATTCTAAAAATATTGGTCGATTTCACTTTAAAGCCTTTGAAAATTCTACTCACAAAATATTGCAACACGCTCTCAAGTAAGACATAGGAATATTCACCGTCCTCGGCCGGTACTTGTATCGTTCGACCTAGTACAGATGGCACTTGAACAATCGCCACGCAATCACTTTCAGCGTCCGGTTCTTCATTTTCTAGCATGACAAGCAAGTTGATACTTTTATTTAATAACATAGGAAACGGACGATACGCATCAATCGCCATTGGCGTCAATACTGGGAAAATTTCATTATCAAAATAAGCTTGAAGAAATTCAAGCTGGTCTTTATTTAATTTCTCTACCGGTACTACATGAAACCCTTCTTTATTCAAATTAGGTAAGATCTCTTTATTGAATACTTCATATTGACGCTCCACTAAGGATTGTGTCTTTTGGCAAATCGCATTTAATTGCTGCTTTGGTGTAAGACCCGCTTTATTCTCTGGCTTATTAAAGCCGGCTTTCACTTGGTCCTTCAATCCAGCTACGCGTACCATGAAAAACTCATCCAAATTCGAGCTGAAAATTCCAAGGAATTTCAACTTCTCAAGCAATGGACTTTGATGATCCGATGCTTCCTGAAGAACCCTTTCATTGAAAGCCAGCCAACTTAATTCTCGGTTATTATAATACTGTGGACTTGATAAATCCGTCTTCATGTTTTCCCCCATGATTTGCACCTTCTTGTTTTTTTATTGTCTAATAAAAATAAGTTGAATAGGTAACTGTAAAGCTTTTTCTAAATGTCTTTTTTGTTTCTCACTTTGATATTGCTCAGCTAAATAGTTTTTGTTACAAAACACAGTTACTTCCATTGTACCATCCTTTTTACAAACTTGAATTTCTTCGACTACATTTCTTTTTGTGCTATTCAAACTGTAGCAAAGCTTGAGTAACGCCCCACGTTCTCTCATTTGTTGAAACTCTTCTTTCGTAAACCACTCTTTATACGGCTCTATATTTTGCTTAAAGGCCGAGTTGTTAGTAAAAGAAGCCAATATCGAGATTTTCACTTTTTCTTTATGCGAATACCCATCAAAGATAGAATTGGTTAATAGGTAGAATGTGTTAGGACCTTTTGAACTACTAGAAATATATTCTCCAAGATAAAACAATAGCGCCGCTTGATGAACGAGATATTCATCTTCTTTACTTATCTGTATCGCTTTTATCTTTTTCATTTGGGCTATTAGTTGTTTGGCTAGTATGGCCACTTGTTTAAAACCTTGTTCATTTTTTTGATAACTATGTAACAGACGATTAGTGCCTTGCTCTTTCACTTCTTGTTCAGTTTCTGCCTTTTTCTTCAATAGCCTCTCCATAATCACGCCATCTCTTAGCCCTTTAGAGCTAATGATTATTTGCTTTGATTTAGAATGTAGCAACAATTGATAAAAAACTTCTAATGCTGGCAAAATAAGATCCGCTCTTTCTTTAGAAAGACCATCTACTTTTTCTAGCTCTTCATGGGACATATCGGAAAATTCATTTCGCAACTCTTTAATCGTTTCGACCGACATTTCATATCCATGTACGCCAAGTGATGGGTAGTTCCTTTTGATTTGATCTACATTTGCAAGGTTTCGACCGCTTCCTCCAATAGAGACGATCGACCCTCCATTATTTTTGATCCAAGGAAATTGAGCAAACTGATTTTC